>DASZVT010000149.1:0-5662 GCA_035546915.1 Mycobacteriales bacterium | reverse complement strand
CGCGGCACGCTGGTCTTGGCGGGCGCCGTCACCGGACGCTCCGCCTGGGCGCTCTCACGAGATCTCAGCGTAGCGGCGCGCGCGGCGCGTACCGGCTCGCAGCGCCGTACGCGCACTGCGAGGATGACGCCCATGTCGGTTCTGGACACGTTCTCGCTGGTCGGCAGGGTCGCTATCGTCACCGGCGCCTCGTCGGGCCTGGGCGTCACGTTCGCGCGCGTGCTCGCGGAAGCGGGCGCGGACGTGGTGCTGGCAGCTCGCCGGGCGGAGCGCCTCGCCGACGCGCACGCCCAGGTCGAGGCAGTGGGGCGCCGTGCCTTGTCGGTCCGCACCGACGTGACCGACACGCAGGACTGTGCCGCGCTGGTGGCCGCGGCGGTGGACGCGTTCGGACGCGTGGACGTGCTGGTCAACAACGCCGGCGTCGCCGACGCGACGCCGGCGACCAAGCAGGATCCGGACGAGTTCCGCGGCGTCCTCGACGTCAACCTCAACGGCTGCTATTGGATGGCGCGCGAGTGCGCGCAGGTGATGCCCCGGGGGTCGTCGATCATCAACGTCGCCAGCGTGCTGGGGATGCGCACGCTGCGGCTGCCGCAGGCGGGATACAGCTCGAGCAAGGCAGCCCTCATCGGGCTGACCCGGGATCTGTCGGCGCAGTGGGCCGGCCGCAAGGGCATCCGGGTGAATGCGCTGGCGCCCGGGATCTTCCCGTCGGACATGAGCGACGAGTTCCTGCCGGAGACGATCGAGCAGATGTGCGCCGAGACCCCGATGGGCCGCATCGGCGAGAGCCACGAGCTGTCCGGGGCGTTGATCTTCCTGGCCAGCGAGGCATCCTCGTACGTCACCGGCATCACGCTGCCGGTGGACGGAGGCTGGATCGCCCCCTGATGGCCGGCGCGTCGCGCGCGCAATACTGGCACTCATCCCGTGCCGCGCGGCGGCACCCGTCGAAAGGACCGCCTACGCCATGGCTCGGCTCGCGCAGACCGACGGACTCACCGATGTGCAGACCGAGATCCTGCGGACGGTCCGCGACTTCGTGGACAAGGACGTGCTGCCGAACGTGGCGGAACTGGAGCATGCGGACGAGTTCCCGGACGCGATCGTCGACGCGATGAAGGAGATGGGCCTGTTCGGGCTCATGATCCCGGAGGAGTACGGCGGGCTGGGGGAGTCACTGCTGACGTATGCGCTCACCGTCGAGCAGATCGCCCGGGGTTGGATGAGCGTGAGCGGGGTGATCAACACCCACTTCATCGTGGCGTACATGATCCGCCAGCACGGCACCGAGGAGCAGAAGGCCCGGCTGCTGCCGAAGATGGCGACCGGCGAGATCCGGGGAGCCTTCTCGATGAGCGAGCCGCACTGCGGTTCGGACGTGTCCGCGATCAAGACCAAGGCGACGGCGGACGGCGACGAGTTCGTGCTCGACGGCCAGAAGATGTGGCTGACCAACGGCGCGCGGTCCGGCGTGGTGGCGACCCTGGTGCGCACCGACGAGGGCAGCGACTCGGTCTACAAGAACATGACCACGTTCCTGATCGAGAAGGAACCCGGTTTCGGGCCGAACCCGGCGATCCCCGGCCTGACCGTTCCCAACAAGATCGACAAGATGGGCTACAAGGGCGTCGAGACGACCGAGATGGTGCTCGAGGGAGCCCGTGTTCCGGCCTCGTCGATCCTCGGCGGGGACGCCGGTCGGGGGCAGGGTTTCTACCAGATGATGGACGGAGTCGAGGTCGGCCGGGTGAACGTCGCCGCCCGCGGCTGCGGGGTGGCCATCCGCGCATTCGAACTGGCCATCGCCTACGCGCAGCAGCGGCACACGTTCGGCAAGCCGCTCACCGGGCATCAGGCGATCCAGTTCAAGCTGGCCGAGATGGCGACCAAGGTCGAGGCGGCGCACGCGATGATGGTGAACGCGGCCCGGCTCAAGGACGCCGGCAAGCGCAACGACGTCGAGGCCGGCATGGCGAAGCTGCTGGCGAGTGAGTACTGCGCCGAGGTCACCCAGGAGGCATTCCGGATCCACGGCGGCTACGGCTACGCCAAGGAGTACGAGATCGAGCGGTTGATGCGCGAGGCGCCGTTCCTGCTCATCGGCGAGGGCACCAGCGAGATCCAGAAGACGATCATCAGCCGCGGCCTGCTCAAGGAGTACAAGCTGCTGGGCTGAGTCCGGGCTTTCACCGGGGGCGGTGCGCGTGGCGTGGCAGGCTGACCGGGTGGACGACGGGGACCGGGTGCTCACCCTGATGGAGGCGCACCTCGCCAGTGCCCTGGGTACCGATTCCGGCCGGGCAAGCGTCTCGTTCCTGGGTACCGAGCGGATCGACGTGCTGCGCTTCGGTCCCGACTCGGAAAACCTGGTTCGCTACGTGACGTTGGGTATGAGCCGCGCCCCGATGACGGATCCGGCCAGCGAGGTGGTGACTGCCGATGGGCCTCGCGCCGAGTTCATCCTCACCGTCCGCGGCCCACACGACAGCGCGTTGCAGCAACTGGCGGTGCTGGCGGCGTCGCCTGCGATCGAGGGGCTCGTAGTGCGTCCGGGCGCGAGGATCGAGCTGGGCAGGCCGCTATGGGACGGTGCCGCGTTCACCGCGGTGCTGGTCGGGGAGCCAGGCGGCGTGGTGAGCAGCCTGGACGACCCCGCCGTCGACGTGCTGCCGATCTTCCCGATGACGGCGCACGAGAACGCCTGGGCGCGGGTGCACGGCAGCGATGCCCTGACCGAGCGCTGGCTGCACCACGGCACCGACTTGCGCGAGCCCACCCGTCCGGCGGTTGCCCTGGACCCGCCACCGCGCGGCTGAGACGCGGGGCGATCGACGTGCCGACGGACGTTGTGGCGACCCGGCTTGCCGACCAGGCAGCACAATGCGCTCGGCTCGGGTCGCATCTCTACGCCGAGATTCTGAGCCGAGCCGCAGCGGACGCGCAGGCGGGTGGCATCACGGCGGGAGTGCTCGCCGGCCACGCGGACGACCCGCCGGGCAGCGCGCTGGCACTGCGCTTCCTCGCCGCGCTGCACCGCCGGGTGCTGCTCGGTGAGGCGCCGCAGCTGGCGCGGCACTACCCGAGCGTCGGGGGGCGCGCCGGCCCGCGGGGAGTCTGGCCGGCGGTCGCCGTCGTACTGCGCGAGCGGACGGCCGTCATCGCCCGGGATGTGTGTCTGCCCTGTCAGACGAACGAGGTCGGCCGGTGCGCACCGCTGCTCGCCGGGTTGCTGCACATTGCGGCTGTGCACCCGGCGCTGCCGGTCCGGTTGTGGGAGATCGGTGCGAGCGCCGGCCTGAACCTCTACGTGGACAGGTATCGCGTCGGCCGGCACGGGCCGGCTGGTGCGCCGATCGTCGCGGAGCGACCATGGCGCGGTCGTGGACCGGCTACCGCGCCACCCGTCATCACGGCCCGGGCGGGATGCGATCCGGAGCCGGTGGATCCGCGCACCCCGGGCGGGAAGCTGACGCTCGCATCCAGCGTCTGGGCGGACCAGCGAGACCGCTCCGTCCGGCTACGCCGCGTACTCGACGCGGTGGCGGACTGGCCGTTTCTGGTCGAGCGGTCGCCGGCGTCGGACTGGTTGCGGGAGCGCCTTGCCGTACCCGCGCCGCAGCCGTGCGTCACGGTCGTCTGGCACTCGGTGGTGTGGCAGTACCTCTCGGAGCCGGAGCGGGTCGCGGTCAGCGCGACGCTGGAGCGGGCCGGTGCCCGGGCGACCGGACAGCGACCGCTGGTGCGGCTCTACCTCGAGCCGGAACTGCGCGACAAGGAACTCGGCTTCGCGTTGCGGGCGCGTCGCTGGCCGGGGCCGGTGGACGAACATCTCGCCGACGCGGCCGGACACGGCCCCCCGGTACGGTTCATCCGCCCGCCGCGATGAGGGTGCGCTGAGACTACGAGCCGGGAGGAGACGCCGTGCAGTTCGGCCGGTACTACGAGGAGTTCGAGGTCGGGGCGGTCTACAAGCACTGGCCGGGCAAGACCGTCACCGAATACGACGACCACCTCTTCTGCCTGATCACGATGAACCATCATCCGTTGCACCTGGATGCGCATTACGCGGCGACGACCCAGCAGGGCCGCAACGTCGTGGTGGGCAACTACATCTACTCACTGCTGCTCGGGATGAGCGTCCCGGACGTGTCCGGGAGGGCCATCGCGAACCTCGAGGTGTCGTCGCTCAAGCACGTGTTCCCGACCTTCCACGGGGACACCATCTACGGTGAGACCACGGTGCTGGACAAGGTCGAGTCGACCTCGAAGGACGACCGCGGCATCGTGGGGGTCGAGACCCGGGGGTACAACCAGGACGGTGTCCTGGTGTGCGTATTCCAGCGCAAGGTGATGGTCCCCAAGCGGGTGTATGCGGAGCGCGCCGGTGGCGAGTTCCCCGGCCGGCCGGTACCGGAGGCCTGAGCTGCCCGGCAGTCCGCGTAGGTTGCACGGTCATCAGCCATGCTGGGCAGGCGTGACAGTGCTCATACGGCGGGCGGAAGCGGAGGTGCGGTGCGCAACCACGCTCGGGCCATCGATCTGCACACCCATTCCACCGTCAGCGACGGCACCGACACGCCCGCCGAGCTGGTCTTTGCGGCAGCACGCACGCTGGACGTCGTCGCGCTCACCGATCACGACACGACGGACGGGTGGGACGAGGCGGCCGCGGCGCTGCCGGGGGGCCTGACCCTGCTTCCCGGACTGGAGCTGTCCGCGGCGGCGCAGGAGTCGGATCGGACGATCCCGTTGCACGTGCTCGGCTATCTGGTCGACCCGCTCGACCCGAACCTGGTCGCCGAGTGCGCCCGCATCCGGGAGAGCCGGATCCAGCGCGCGCGACGGATGGTCGACGCCCTCGTCGCGGACGGGCATCCGGTCTCCTGGGAGCGGGTCGCGGCCCGGGCTCGGGGCACCGTCGGCCGCCCGCACCTGGCGGCCGAACTCGTCGAGGCCGGCTTGGTCGACCGCGTGGCGGATGCGTTCACCCCGGCCTGGATCGGCGCCGGCGGGCGCTATTACCGCACCGAGCGCAAGGCACCGGTGCTGCAGGCGATCAGTCTGATCCGGGGTGCCGGTGGGGTCGCAGTATTCGCGCATCCCGGTGCTCATGGACGCGGTGCAACCGTGAGCGACGCGACGATCACGGCAATGGCGGCGGCCGGGTTGCAGGGACTCGAGATCGACCACCCCGACCACGACGCGGAAACCCGCACGCACCTGCGCGCGCTGGCTGCCGACCTCGGCCTGCTGGTGACCGGTAGCAGCGATTACCACGGTGGGCGGCGCGGCAGTGTCCTCGGCCAGGAGCGGACCGCGCCCGAGGTGTACGAGGCGATCGTCGCGGCCGGAACCGGTTCTGCTCCGCGCACCGGCTGAGGCGGCGCCCGGGACGGGCGACGGCATCGCGGCGTGCGGGAGTGTCGGTACCCGCCGCGCGCGGTGACGAGGCGCCGGTTAGCGTCCTGCTGTGCACCTGGACACCACCCTGCTCGACGCGCTTCCGGTCACCGCCGACACGGGCGGTAGCTCGATCGGCGGCACCACCGGCGCGATCGTGTTCCTCGGGCTCCTCGCGGGACTGCTCCTGTCGGTGCTGCTGTTCTTCGGTCGTGGCCGGTCGCACCGGCGCCAGCAGGCCGAGCTCCAGGACGCT
>DASZVT010000148.1:0-4104 GCA_035546915.1 Mycobacteriales bacterium | reverse complement strand
GTGGCTGCCGTGTGCGACGTCTGTGGCAAGGGACCGGGCTTCGGCATGTCGGTGTCGCATTCGCACCGCCGCACCCGCCGACGCTGGAATCCCAACATCCAGCCGGTCCGCGCGATCGTCGGGAAGACGCCCAAGCGATTGAACGTCTGCACTTCGTGCATCAAGGCAGGCAAGGTCGTCCGAGCGAGCTGAACCGGGCTCGAACCGGTAGTCAGCTGATCCGCCCCGCACGTCACTCACCGACGTCACTCGTCAACGTCGCTCGCCAGCGCCGCGGCACCCCGTACCGCCCCCGCAGCGGGTAGCTGCCGCGGAGCGCAGCAGTCACGAACTCCTTCGCTGTGCGCGCGGCGGTGGGGACGTCGTCGCCACGGGCCAACCGCGCCGCCAGCGCACTGGCAAGGGTGCAACCGGTGCCGCGATCGTAGGCGGTCGGCACCCGTACGCCGGGCAGTACCAACCGGGTCCCGTCGGCCCCAGCGAGCATGTCATCCGGGGCTCCGGTCCGGTGCCCGCCGGTGAGCAGCACCCAGCGCGGCCCCAGCGCCAGCAACGCGTCCAGGATCTCGCTCGACCGCGGGTCCGACACGCCGGTCAGCGCCGAGGCCTCGTCCAGGTTCGGGGTGCACACCAGCGCGCGGGCGAGCAGCCGCTCACGCAGCACGCCGACCGCGTCGACGTCGAGCAGGCGAGAACCGGCGGTGGCGCGGATGACCGGATCGAGCACCAGCGGAACCCCGGCCAGCGCACCGTCGAGAGCGTCTGCCAGCGCGCACGCGGCCGACGCGGTCGCCAACATGCCGCTCTTGGCGACGACCGGCCCGCACGCGGCCGCGGCCTCCAGTTGGGCGGCAACAGCGGCAGCCGGGAGGTCGGTGCGCCCGCGCACCCCGCTCATGTCCTGCGCGGTGACCGCGGTGACCGCCAGCAGGCCGTGAACCCCGTGTGCAGCGAAGGTGAGCAGGTCAGCGGCGAGACCCGCTCCCCCGGACGAGTCGGTGCCGCCGACGGCCAGCGCGGCCGGTACCGGTTCATGCACGAGGCGGCCCCGAAGCGAGGACACGGTCCGCAGGGCCGGCCCGGAACGGACAACGGTGCCGGGAACTGTTCACGAGGCCCGGAAATGCTCGTGGCCACCCGAGGCGGAGGCACCGGACCACCCCGGTACGTGCACGCCGGCACCGGCGGTGACCCGCCCGATCACCCGCAGGCCGCGCAGCGCCGGCGCGCTCACGTCCGCGCTTCCCGGCAGACACGCAACCAGGGCGTGGTCTTCCCCGCCCAGCAGTTCCCAGTCCGGTCCGGTCACGCCAAGTGCACGCGCGGCCGGGAGCAGCGCCGGCTGGCGCAGCGCCTCGAGGTCCAGTTCCAGCGCTACCCCGCTGGCATCGGCGAGGTGCCCGGCATCCGCGATCAGGCCGTCCGAGACGTCGCACATGGCGTGCGCCCCGGCCGCCGCCAGCGCAGGACCGGCGGGGTAAGGCGGTCGCGGTCGGTGCAGCGCATCCACCAGTTCCGGGTGACCGCCGACGCCGGCCCGCAGCAGCGCCAGCCCGGCCGCCGCCCAGCCCGTCCGGCCGATCAGCACCACGTCGTCCCCTGGTCGCGCTCCGGAGCGGAGCACCGGCGCTCGGCCCTGCAGATCGCCGAGTGCGGTCACGGCGACCGTAATGCGGTCCGTCGACCCGATGGTGTCCCCCCCGACGACGACCGCTCCGGTCAGCCGGCACTCGTCCCGCAGCCCGTCGGTGAACGCATCCACCCAGGTCAGCAGCGTGTCCGCCGGCAACGCGATGCCGACCAGCAGCGCCGTCGGCACCGCACCCATCGCCACGACGTCCGCGAGGTTCGCCGCAGCCGCACGGCGGCCCACGTCGTACCCGGTGGACCAGTCCAGCCGGAAGTGCAGCCCTTCGGCCAGCAGGTCAGTCGTCGCCACCACCCGGCCGTCTGGGGCCGGCACCACGGCGGCATCGTCACCCGGACCGGCCGGTGCCGCCGGCCCGGCCAGCCGCGCCGCGACCCGGCGGATTAGGCCGAACTCGCCGGTGTGCGCCGGTGTCTGCGGCTGCGCCATGGCCGAAGCCTTCCTCGTTCGCTCGGTTCGCGGGGTCTGCGGCCGGGCCGGCCAGCCACCCCGCGACATGCCTCGGTTAGCGTGGACGTCCCGCGTTTCCGGTGACTAAGGGGGTCCGGTGACCCGTCGTGTCCATCCTGCTGTATCGCGAGCTGCGGCGACACGGGTGGGGCGTCCGAACTGGCGGGTCGTCGCGGTGGGGGTGGCCGCATCCGCGGTGGCGGTGACGGGCTGCGATGACCATCATGGTGGCGTCTCGCTCGCGGTGCCCACTCCTACCGGAAGCGTCGCGCGCGACTGCGCAACGCTGATCGCCTCACTTCCGGACAACCTCGCTCCCGGCGGACACCGCCGCACCACGTCGCCCGCGTCACCCGTCACGGCGGCGTTCGGCGATCCTCCGGTCACAGTGCGCTGCGGCGTACCGGTGCCGCAGCATCCGCCGACATCCTTGGTCGAAGAGTTCAACGGCGTCGACTGGCTGCGGCTGGGCTCGTCGAACACCGGCACGCAGCACTACGTCAGCTACGCCAGCCGGCTGGTCGTGGACGTGCGGATTCCGGACGCCTACCTGCCGGCGAACATACTGCTGGGCTTCCCCGCGAATCAGCTGCTCGCTCCCGGCGCACCCGCCGCGACTTCCTCGGCGGTCACCGGCCCGTAGATCGCGGCATCTGCATCGGTGACCGCGGCCCAGTAGCGGTCTCCGAACGACCAGTGCCACCACTCGGTCGGGTAGTTCACCAGTCCGGCGCCGCCCAGCGCCTCGACCAACAGGTCACGGTTCACGCGCGCCCGCTGTGGGATATCGAATGCGCTGGTATGACAGGCGTTGCTGGACTCCAGCGGAGTCGCATTCACCGCGGTGCCGAGGTCCAGCTCGCGCCCCGTCGCGTCGCACAGGGTGAGATCGACGGCAGCGCCGGTCGGGTGCGGTGCGACCTCGACCGGCGCGATGTACGCGCTCACCGCAGCGCGCAGCCCGGCCGGGCCCAGGTCCGGGCGGGCGGACCGGACCTGACGTTGATACGCGGCGAACTGTCCAGCCTGCCGTGCCGGCGAACGCCAGCACTCCACCACCAGCAGTTCGACGCCCGTCGGCAACGACGCGGACGCGCGAGCCAGCCGGCGCGCGACACCTTCCCGTACCCGGGTGAACAGACCCGCCCCGTCGGCCTCCCGGTCCGAGCACCGGAAGGTCGACCGCAGGTCGACCAGCCGCTCGCCGCATTCGGCAACCGCAACCGCGGCCACCCGCGGGTCCGACAGCAGCAACACCGGCCCGTCCCCGGTCAGCGCAAGCCACTTCCACGTTGCAGCGCGAGCCGGATCAACTCGTCGACGAGTTGCGGGTAGTCGAGACCGCTCGCCGCCCACATCCGCGGGTACATCGAGTACGGCGTGAACCCGGGCATGGTGTTGACCTCGTTGACGATCGGCCCCTGCTCGGTGAGGAAGAAGTCCACTCGCGCCAAGCCGGCGCAGTCCAGCGCCCGGAATGCCTGCAGCGCAAGGGCTTGCACCTTGCCCACCATGGTCGGGTCGAGTTCGGCAGGGACGTCGAAGGACGCCGACCCATCCAGGTACTTCGCCTCGAAGTCGTAGAACTCGTGCCCGCCGCCGACGTGGATCTCGGCGGGCAGGCTGGCCCGTGCCGGCGCTCCGTCGAGGACGCCGCACTCGATCTCCCGGCCCGCGATCATCGCCTCGATCAGCACCTTGTCGTCGTGCTGACGGGCCCGCGATACCGCGGTTGCGAGTGCAGCACGATCACCGACCTTCGAGATCCCGAGACTCGAGCCCGCCCGTGCCGGCTTGACGAACCAGGGACCATCCCCCGGCGGGTGGATCGGATCGCCGGACCGCACCACCGTGTACGGGCCCACCTGCAGTCCGGCCGCCGCCAGCAGCACCTTCATGTGCTCCTTGTCCATCGCGGCTGCTGATGCGAAGACGCCCGAGCCGACGTACGGAAGCCCGGCGAGGTCCAGCAGGCCCTGGATGGTGCCGTCCTCTCCGTACGGGCC
>DASZVT010000147.1:0-12952 GCA_035546915.1 Mycobacteriales bacterium | reverse complement strand
TTCCGGCACGCCGGCACCGCCACGGTCAAGGTGCACGCCAGCCCGCTGTGGCAGACCGACACGCCCGGCTCGTGCATCGAGGACGACGACAGCACCTGGCTGCGCATCCACAGCGACCAGCCCGGGCGGGTCGACGTCGAGGCGCAGGTCTCCGCCGGCACCCTGCTGCACGTCACGCCGTCCCGCTGTAGCGGGAACTGACCCCGACGCGCAGCGGCCGGGGCGGCGTGCCGTCAGCCGGTCTCCGGCCCGGGCCCGTGCCGGGCCGCCGTGCCGAGCCAGCCGAGGTCGTAGCCCTGCTCCGCCGCGGTGCGCAGCACCATGTCCACATCCTTGCGGATGAACCGGGCCGCCTGCTGCCGCATCACGGCGGGTGAGCCCAACGCGTTGGCGATGCGCAGCACTCGGCTGTCCCCGCTGCAGTGGGTCACCGCCGCCAACGCCAGTTGCGGGTCCAGGCCCATCGCGACGGCGACCCGCTCGGCGTCGGCCGCGAGCCCCACCTGCGCTCCGAACAGGGCGTTGTTCAGCAGTTTGACCCGCTGGCCGTCCCCCAGAGCACCGACCGACAGAATCGGGTCGCTGTAGGACGCGAGCACCGGGCGGACCTCGGCGAGCACCGCGGGATCCCCGCCGACGAGCAGCGTGAGGTCCCCGGCGCGGATGTCGGACGGTGCACCGCTGAGCGCCGCGTCCAGCACCCGCACCCCCCGCGGCGCCGCGTCGGCAGCGAGGGCGACCGGCGTGTCCGGACTGCCGGTCGTGTGGTTGAGCAGCACGGAGCCAGATCGCATCGCGCCGACCAGCCCGTCTGGCCCGAGGCACACCTCCCGCACCTGGTCGTCGGTGTAGACACAGACGATCACCAGGTCCGAGGCCGCCGCAAGTTCGTGTCCCGACCCGGCCAGGGTGGCACCGAGCCCGGCCGCCGTCGCGGCCACCTCCGGGCGCCGGGCGAACACCATCACCGGGATGTCCGCCGCGCGCATCCGCTCCAGCATCGCCATGCCCATCTCGCCGACGCCGACCAGACCGACCTGCGTGCTCATCGGCTGAGCCCGTCCGTGATCATGCCGCGGAACATCTGTCGTGGTGGCTCGGCCCCGTCCAGATTCGCGTTCACCCGATGCGTGATCCGCCAACCCTCGTCGGTACGGGCTAGCTCCCAGGTCACCGCCGACACGCGCGCCACCCAGAACCGGTCCGCGTCGGCGTCGTAGCGGATGTTGAGCGCGTAGCTCCAGCCGCGGGCCTGGTCACCGCCCTGACGGATGTAAGGCACGGTGAGCACGTGCGCCACGCCGTTCTTGATCAAGCCCTGGTGACCCTCGCCGGTCACCATCCCGGCGATCTGCTCGCGTCCCTGCATCAGGATCGTGTCCAGTACGTCGAACGTGCCGTCCTCCGTCCAGAGGCCGGCGGTCGCTTCCGCTGACCCGCTGTCCACGGTGGGACCGTACTGAGCGACCAGGTCTGCTATCTGTTGCCGGTCCTCGAGTTCCTGCACCCGCGCGGCGAGCGTCTCGACCTGCTCCCGCAACGCGCCGATGTCGTCCATGACCCGGTCCTCCCGTTCCGTCCTGCCGGCTACCGGTCCGGCTCGCTGCCGGCACCAGCGCACGATCATGCGCTCCCGCAACGGCTGGAGCTACGTGGCGGCGCCGGGAGGGACCAGGCCTTCCAGATGGCGCACGGCGTCTTCGGCTGTCTTCGCCAGTTGCGCGCCGTCGGGAATGCCGGTGGCGTCCACGAACTCGTGGAACAGATCGATGTCCTTGCGGTAGCGAGCAGCGGCGAGACCCGCCCCCGCGACATCCATCATGGAGCTGGCTCGGAGCATGAAGCTGTCCCCGCTGGACCCCTGGACACAGCGGCGGAACGCGTCCCGGTTCAGCCCGAGTTGCTCGGCCGCTGCCACGGCGCGCACCGACGCCGCGAGGTTGGACGCGGAGAGCGCGTTGTTGAGCAGCTTCGTGGTCTGGCCCGCGCCCACCGGACCTAGCAGCTCCACCGTCTTCGCGTATGTATCCATGACGGGCATCCACCGTTCGAGAACGGCGGGATCGCCCCCGACCAGCACCGCCATCGTGCCTGCTACGGCCCCCGCGTGACCGCCGCTGACCGGTGCGTCGAGCACCGTCACCCCACGTTCAGCGGCGACCTCCGCCAGCTCCCGAACCAGGTTCGGGTGGACCGTGCTGTGCACCGCCAGGCTGCTGCCCGAGCGCATCGCGCCGAGCAGTCCACCGCTGCCGAGCACGACCGCGCGCACGTCCGCATCGGACGTCACGCACACCGCGACCAGGTCGCTTCGTTCGCCCAGGTCAGCGAGTGAAGCCGCCGCCGTTGCTCCCGCTGCCGTGTACTCGCCAAGCACCTCCGGGCGCCGCGCCCACACGTGCAACGGGATGCCGGCCCGCGCGATCCGCATCGCGATCGGTCCGCCCTGGTTGCCTACACCTACGAATCCGACCTGCTCGATCATGCGTTCCTCTTTCGCTCCGGCTGTGCTCGCATCCTAGATCGGGATTGCTCCGGACCAGCCGCCTGCGTCAATGCACGAAGCGGGATGCGGCGCCGTCGACTCGGAGCGAGGCACCGGTGATGTAGCCCGCCGAATCGGATACGAGGAAGCACGCTGCCGCTGCGAGCTCGTCGAGCGTGCCGGCGCGACCGAACTGCACCTGCCAAACGTCGCGGATGACGCGGGTTTCCAACTCTTCACCGGTCTCGGCAAAACCGAGTTCCACGCCGAGCCGGGCGATGCTGTGGCGGGTGTTCTCGGTCAGCACCAAGCCCGAAGTCAAGGTGTTGACCGTGACCCCGCAGCCGCCGAGTTCGGCCGCCAGCGATCCCGCGACCGACTGCAGGGCCAGTTTCGCCGCCGCGTACTCCGGTCCGTAGCCGGACATCTTGAAGGCGGCGGCGCTGCTGAGGTTCAGGACGCGCCCCCAGCCGCGCTGCCGCATCGGCGGGACGAGTGCATGGATGAACTGGACCGCATACGACAGCGAGTGCTGCAGCTGACGACGCCAGTCCTCGATCGAGACGTCGAACCAGCTGCGGGAGCTGCCGGCGCCAGCAGAATTGACGAGGATGTCGATCGTGCCCGTCGCGAGCAACTCGTCCGCCAGAGCTGCAACCGCAGCCGGGTCGTCCAAGTCCGCAAGCACCACTGAAGCGCTGCCACCGTTCGCACGGATGTCCGAGGCTACTTCCTCAGCGCGCTCACGCTTGCGCCCGTGGACCACGACGTGGGCGCCCTCGGCGCCGAGCGCTCTCGCGATGCCCGCGCCGATCCCACTACTCGACCCGGCGACGAAAGCTCGTCGTCCGGCAATGCCCAAGTCCACTCTTATCTCCGTGAGTTTGCTCCGAGCGACGCAGCATTGACAGAAATATAATGAGTTCGGCTCCTGAATGAGGTGGGGCTACGCTCTGGCCAGTTTCGCACCGGCTCCGATCGAAAGGACTGTCATGCCCAACGAGTCATACGGGGACATCCGCTCACTCACGCCGGAGGAACACTGGCGACACTTCGAAAAGTCATGGCAGGCTTTGAAAAGCTACACCTATCTCGGCAAGCGGACGCCGTTCCTCGACGCCGGGGTCGACAAGGAAGACATGCCGCTACGTCACGACATGCGCAACAGCACCGGCGGTATCACGGCTGCACCCTTGTGTGTGCTGGCTCCGGAGCCTTACTGGCGTGATGACGAGTGCGTCCCGGCGCCGGTCACGATGCACTACGACATCCTCGATCCCGCACACGACGTACGCCGGCTGGAAGTTATCCGCGACGTGATCTCGGTTGGGCGGACGATGGGCTACAGCCGTTCGCGCATCGTTGACGCGGACAACCACGACCGAGTCATCGCCGTGTCAACCGGCAGCGGCGTCAGCTTGGGTGACGTGCCACCCGGTTTCTATCCCGTTGAGAACCCGGTCAATGACGCCCCGGACTCGCCGGATCTGCCCCCGTTGCGGGATGTCTTCGGCGTCGAGCCCGGTCCAGAATCCGGCGAACTGCAGATCAAGCAGGTGACGCCGATGATCGCCTCACCGCACTCTGCGCTTCACCAAGCACCGATCAATATCATCCTCGAAGCAGCCTCGATGGACGAGTTGGAGCGGGTGACTGGGACCATCGACTTCCAGATCGAGACCTACACCGTCCTGATGGTGAAGCCGGGGTACGAGGGACCGTTCGTGGCCACCGCCACCGTCGTCAACAGCACCGGTGCCCGGCTCGGCGTCGACGCCACGTTGCGGGACAAGGGGAACGGTGATCGCATCATCGCCACCGCGTCGAGCGCCTTCCGTCGGGTGGAACGTTGATGTCGGCGCACATCCCCGGATCGTTCACGCGCTAGCCAGAACCGCCTCGCGCAGAGTCCTGTCCGACGACACGCGCATCAGCACGGCCGTGAGGTGGGAGAGGTCGTCCGAGCCGGCCAGTCTTGCCAGACCTCGGGTCGAATGGGGAAGTCGAAGTTCGCTCGCGGCACGAGCGACTCGCTGATCCGAGAATGGTCGGACCCACGGCCACACGGCTTGCACCTCCCGCAGGAAGATGTCGGCGCCGGTCGGGCCGATGCCGGGGAACTCCTGCAGCAGGTCACGGGCCCGCGGCACCTGGCGGTCGGCGGCATCCACCAGACGGCGCAGGTCCCCGCGGTATCGGTCCACCACCACGTCCGCCAGGTCGCCGAGACGGGTCGCGGTGCTCTCGTCGTAGCGCTTGTAGTGCGCGCGGCCGAGCGCGTCGACCCGCTGCTGCCAGCTGACCGAGTTCATGCCAGCCGGAGTGCGCCCGGCCGTCCGGGCGAGTTCGCGGGCCGCGTCCGTCGCGATCCGGGCGCTGATCGGCTTGCTCAGCAAGGCACAGAGCACCAAGAGCTGGAATAGCGGTGCAGGCTTGTCGGTGAGCCTGATTCCCGCTTGTGCCGCGTATGTCGAACCGCCGTGGTTCAGCAGGGCTCTCGCCGTCGCTCGTTCGTGCTCCTGTGCGGTCACGTGGCACCCGCTAACGGCGGGCCCGGCGGGCGCCTTGCTTCTCCGTCTTGGCCCCGCGGGTGCTCAACCGCCCGCTGGAGTCTTCCAGGTGTGCCCGGACGAACCAGTGGAACTGCTCCAACTGGCCAGCCTGCTCGATCAGCATGTCTTGAGTCACCGGGTCGGACTTCTCGGTCGCTTCGATCGCGGCCCGGTGGGCTTCGAGGATGCCTCCGTACGCGACGTCGAGCGCGCCCATGTGGTCGAGGGCATCCGCCCGACCCAGGTCATAGTCGTCCCAGCTGCGCTGCGCGACCAAAGCTCCTGGCGTGCCCTTCGGGGAACCTCCCAAGGTGGCGATCCGCTCCGCCGTCGCGTCCACCATCAGCCGCACCGCATCGACCTGCGGGTCGAGCATGGTGTGTACCGCGATGAAGTGCGGACCCACCACGTTCCAGTGGATGTGCTTCAGCGTGAGCGCCAAGTCGTTCAACGCGTTGAGCCGATCCTGCAGTACCCCGATGACCGCCTTCGCAGCTGCCGAGGACATCCCGGGAACTGTGTAGGACAGCGGCGCGACCTCGAGCGTGCGGACTGTGCGTGGCACACGATCACCTTCCCCTTCAACCCCCTGCTGCGGTACCCGCCCAGGCAGTAGGGAAACGCGGAGCACCTGACCAGCGCCCGCGACGCACGCTTCGTGCACAGCGGACGCTGTTTGGTGCAGATCGATCACGGGGAGAACGCGCGGCATGGCGAGCAAGACCAGCTGGCGCAGACCGCCCCGAGCGGGGCTCGGCACAGTCGTGGCCTGGCTCGGGTTGATCGGGGCGTGGCTGCTCGTGGGCATTCCTGGCAGCACCGCCGAACCCGTCGTCGGCGCAATCGCTGCCGTCGCGTGCCTGCTGCTCGCCAAACCGGCTGCCGCGGCACTGGGGCTACGCGGCGGTGGCGGCCACCTGCCGTGGGCGCGCATGGTGCTGGCCGTCCCACGAGACGTGCTCCGGGGGATCGTCGTGGTCCTGCGCGGTCGATGGCCAGGACGTCGACGCGTGCTGCAGATCCCTCCAGGGCGGGTGACCACGTCGGCCGACCGCGCCCTCGCAGGCGTGCTGGTCGGTCTCGGTCCGGCGACGTACCTGGTCTGCGACGAGCCCTTCACCATCCACCAGCTCGGTCGCGGCGCCGGCCCGGTTGCCGACAGGCTGTTGCGGTGAACGCCGAGCTCGTCCTGGCCGCTGTGTTGGTGGTCGGTGCCGGGCCGCCGTGCTTGATCGGAGTGTGCCGCCGCGATGCGTGGAATCGGTTGGTGGCACTCGAACTGCTGTCAGCGGTCTCGGTACTCGTCTTGCTCCTCGTCGCGGTCGGCGCCGGGCGCTCGTCGTACCTGGTACTGCCGGTGACGCTCGCCGTTCTGTCCACCACCGGCGCGCTCGTCACCGCGCGACTGTTGCATCGGCTGGACTGAGCGAGCACGCAGATGAGCCGAGCATGTCGATGAGCGTCGTCCGGGATGTAGGGCTGGTGTTGCAGGCCGCCGGTGTACTGGTCGTGCTGATGTCGGCCCTCTCGCTGCTGCGCGCGCCATCGGTGCCGGCCCGACTGCACGCAGTCACGCCAGCGACGTCCCTGGGCGTCCCGCTTCTCGGCGTCGGACTCGCGCTGCGCGCATCCGGGGTAAGTGCTGCGCTGACCATCCTGCTCGCCGCCGCGATCGTCACCCTCACCACACCGGCTGTGAATGCCGCGACCGCACGCGGGGCGCAACGGCGATGACGGTACTGATCGCGATCTTGCTGGTCGGCGTTGCTGCGATGGCGATCGCGGTCGTCTGCTGCCACGACGTCCGCGCGCAGGCCGTGGTCCTCAGCGGCTACGGCCTACTGCTCGCGTTGCTGTTCACTGCTTTGCAGGCCCCGGACGTGGCGCTGTCCCAGCTGGCGGTCGGCACCGTGGTCACGCCGATGTTGTTGCTGCTCGCGGTGGTAAAGGTCCGCGGTCGATGAGCGGGCGTGGTCGAGCCGTGGTCTTCGCGGTGGTGGCGGCGGCTCTCGCGGCCGTACTCGGGGCGGGATTCGCGGGATTGCCGTCATTCGGGACCTCCACGCATCCCTACGGCGACGCCGCGGTACACGCGGCACTTGCGCTGCGGCATACGGCGAACGCGGTCGGCAGCGTGACGTTCGACCAGCGCGGGCTGGACACCCTCGGGGAGGAGTTCATCCTGCTGTCCGCCGTCCTCGGCGCCACCCTGTTGCTGCGGCCGGAGCGCGGCGAACGCCCGGCCCGATGGGAGGTCGACCAAGCGCCATCGCTCCCCGCGGTCGCCCGTGGTACCGCGCTGGTGTTGCTCGCGCTCACTTTCCTGCTGGCGATTTCGGTGGTCCTGCATGGCCACCTGACGCCGGGCGGCGGCTTCCAGGGCGGCGTGATCGCGGCCAGCAGCCTGCACCTGCTGTACGTCGGCGGCGGCCCGTCGGTGCTGTCCCGGTTCCGTCCGGAGGGGGCGTACGACCTGCTCGAAGCCGCCGGTGCCGCCGCCTACGTGGTGGTAGGGCTCGGCGGCCTCGTCGCCAGCGGTGCGTTCCTGGCGAATGACGTCCCCCATGGCAGCACCGGGGCAGCACTGTCGGCGGGAACGGTTCCGCTGCTGAACATCGCGGTGGGGTTGGAGGTCGGCGCGGGTGTGGTGCTCCTGCTGAGCCGGTTCCTGCGGCAAGAAGAACTCACCGCGGCGGCTAGCCGGTGAGCGCGCTCGCCTACGGCGCGTCCGCCGTGGTGCTGCTGGCCGGCCTGTGCGGCGTGGTGTTCTCCCGCGACCTGCTGCACCTCGTGGTGTGCTTGAGCATCACCCAGTCGTCCACGTACGTGCTGCTGCTCGCCGTCGGCTACCGATCAGGCGCCACCGCACCAGTATTCTCCGACCACCCGAAGGGTCCGGTGGTGGACCCGGTCGTCCAGGCACTCGCGCTCACCGACGTGGTGGTGGGGGCCACCGTGTTCGCGTTATTGCTCGCGCTGGTGATCCAAGCCGCGAAGCGCGCCGACGGCGACGTCGATCCGGACGCACTCAGCGACCTGCACGGCTGACGTGAACGCGACCGACCTGCTGTTGCTGCCGGTGGCGGTTCCCTTGCTGGCAGCCGCGATCGTGGCCGGCGTCGGCCGCCTGCTGCCACGGATCCTGTTGGACGCGGTCGTGCTCGTCGTCGCGCTCGGCGTTGCCTCTCTGGGCGCACTGCTGCTCGTCGCCACCCGCCGGCACGACGTGGCGACCGTCGCCGGCGGCTGGGGGGCGGTGCACGGACATCCGGTCGGGATCGATGTCGTCGCGGATCCGATGACGGCCGGGCTGATCTGTCTGGACGGCCTGGTGCTGGCGATAGCACTGGCGTACACCTGGCACTACTTCGACGACGTGGACGCCGTGCTGCACGGGCTGCTGCTCGCGTTCGTGGGCGGCCTGGCCGGGTTCGCCCTCGCCGGCGACCTGTTCACCCTGTTCGTCATGCTGGAGCTGGTCAGTGTGATCGGCTTCGTGCTGACCGGTTACCGAATCGAGGCGGAGCGTTCCTTACAGGGAGCACTCGCCTTCGCGGTCGCGAGCACGATCGGCGGCGTCCTGACGCTGACCGGCATCGCCCTTGTCTACGCCCGCACCGGCCAGCTCGCACTCGCGTCCATCGGCCGTTCGCTGGCGGAACAGCCCGCCGACGGCTTGGTCGCGGCGTCGTTCGCGCTCGTGCTGGCGGGATTCCTGGTGAAGGCTGCCACCGTGCCGTTCCATTTCTGGACGGCCGGCGCGGAAATGGTGGCGCCGACCCCGGTGTGCATCCTGTTTTCTGCTCTGCTGGTGACGAGCGGCGTGTATGCCGTCGGGCGGATCTATCACGTCGCGTACCAGCAGGCGTTGCCAGGCGCAGACGTGCGCCCGGTGTTGCTCGCATTCGGTGCTGCTTCCGCGCTCGTCGGTGCCCTGATGTCGCTGGGACAAAGGCACTTCAAGCGGATGCTGGCGTTCTCGACCATCGCGCACAGCGGGATCCTGCTGGTAGGGGTCGGCCTGCTCAATCGGGACGGTGCCGCCGGTGCAGTCACCTACGCGGTGGGACACGCCGGTGCCAAGGGTGCGCTGTTCTGTGTCGGGGGTGTGCTGCTCTCCCGGTTCAAGAGCGTCGATGAGAACGACCTGCACGGGCGCGGCCGTCGGCTCGCCGCGACCGGTGTGGCGGCAGCACTCGGAGCATTGGCGCTGGCCGGTGCGCCGCCATTCGGGACCGGCCTGGGGAAGGCGCTGACCGAGGACGCCGCCGACAGCGCAGGGGAGCAATGGCTGGTTCCGGTGCTCGTGCTGGCTTCCGGGCTGACCGGCGCGGCGGTGCTGCGCTTCACGATCCGATGCTTTCTGGGCTGGGGCCGGCCGGTGGATAGCGGCGGGGTTCCTGGGCGCCGGGGCGAGGAGCCCGAGCCCGATCCCGCCGGTCGGTTGCTGGTGTCCGCCTGGTTGCTGCTCGGGCTGTCGCTACTCGCCGGACTCGCGGGCACGGGGTGGGCCGCGCACGTCGGCTCGTCGTACGTGGACAGCGGCGCGTATACCCGCGCACTATGGGGCGGCCCGGCACCTCCGGCGGTCGCGATGCATCTCACCGGCTGGCATGCAACGGGGCTACCGCTGGCCTTCGCGCCCGCGTTACTGGCCTGTGCGATCGCCGCGCTCTGGTTGCTTCCTGGCATCGGGACCGCCACCCGCGCGGTGACGCTGTCGGTGCTGCGTCCGCTACGGGCAATGCACACCGGGCGGCTCGGCGACGAGACGACATGGCTACTCGCCGGCACCGGCGCATTCGGGATCGCGATGCTGCTGCTGCGGGCGTAATCGCGACGGCTGCGCCTAGGCATAGTCCACGCGGACAACGGGCACCTACCATCCGTCACCTTGCTGGAACAGCCGACGTCGAGGATGGAGCCTTCGTGACCGAGATTTCGGCACCGAGACTGGTGTGCACGCTGTCATCACGGACGGCACCAGCCGCATCCAGGACGTCATGACCGGCGGTCAGGCTGCGCCGCTGTATCTGCGGCTGATGGGTGCCTTGCGTGCCGGTGAGTCAGCGACGGCCGCGCTCGACCAGGCAGACGCTCACGACCCGCTGGACCGGTTCTTGAGCCTGCTTGCCATCTACGACCTGTCCACCGCGCCGCTCGCCGAGACCGGCGACGGTGCTCGCTGGGCCGGCGCGCCGGCGGTCGTCGCACTGAAGCAACGCCTGGAGTCGGCCTGGATGGCCGAACTCGATGCGGTGCCGATCCCGGACCCGACGCCGATCACGCTGGAGCGAGGGATGCGTGCGCTTGCTGCCCGCGATCGGCTGCCGCGCGCATACCGATGGCTCGCCGACGAGGCGGACTGGACCGAGGTGGTGCAGTTTCTGGCGATCGAGGGCGGCCCGGACGGCGGCTTCGACGATCTGGTTGCGGTCTGTCAGGTCGGGTTACCGGTCGTCGCGAAGCGGGAACTGGCCCGCAATTACTGGGACGAGATGGGAGCAGGGGACGGCAGCCGGGTGCACACCACCTTGCACGCGTCGATGGCAGCCGCCATCGACATGCCCCGGATAGCACGAACCCAGCAGCCGGCCGCAGCACTCGCCCGCGTGGCGCTCGGCGGCCTTCTCGCCACGAACCACTGGTTGCAACCGGAGATGGTCGGTGCGTTGGGCCTGATCGAACTGCAAGCGGGCCCACGATGCCGAATGGTGCTGCGCGCCTTCGACCGGTTGGGCGCACCGCGCGACGCCTATCCGTTTTACGCCGAACACGCGGAGGTCGATCCCCGGCACGGCCGGGATTGGCTGCACAATGCGGTGCTGCCACTGTCCGCGCACCATCCGGAATGGGCCGCGCGAATGCTGCGCGGCGCCTGGTGGCGCTCCCAGACCAACCGGGCGTTGTTCGACATCTTGCCTTCGCTCGTCTCCGGTGGCGCGGGTCGGGCCCGGGTCGCGTGAGCAGCTCAGGGTCGGCGGATCGCGGTGACGAACCGGTCCCGTCCCTCCTGGTCCGGCCGGTCACAGAGATCCGTCCACGCACCGCTGGCTGCGAAAACAGCAGGCGCGGACCGACCCTGTCGGTCCGAGTGCTCCACCACGACGAGCCCGCCCGGGCGGACCAGCCGGCGGGCCGCCGCTTCCACTGCCCGGATTACGTCGAGCCCGTCCGGTCCCGCGTGCAGCGCCACAGCCGGATCGTGGTCGCGGACTTCCGGGTGCACGCCGGGGAGCTCCGCGGTCGCGACATAGGGGGGGTTGCTCGCGACCAGGTCGACGTGTCCGTCCAGCTCGTGCGCTGCGTTGCGCGCGTCGCCCAGGTGCAACGTCACCGCTACGCCGTTGTGCTCGACGTTGCGCGCGGCCCAGGCAAGCGCGTCAGGGTCGAGTTCGACGGCATGCACGCTCGCCCCCGGCAACTCCGCGGCGAGGCAGAGCGCGATGGTGCCGGCACCCGTACACAGGTCCACACAGACCGGACCTCGCGAGCCGGCGGACGACTGCCGACGGAGGGCATCGACAGCCCAGTCGACCACGGGACCGGTCTCCGGCTGCGGAACGAAGACGCCGGGGCCGACCAGCATCTCGATCTGCCGGAACCGGACCGAGCCGGTCAGGTGCGCGAGCGGCACGCGCGCCGCGCGCCGTCCGACCAGGTCGGCGAACAACGCACGCGCGGATCCGGCCGCGCGGCTGCGTGCCAGCTGAGCGAGCAGCATCGCCTCCTGATCGGCCGCGGCGATGCCTGCGGCAGCCAGCCGTCGGGAGGCGCTGGCCAACAGGCCCGTCAAGTCGGGCTCGGGCGCGGCGGTGGGCGTCATGCGCCTACGATGCCCACCGCCGAACGAACCAACCGACACCCACCCCGAACTGAGCCGACCGATGTCCTTCGCTGAACTCACCGCGAGCCTGAACTACCCGATGTTCGTGGTGACGGCAGGCTTTTCCGGCGAGGTGGACGGGTGCCTGGTGGGTTTCGCGACCCAGGGCAGCATCGACCCGCCGCGCTTCCTCGCGTGCCTGTCCCGGGCGAACCGTACGTACCGGGTGGCCGAACGGGCGTCTGCACTAGCGGTGCACGCGCTGCGCCGGGACCAACGCGAACTCGGCCGGCTCTTCGGGGAGCAGACCGGCGACGACGTCGACAAATTCGCAGGGTGCCGGTGGGAGCTCGATCCCGCCGGGCCGCCGGTGTTGCTGGACTGCCCAGCCCGTTTCGTCGGTGCGATCGTCACCCGTATTCCGCTCGGCGACCACGTCGGCTTCCTGCTCGATCCGCTGGACCAGGCCGGACCCCCGTTGGATGTGCGCGACTGGCTTGGGTTCCAGGATGTCACCGACTTCAGCCCGGGGCACCCGGCCTGAGGTACGACGAACGGAGGACGGGAGCAGCGCTGGCGATGTACGGATTGATGACCGACCACTACGAGCTGACGATGGTCCGATCCGCGCTCGCTTCCGGGGTCGCGAACCGCCAAGCGGTCTTTGAGGTCTTCGCCCGCCGGCTACCGCCCGGGCGCCGCTACGGTGTCGTCGCCGGCACCGGAAGGCTGGTCCCGATGCTGGCCGACTTCCTTTTCACGCCAGCCGATATCGACTGGCTGATGGCACAGGGCGTGCTGGACGAGCGCACCGCGGACTGGCTCGCGGCGTACCGGTTCCGCGGGAACGTGGACGGTTACCGCGAGGGTGAGGTCTATTTTCCCGGCTCGCCGCTGCTGACCGTCTCCGGCACCTTCGCCGAATGCGTGCTGCTGGAAACCCTGGTGCTGTCGGTGCTGAACCACGACAGTGCCGTGGCGGCAGCAGCGGCGCGGATGGTGTCGGCGGCCGGCGACCGAGCACTGGTGGAGATGGGATCCCGCCGCACGCACGAGTACGCCGCGCTCGCCGCCGCGCGAGCGGCCTAC
>DASZVT010000146.1:0-9282 GCA_035546915.1 Mycobacteriales bacterium | reverse complement strand
CAAAAAAACCGGAGGGGTCCGCTGCCGATGTGGCCCGCGGTGTCGGGCGTGTCGCGTGACCTCGGTCAGGCTGCGGTCGTAGCGTCGACGAGGACGGGCCGGTGTCGGACCGGACCGTTCGGGAGGCCTCCGGGTGCGTCGACGCAACGAGGACGGGGGCCGGTCGGCTGCCGGTTGCCGCGCACCGGCCGACTCCAGCCCCTGCGAACGAAGGCGACGTGCTGCCATGCCTGTTGAGCCCATGTCTGCTGCCCCGCGTCCCACCGTGCTCGTCGCTGCGCGAACCGAGACCGATCCGTCGCTGCGCGGCGGGCCGCGCACCTACGTGCTGGATACCAGCGTGCTGCTGTCCGATCCGACCGCGCCGTTGCGGTTCGCTGAGCACGACGTGGTGCTGCCGCTGGTCGTGGTGACGGAACTGGAGGGCAAGCGGGACCACCCGGAACTGGGCTACTTCGCCCGGCAAGCACTGCGGTTGCTGGACGACATGCGGGTCCGGTACGGCCGGCTCGACCAGCCGATCCCGGTCGGTGATGTCGGTGGCAGTCTGAAGGTCGAGCTGAACCACGCCGACCCGGCCGCTCTGCCGCCCGGCTTCCGGGTCGACGACAACGACGCGCGCATCCTCACCGTCGCGTTGAACTACGCGGCCGAGGGCCGCGACGTCACGCTGGTCACCAAGGACCTGCCGTTGCGGGTCAAGGCGGCGAGCGTCGGGCTGACCGCGGACGAGTACCGCTTCGAGCTGGCCAGCGACCCCAGCCACTGCGGCATGGCTGAACTCGACGTGACCGCCGAGGAACTCGACGCCCTGTTCGCGGCCGAGGTGCTGGACCTGCCGGCTGCCGCCGAACTCCCGGTACACACCGGCTTGGTCCTGCACGCGCCGCGCGGCAGCGGGCTGGGCCGGGTGACGGTGGACAAGCAGGTTCAACTGGTGCGCGGTGATCGGGACGCGTTCGGGCTGCGTGGCCGGAGCGCCGAGCAGCGGGTGGCGCTGGAACTGCTGCTCGATCCTGAGGTCGGGATCGTCTCGCTCGGTGGCCGCGCCGGCACCGGCAAGAGCGCGCTGGCGTTGTGCGCCGGGCTCGAGTCAGTGCTCGAACGGCGAGCACACAAGAAGGTCGTCGTCTTCCGGCCGTTGTACCCGGTCGGCGGTCAGGAGCTCGGATACCTGCCGGGCGACTCGGGGGAGAAGATGGCGCCCTGGGCCCAGGCGGTCTTCGACACCCTGGGCGCGCTGGTGGCCGGCGAGGTGGTCGAGGAGGTGCTCGCCCGCGGCATGCTCGAGGTGCTGCCGCTGACGCACATCCGAGGCCGTTCGCTGCATGACAGCTTCGTCATCGTGGACGAGGCGCAGTCGCTGGAACGAGGCGTATTGCTGACGGTGCTTTCCCGGCTGGGCAGCGGCTCCCGGGTGGTGCTGACGCACGATGTCGCGCAGCGGGACAACCTGCGGGTGGGCCGACACGACGGGGTCGCCGCGGTGATCGAGTCGCTGACCGGTCACCCGTTGTTCGCGCACGTCACGCTCACCCGTAGCGAGCGGTCGCCGATCGCCGCACTGGTCACCTCGCTGCTCGAACGGCCGCTGCAGTAGGCCACCCGGCGTGTCCGACGCGCCGCCGTTCCATTCCCAGCAACCGCACAGCGGTGCCACACCGCACCCGCAGCGCGCTGCCGCACCGTGGTCTGCATGACAGCTCTCGCTCCTGCCTCGGATTCAACGGGCAGCCCTCCCGCAGCCGACGCCCGTCCCGGACCAGCGCTGACCGGCCGGGGCGGCTCGGAGGCCGCCGGCCCGGTGCTCGAGGTCGTGGTCCCGGTGCACAACGAACAGGACGACCTCGAGCCGTGCGTTCGCCGGCTGCACGCGTACCTGACCGAACACTTCCCGTACAGCTTCGCGATCACGATCGCGGACAACGCGAGCACGGACCGGACCGCTGAGGTAGCCGTCGCCCTCGCCGGTGGACTCCCGCACGTCGGTGTCCTGCAGTTGACCGAGAAGGGTCGCGGTCGGGCCCTCGCCGCCGCCTGGTCGGTCTCACCGGCGGCGGTGATGGCGTACATGGACGTGGATCTGTCGACGGACCTGAACGCGCTGCTCCCGTTGGTCGCGCCGTTGATCTCGGGTCACTCCGACCTGGCGATCGGGACGCGACTGTCCCGGAGCGCCCGGGTAATCCGGGGTGGCAAGCGCGAGGTGATCTCGCGCTGCTACAACCTGTTGCTCCGCGGCACCCTTGCGGCCCGGTTCTCGGACGCGCAGTGTGGATTCAAGGCGATCCGTCGGGACGTCGCCGACTCGCTGTTGCCGTGGGTCACGGACCAGGGTTGGTTCTTCGACACCGAATTGCTTGTCCTCGCGGAGAAGGCGGGGTTGCGGATTCACGAGGTACCCGTCGACTGGGTGGACGACCCGGACAGCCGGGTCGACATCGTCACGACCGCGATCGACGACCTGCGCGGCATCGCCCGGGTCGGGCGTGACCTCGCCACCGGCCGGTTGCCGCTGCGCGACCTGCGCCGGCAGCTGGGCCGGGAGCCGCTGGATCCAGCCCGGCCCGACGTCCCGGCCGGCCTGGTCTCGCAGGGGGTCCGCTTCGCCGTCATCGGTGCGGTCAGCACCGTCGCCTACCTGGCGTTGTTCGTACTGCTGCGTCACGGCTTCGACGCCCAAGGCGCGAACGTGCTGGCGCTGCTGTTGACCGCCGTCGGGAACACCGCGGCGAACCGCCGGCTGACCTTCGGGCGTCGCGGGCCCGCGGGCGCGGCCGGGCATCACCTCCGCGGTCTCGTGGTGTTCGGCGTCGGGGTCGCGCTGACCAGCGGCGCGCTGGGGTTGCTGTCGGCTGCTACTGGGCATCCGTCCCGGCTGCTCGAGGTCGCGGTCCTGCTCGTCGCGAACGCGATCGCAACACTGGTGCGCTTCGTGCTGATGCGTTGCTGGGTCTTCCGGCGGCGACCCGCCGCCGTCTCCGGGGAGGCGCGATGACCCCGCCGAGGCTGCGCCCGGACTACCCGGGTGGGACGTGGCCGTCCCCCGACCCGACCCCATCCGACGAAAGGCACTCACCGATGGCATCCACCGCTGTCCTCCCGGACCACTCGGTCGTGACCCGGCCGGTGCCGGCGCGGCCGACAGGCCGGCTCCGCGGATGGGCCCGGCGCGCACTGCGCGGACGTGTGGAAGACCCGGGCTGGGCGCGGCCGGCACTGCTCGCGCTCCTCGCCGTCACCGCGCTGCTCTACCTGTGGGATCTGTCCGCCTCGGGTTACGCGAATGCGTTCTACTCAGCGGCCGCGCAGGCCGGCAGTCAGAGCTGGAAAGCACTGCTGTTCGGGTCCTTCGACAGCAGCAACTTCATCACCGTCGACAAGCCACCGGCGGCGCTGTGGGTGATGGGGATCTCGGCCCGCATCTTCGGTGTCAACGCCTGGAGTCTGCTGGTTCCGCAGGCGTTGATGGGCGTCGCCACCGTCGGGATCTTGTACGCGACAGTGAAACGCTGGTTCGGACCGGCAGCCGGCCTGATCGCAGGCGCGGTGTGCGCGACGACCCCGGTCGCGGTGCTGATGTTCCGGTTCAACAACCCGGACGCCCTGCTGGTGTTGTTGCTCACCGGCGGGGCATACGCGATGACCCGGGCGGTCGAGGACGGCCGAACCCGGTGGCTGGTGCTGGCCGGCGCGCTGGTGGGCACCGGATTCATCACCAAGATGCTGCAGGCACTCCTGGTGGTGCCGGCGTTCGTCCTGGCGTATCTGATCGCCGCGCCGCACGGCGTCGGCAGTCGGCTGCGCGCGCTGGTGGCCGGTGGCGGTGCCCTGCTGGTCGCGGCGCTGTGGTGGCCGGTCTTGGCGTCCCTGGTACCGGCGGCCGATCGTCCCTACATCGGCGGGTCGCAGGACAACAGCATCTGGAACCTGATCTTCGGGTACAACGGCTTCGGCCGACTGACCGGCAACGAGAGCGGTAGCGTCGGTGGTGGTGGCGCCGGCCCCGGCGGGGCCGGCATGTGGGGGCCGACCGGCTGGACCCGGTTGTTCAACGACGAGTTCGGCGGTCAGGCGTCCTGGCTGATCCCGGCGGCGCTGGTGGTGCTCTCCGGTGGCGTGGCTCTGACCTGGCGGAGGGGACGTACCGACCGCACCCGCGCAGCGCTCGTGCTGTGGGGCGGCTGGTTGTTGGTCACCGGCCTGACCTTCAGTTTTGCGAGCGGGATCATTCACCCGTACTACACGGTGGCGCTGGCGCCGGCGATCGGCGCGGTGGTCGGCGTCGGGACCGTCGTGCTCTGGCGAGTCCGGGACGGCATCCTGGGTCGGCTGGCTCTGGCCGGTGCCCTGATCGCGACGGCGGTGTGGTCGCAGCAGTTACTGGACCGCAGCCCTCAGTGGAATTCCTGGCTTCGGGTGCTGGTGATCACCGCGGGGGTCGCGGTGGCCGGCGCGATCGTCGTGTTGCCGAGGGTCACCGGCCGGCTCGCCGTCGGGATCGCCGGCCTGGCGCTCGCGGCCGGCATCGCCGGGCCGCTCGCGTACACGCTCAACACGGTGCACACCCCGCACAGCGGCTCGATCCCGTCCGCGGGTCCCGCGGTCAGCCAGGCCGGATTCGGCCCGGGCGGAGGGTTGGGCGGGCAGCATGCGTTCGGCCCACGGCCGGGGGGCGGCCTCGGGAACGGCACACAGCAGTTCGGTGGGCCGCAGTTCGGTGGGCCGCAGTTCGGTGGGCAGGGTGGCGCCGGCTCGCCGGGCGGCTCGGGCGGGGGTAGCGCAGGCGGCCTGCTGGACGCCAGCACGCCCGGTTCGTCCCTGGTGCAGGCGCTGAAGGCCGGCGCCAGCCGTTACACCTGGGTGGCGGCCGCGACCGGCTCGAACACGGCGGCCGGCTACCAGCTGGCCAGCGGGGAGCCGGTGATGGCGATCGGCGGGTTCAACGGTACGGATCCTGCCCCCAGCCTCACCCAGTTCCAGCAGTATGTCGCACAGGGCAAGATCCACTATTACATCAGCGGCGGGTCCGGCGGTCGTGCTGGCTTCGGTGGGCTCGGCGGGTCCGGGAGCAGCGTCGCGAGCCAGATCGAGAGCTGGGTGACCTCGCACTACAGCGCCACCACGATCGACGGTGTCACTGTCTACGACCTCACCGCGACCGGCAGCTGAGTCAGCGGCCGGTCGATGCCGGACCGCTGCTACTCCGGCCCCGGCCAGGCGGCGGCGACGACGTCGTCGGTCCGGTCGAGCGCACGGACGAACTCGTCGACCTCGGCGTCGGTGAGCGGGTCGTGCCGACTGCCGGGGCACGCCGGCCTGATCGTACGGAAGCCCTCCGGGCAGGACAGCGGGACGACCCGCGCGCCGGCCTCGTGCAGCAGCGCGACCGCGCTGCGGGTGGTGTCACGCTCGACGTCGGCGCGACAGAGCGGACACCGGTAGCGGTACCGCGGGGCGTGCGCATCGGTGGTGAACACCGTGATGGCCGCGACCGGCATGTCCACCGTTCCGCACTGCGGACAGGTGGAGCGGACGAACGTGTTCTGGTCAGCCACGACTGCGGCATCGGTTCGCCGACCAAGGCGGCTGATGCGCCGAAAGGGTGAGCGCAACAGCTCGCGCCCTCGCACCCGCAGCGTCACGGCGGGTTCATGCCCTGGAGAAACTCCAACAGGTCGTTCGCGTGCTCTTCCTCGACCTCGAGAATGCTCTCGAACATCCGTCGGGTGGTCGGATCACCGGTGCCGAGCCAGGCGATGATCTCGCTGTAGGACTCGATCGCGATGCGCTCGGCGACGAGATCTTCGCGGACCATCTCCAGCAGGTCTTCGGAGGCCGCGTACTCGGCGTGGGACCGGGCGGTAAGAGTGTCGGGATTGAAGTCCGGATCACCGCCGAGCTGGGTGATCCGCAGCGCGATCTGGTCCGAGTGCTGCTGCTCCTCGTTGGCGTGCTGCAGGAACTCGGCTGCCACCGGACCGGCGTTCAAGCCGGTGGCGGTGTAGTAGTGGCGCTTGTAGCGGAGCACGCAGACCAGCTCGGTCGCGAGTGCTTCGTTGCAGACCCGGATCACACGGTCGAGATCCGCACCGTACGAGTCGGTGATCGGGCCCTTCTCGATGTTCTGCCGGGCGCGCTCGCGCAACGTCTTCACGTCGGTGAGAAAGTCGCTCATGGCAGCCTCATCCCCTGTGCGGGTCTTGCTCACACCTTACCCGTGGATCATGTCCCAGCCGGCCGTGTCATCGCCAGCACGTCGAGCGCGTCGTCCAGCTGCGCCTCGGTGAGCTTGCCCTGCTGGACGTAGCCACGGTCCAGCACGACGTCCCGGATGGTCTTGCCCTCGGCGAGGGACGCCTTCGCCACCTTCGCCGCCTCTTCGTAGCCGATGTAGCGGTTCAGCGGGGTGACGATCGAGGGAGACGACTCGGCGTAGGCCCGGCAGCGCGCCACGTCGGCGGTGGTGCCGTCGACAGTCCGGTCGGCGAGCAGTCGCGCGATGTTGGCCAGGATCCGGATCGACTCCAGGACGTTACGCGCGATCACCGGGAGCATCACGTTGAGCTCGAGGTTGCCTGCAGCGCCGCCGAACGCGACCGCCGCGTCGTTGCCGATCACCTGGGCGACGACCTGACAGACCGCCTCGGGGATGACCGGGTTGACCTTGCCCGGCATGATGCTCGACCCCGGCTGCAGGTCCGGCAGGTGGATCTCACCGAGCCCGGCACGCGGGCCGGAGGACATCCAGCGCAGGTCGTTGGCGATCTTGTTGAAGCTCACCGCGACCACCCGCAGCACGCCGGAGAGTTCCACGATCGCGTCCCGGCTCGCCTGCGCCTCGAAGTGGTTACGCGCCTCGGTGAGCGGCAGCCCGGTGCCGGCGGCCAGATCAGCGATGACCTTGGCCGCGAAGCCGGCCGGCGTGTTGATACCCGTTCCCACTGCGGTGCCGCCGAGTGGCAGCTCGCCGACTCGAGGGAGCACTGCGGTGAGTCGTTCGCTGCCGATCCGGACGGCCGCCGCGTACCCGCCGAACTCCTGGCCGAGGGTTACCGGCGTGGCATCCATCAGGTGGGTGCGACCGGACTTGACCACCTCGGCGAATTCGGCGGCCTTCCGCTCCAGGGAGAGGGCGAGGTGCTCCAGCGCCGGCAACAGGTCGTGCGTGACGCTTGCCGCCGCGGCAATGTGGATCGAGGACGGGAACACGTCGTTGCTCGACTGGCTGGCATTGACGTGATCGTTGGGATGGACCGGCTTGCCGAGCCGATCGCTGGCGAGGGTGGCCAACACCTCGTTGGTGTTCATGTTGCTGCTCGTGCCGGACCCGGTCTGGAACACGTCCAGCGGGAATTCGGAGTCCCACTGCCCGGCGGCTACCTCGGCCGCGGCGGCACTGATCGCCTCGGCGAGATCGCCCGGGATGACGCCGAGTTCCGCGTTGACCCGGGCTGCCGCGCCCTTGATCTGGGCGAGGGCGGCGATGTGCGCCCGTTCGAGCCGCACCCCGGACACCGGGAAGTTCTCGACGGCACGCTGGGTCTGCGCCCGCCACTTGGCGTCCTTCGGGACCTTCACATCGCCCATCGAGTCGTGCTCGATGCGGAATTCCTGCTCGCTCACGCCTGCTCCTCGCACCCGTCTCGGCCGCCCTGGGGGCCCGTCATCGTGGACGCGCCGAGCCTACCGAGCCGTCGGGATCGCTCCGCCGGGACTCAGGGCGGTCGGGTTGGCCGACCTCAGCCGGTGGCGCCGTCGAAGTCGATGGCCGAGTACTTGCGCAGCTTGGTCAGCGAGTGCTCGCTGTCGATGTACCGGATGGTGCCGCTCTTGGACCGCATCACCAGCGAGTGCGTGATGCAGCCGCCGCCGAAGTACCGCACCCCGCGCAGCAGGTCGCCCTCGGTGACACCGGTGGCCACGAAGAAGACGTTGTCACTGCGAACCAGGTCACCGGTGTGCAGGACCGCACCGAGGTCGTGGCCGGCGTCCAGTGCCCTGCGCCGCTCGGCGTCGTCCCGCGGCCACAACCGCGCTTGGATAGTGCCGCCGAGGCACTTGACGGCGCAGGCCGCGATGATCCCCTCCGGCGTGCCGCCGACACCGAGTAGCAGATCGATCCCGGTGCCCTTCCGGGCGGTCGCGATGGCGCCGGCGACGTCACCGTCGGAGATGAACCGGATCCGGGCGCCCGCCGCGCGCACCTCCTCGACCAGCCCCGCGTGCCGCGGGCGGTCCAAGATGACGACGGTCACGTCGCCGACTGCCTCCCCCTTGGCCTTGGCCACCGCCCGGATGTTGTCGGCGACCGGCGCGGAGATGTCGACCACCTCGGCGGCCTCCGGCCCGGTGACCAGCTTGTCCATGTAGAACACCGCGGACGGGTCGTACATGGCGCCACGCTCGGCGACGGCCATCACCGAGATGGCGTTGTTCATGCCCTTGCTCATCAGCGTCGTGCCGTCGACCGGGTCGACTGCGACGTCCACCTCCGGCCCGGTGCCGTCACCGACTCGCTCGCCGTTGAACAGCATGGGCGCCTCGTCCTTCTCGCCCTCGCCGATCACCACCACGCCGTCCATCGAGACGCTGCCGATGAGCCGGCGCATCGCGTCCACGGCGGCACCGTCGCCACCGTTCTTGTCGCCGCGTCCCACGAACCGGCCGGCCGCCATAGCGGCGGCCTCGGTGACGCGGACCAGCTCAAGTGCCAGGTTGCGGTCGGGGACCTCGTGCTGTCCGTGAGGCGCCGTGGCAGTGGGGTTTTCCGGGGATGTCGCGGCGGTGGTCACCTGCCTGACAATACCGTGATCAGCGGTCGGACCCGGCCCGCGTCGGTCTGACGCGGCGATCGGCGAGACTGGGAGTTGATGACAGCTTCCCGGGACGACGCCGCGCACACGGCGGGCTGGCTGCGCCGGCTCAGTGGCTATGTGTGGCGGTACCGCCGCAACGTGATCGTCGCTTTCGGCGCAGCGCTGCTGGGCACCCTGGTTACGACGGCGACGCCGCTGATCGAGCGCCGGGTGATTGACCGGGTGGTGGTGGCACGAACCGGTTCGCTGACCCCGTACGCGGTGATACTGGTGCTCGCCGGGCTGCTGCGTTTCGGGCTGGGCTTCCTGCGTCGTTACGTCGGGGGCCGGCTGGCGCTGGACGTCCAGTACGACCTGCGCGACGACGTGTTCCGCTCGCTGCAACGCCTCGACGGCGCCGCGCAGGACCACCTGCCCACCGGTCAGGTGGTGTCCCGCGCCAGCAGCGACATCACGCTGGTGC
>DASZVT010000145.1:0-2149 GCA_035546915.1 Mycobacteriales bacterium | reverse complement strand
GAACAGCACGCCGTCCCAGGCCGAGTTGGACAGTTGGTCTTGAGACCAGTTCTGCGGGTTGTTGATGTAGAGCGAGTTCAGGCCCTGTTGTTTGCACGCGTTGATGAAGCGCACCACGGTGCTTGAGTCGGTAGCAGTGATGACCGCCCCGGCATCCTTGCTCTTCAACGCCAGGCACTGGGACGTGTAGTCGGTGGCTGAGGCGGACAGTGCCGGCGCGCCGGCGAATTGCAGTCCCAGCTTCTGCGCGACCTGCTGCAACAGTGGTACCACCTGCTTGCAGGCAGGCAACTCGGCGCAGTAAGTGATGCCGATCGAGGTCTTGCCCGCGAGTTTGGCGCCGTACGCACTCATGGTGAGCGAGTTGACCGGCGTGAGGGAGACCGGGAAGAAGTTCGGGTCGGTCAGCCACAGCGGCGCGACCGAAGGCCCCCCGATGACCGGGATCTTCTTCCCGTCGACGTAGGACTCCCAGGTGGCCTCCAATCCGGACTCGTGTTGACCGACGATCGCCACCACGTGCTGGTTCTCGACCAGGTCCTTCACGTCGGCCAGCGACTTGCTTGCGTTGGCCGCGTCGTCCTTGACGATCACCTGGACCGGATGGCCGTGGATCCCACCGGCGGCGTTGACCGCGGATGCCCACGCCTGCAGTGAATCGGCGGTCGCCTTCGATGTTGCACCGGCGTAACCGCTGTACTGCCCGATGGTGCCGATCTTGATCGCGGCTGCGCTGGGTTCACTGCCGCCAGCCGATGTGGCACCTATCGCGGGCGGCTCGCTCGCGTTGTCTGAACTGCTCCCGCATGCGGCGAGCCCCAACAGTGCTGTCGTCGCGACGGCGATCGCAGCGGTGAGCCCCCGCCGGAAATCTCGTCTCGCTGACATGACCATCCCTTCGTCAGGTCTGGCGCGGCGGTGAGCCCGCGTCGACGGATTCAGGCTCAAGGTAGCGCGGTGAAGCGGTAGATGAGAGAACTTAGTTAGCTCTATGGCTTCCGTGACCAAAGCGTTACCGAAGCGCCGCCACCAGTGAACCTGCCGGCAGCGAGGACCGTCGCGGCTCCGATGCGGGTAGCGTCGGCCGCCAGGAACCGTTCGGAGATAGGTGGATCTGATGGCGTTGATCGAAGCTGGACATCTGCATCGGGTTGCCGTCGTAGTCGAGGACGTGACGACGGCGTCGGCGTGGTTCACCCGGGTTCTGGGTGCGGGGCCGCTCGGTACGGACCGGCACGGAAACCCGGGCGATGTGGCGATGGGTGCCGGGGAGGAGGACCTGGCCGGGACCGACGCGTGCATGCTCCGGGTCGGCGGGTACCCGTTCATCCTGCTGGCCAAGGGCGAGCCGGGTGGACCGGTGGACAAGTTCTTCCAGCGCTACGGGCCCAGCGTGCAGTCGCTTGCGTGGGAAGTCGACGACATGTGGGTGGTCCAGAACCTGTTGCTGCAACACGGCGTGCGGGTCCCGTCGGTGAGCATCGCCGGCCGGCACTTCTTCATGCACCCCAAGGACACCCACGGCGTGCTGATGGAGTGGACCGACGACAGCTTCGGCGAGAACGTCCGGCGGCCCGGCGAGGGCGGCGGCACCGTCGAGGTCGCCGGACTTGCCTGGGTGACGGCTGCGGTGGCGGACGCGGCGGGGACGGCGGCATTCCTGACGGACCTGTGCGGGGCGGAACTGGCCCGGCGCGACACCGACGCGGAGACCGTGGTTGACGTACAGATCGGGGACTCAGTGCTGCGACTCGTCACGCCGGGCTCGGCAGAGAGTTGGTATGCGCCCTATCTCGACAGCGGACCACGGCTGGCCTCCTGCGGGCTGCGGGTGGCGGACCTGGACGCGGCGCTTGAGGCGCTGGCGGCGGAGGGAGTTGCCACGGTCAGCAACTCCGGCGGTATCGCGCGGACGGATCCGGCGACCACCTGTGGGATCCCGTTCGAGTGGACGGCCTGACCCGGGTCGCCGCCGGGGCTTCCGCACCGCTCGGCCTTCTACGTTTTACATGTAGAATGCCGAATCGCTGAGGAGGTAGCCATGGTCAAGGTGCTCGATCCGACCGCGGGGGCGGGCCAGGACGTCGCCGAACCCGGGCCTGACCTGGGATCGGTGGCCGGCAAGCGGATTGGCTTCCGCGTCGACATC
>DASZVT010000144.1:0-8913 GCA_035546915.1 Mycobacteriales bacterium | reverse complement strand
CCCGACGAGGTCGCCGAGGCGCGCCGGACCGTGCGTCAGCCGCGCACCGCGCTCGGCGGCCGGATCGGCGGCCGCCGCGAAGCCACCATGACCTTGATCGGGATCAACGTCCTGGTCTTCATCATCATGGTCGCCAGCGGCGCCGGCTTCTTCGACAGCGGGATCAGCAAGCTGTTCGCCGAGTTCGCGCTGGTGCCGGACCGGGTCGGGTTCCGCAACTCCGACGGGAGCGTCACCGTCTTCCAAGGGGTCGCGCACGGCGACTACTACCGGCTGGTCACCAGCCAGTTCTTGCATTTCGGCATCGTGCACCTGGGCCTGAACATGTTCGTGTTGGCGCTGGTAGGCCCACAGCTGGAGCAGGTGCTCGGACGGCTCCGTTTCGTCACGCTCTACCTGCTCGCCGGTATCGGCGGCGGGGTAGCCACGTACGCATTCGGGTCGACCTCCGAAATCGCCGCAGGCGCTTCCGGTGCCATCTTCGGCCTCTTCGGCGCGTACTACGCGATCGCTCGCCGGTTCCGGGCCGACACCGGGCCGATCGTGCTCACCATCGTGATCAACGTGGTGTTCTCGCTGTCCGTGCCGCACATCGACATCCGGGCGCACCTGGGTGGACTGGTGACCGGCGCGGTGCTCGGCGCGGTGCTGGCCTATGCCCCGCGCGAGCGCCGGGACGCTTTCCACCTGGCCGGTTTTGCCGCCATGATCCTGATCCTCGCCGCGATCACCGCGGCACGAACGGCCGCGCTCACCTGACCCCGCCGGCCGGCCCGGGGCGACCGAGTGCCTGGTCGCGCGCCCTGCACAACTCGGCGGCGACCGTGGTCGGCGTGGTGCGCCCGAGCAGCGTCGCGGGGACGGCCAGCAGCAGGTCGACGGTCTCGATCTCGACGGCACGTGCCCGGCGCCGGGAGTCGACCCGGATGGCCTGCACCGCGGACCAGGGGACGCGCCGGCGGCGGAGCAGGCCGCGGACCGTCAGGCCGTCGGCGTCGGCCACCAGCACGGGTCCGGCCGCGACCCAGAGTGCCGCGGCGAGCAGCAGCGCGGCTGCCACCCAGCCTGCGGAGCGGCCGCCGGCATCACTGCTGACCCCCAGTCCGATCACCGCGGCGGCGATCAGCACCAGCCCGGGCGCCGTCACACCGGGTGGCCCGTACCGCAGCGGGGGCGGCTTGGTGGACACGTGCTCACGCTGTCACATGCGCTCGACCTGACCCAGGTGCGCCCAGCTGCGGCGACCGTTTTCCACACTGTGGATAACCTCTGTGGGTAAATAACACGGGTGTGATTCACCCGGCTGGCCCGGGTCAGTGGGCAGGCATCGAGGCCAGCAGCTCGCGGGCGCGCTCGGCGAACCGGTGCTCGACCATGACCTCGTACTTGGTGGCGACCACCTGGCTGACCGACGCGAAGTCGCGGGCACCGCCGCGGGTCACGGCGGTGAACCCCAGCTGGCTCCAGATCAGGCCGAACAGCGCTCCCAGGAGCGGGGTGGTGATCAGGAACCCGAGCTGACCCTCGTTGCTGAAGATCGCGAAGGCGATGCCGACGAACAGGCCGACCCACAGCCCGGAGATAGCGCCGGCGGCGGCGACCTTACCCCGGGTAAGCCGCCCGGTCACCCGCTCGACGGACTTGAGTTCGGTACCCACGATCGCCAGGTTCTGCACCGCGAATTCGTTGTCGGACAGGTAGTCGACCACCCGCTGCGCCTGGTTGTAGTTGTCGTAGACCCCGAGCGACATCGGGTATTCCAAGTCCAGCCCCGACCGTGGGATCTGCGGCCTCGTCATGGCTCCACGATCGCACGCCGCAGCATGCCGCGTGGGCAATCCGGGTCGGCTCCGCGCGCCGTCAGCGCCACTGGGTGAGCAGACCGAAGCCGGCCACGATGAAGCCGAATCCAACGAAGATGTTCCAGCCTTCGAGGTCCTTGATGGGAATCTCGCCGTTGCTGAGGTAGTAGCAGAGCAGGTACGCCACGCCGATCCCGAAGAGCGCGAGGATCATTCCGCCGACCCAGGGCGGCGACGGCGGCTTCTTGCGGCTGACGCTGGCAACGCCGGGGGAGGTGTACGCGGTGCGCTTGCGCTTGCGCGACTCCGGCATGACGGGGCTCCTGTCCTACGGGCACGGTGGGGCTACGGGCATGGTCGGCTCGCCGGGCCGGGGTCAGCCGGCGCAGTGGTCCACCTCGCGGCGGCGAGCCGCGTGGTGGTTTAGCGTAAACGCTGCCATGAACGCGCCCGCCGCTCCGCCTCCGCCGCGCGGGTTCCGCCAGCGTGTCGTGGCGCTGGCCCGCCCGTGGCCGCTCGGTGACCGGCGGGTGCGCCCGCTGCGCGTCGGCAGCTGGCTCGTGCTGGTCATGGTGGGCCTGTTAGCGGTCGTGACCGCGCGCTCGTCCACCGATTCGCGGCCCGCCGCGACCAGCCACAACCGACTTGCCGACTTGGTTTCCGCGCAGCAGCAACAGATTGAGGACGCGACCCGCGAACAGCGACGATTGCAGGCCGAGGTGAACGACCTGACCGCCGCGCAGGCGGAACGCAACGCAGCGGTGGCGCAGGTGCAAAAGCAGGGCGCCGCCCTGATGGGTCCGGCAGGCCTGCTGCCGGCGCGGGGCGCCGCGGTCACGGTCAGCTTGGACGACGCCCCGAAGGGGGCATCGGTCGCGGCCGGCTACGCCGCGCCAGCACCGGACGACCTGGTCGTGCACCAGCAGGACGTGCAAGCGGTAGTTAACGCACTCTGGAGCGGTGGCGCGGAGGCAATGACGATCATGGGTCAGCGGGTCATCTCTACCACCGCCGTGCGGTGCGTGGGGAACACGTTGCTGTTGCAGGGGAGGGTCTACTCGCCGCCGTTCATCGTCAGTGCCATCGGCGATCCTGACCGGTTGCAGAAGGCAGTGCAGGCGGCGCCCGGCGTGAAGCTGTTCCAGCAGTACGTGCAGGCCTATGGACTGCGGTTCAAGACGAGCACGGAGGCGGACGCCAAGTTCCCCGGCTATGACGGCGCGATCAGCCTGGCGCACGCCCAGCCGCTGAACACCCCGTCGCAGGGCGCCGGCTCATGACGACCGACGAGGCCACCCCGACCGAGGTCGCCAGGCCGGTGGCGCGCCGACGACGCCCGCTGTGGGCGATCCTGGTCGGAGGCGCCGGCGAGATCCTGATCACCGGTGGCATCGTGATCCTGCTGTTCGTGGTCTACGAGTTGTGGATCACCGGCATCTTCACGCACCGGGAGCAGCACAAGCTCGAGGTCGCGATCCACAAGGAGTGGACCCAGCCGCCGAAGCCGAACGCGCCGATAGCGGGGGTGGCGATCCTGCACGCGGAGCGGCTCGGTGCGAGTTGGAAGTGGGTCGTGGTCGAGGGCGTCGCACAGTCGGACCTGGCGAAGGGCCCCGGGCACTACCCCGGAACGGCGATGCCCGGGCAGGTCGGCAACTTCGTCGTCTCCGGGCACCGGACTACGCACGGCGCCCCGTTCTACGACGTGAACGAGTTCAAGGCCGGGGACGCGATCGTGGTGGAGACCCGTGACGTCTGGTACGTCTACAAGGTGACCGGAGAGACGGTGGTCAAACCGTCGGCCATCGAGGTGACGTATCCGGTGCCGGGTGACAAGGGTGCGGTCCCGACCCAAAAGTTGATCACGCTGACCACCTGCAATCCGCGCTATTCGGCCAAGCAACGGTTGATCGTGCACGGCGTGCTGGCCAGCCAGATGGACAAATCGGCCGGCGAACCGGCCGCGCTGGTGACGGGGAGGGCGTGAGATGTATGCGTGGCTGTGGCGTCACCTGCCGGGACGCTGGCCGGTCCGGCTGCTGGTCGCGCTGGTACTGCTCGCGGTCGTCGTGTTCCTGTTGCTGTTCGTGATCTTCCCGGCGATCGACCCGCACCTGCCGTTCAACAAGGTCAACGTGACCAACGGCGGCGGGACCGCCGCGCCGTGAGCGACGAGCTGTGTAACGGCGATGCCGCGAACCAGGTGTCGCCGTGAGTGGCACCCGTGGTGATGTTCACGGCGCGCAGCGGTGGTTGCCCTACCACCCGCCGTCGGTCCCGCGTGAGCCGGTGGTGCCGGCCCTCACCCTGCCGCAGCTGCTGGACCAGGTCGCGGGTCGGTTCGGCGACGCGCCGGCCCTGAGCTTCTTCGGCACGACGGTCAGCTATGGAAGCCTGCGTGGCCGCGTGGAGCACCTCGCCAGCGCCTTGCACCGGCTCGAGGTACGGCCGGGCGACCGGGTGGCGCTGGTGCTGCCGAACTGTCCGCAGCTGGTGACCGCGCTGTTCGCGGTGCTCCGGATCGGCGGCGTGGTCGTACCGCTGAACCCGCTCGCCGCGCCGGACGAGTTGCGCCATCGGCTGGTGGACAGTGGTGCCGACGTGGTGATCTGCAGTGGCACCGCTCTCGCTGCCGTGCAGCGAGCCAGCGAGCAGGCGGCGGTCCGGGAGGTTCTGGTCACCGATCTGGTGGACGGGCTGGACCGGGCGGCGCGGCTCCGGCTCCGCCGTCCTGGACGGGCCGACGACCGGCGGCTGCTTCCGCCGCGGGTGAAGCCGACCGGCGGGGCGCGACGGCTCGCTGACGTCACCCGCAACGCCGGGCTGCTCCCGCCGCCGGTGCCCGTCGCGGCAGACGACGTCGCTGTCATCGCCTACACCGCAGGCACCACCGGCGTTCCGCACCCGGTGCGGCTGACCCACCGGAACCTGCTGGCGAACGGGTACCAGCTGGGCTGGTGGATCCCGGACGCGCGGCCCGGGCGCGAAGTGACGCTCGGTGTGCTGCCGCTGTTCCACCCGTACGGGCTGACGCTCTGTCTGGGCATGACGGTGCTGCTCGCCGGGCGGTTGGTGTTGCTGCCCGGGTTCGACCAGCGCCAGGTACTGGCCACGATCGAGAGCGAGGCACCGACCTGGTTCCCCGGGGTGCCGGCGTTGTTCCGGGCGCTGGTGGATAACCGGCAGCTGCGGGCGGAGCGGACTACCTCGCTCCGGGTGGGATTCTGCATCGGCGCGCGGCTACCGGTCGCCACCGCGGAGGCGTACGAGCGGCTCACCGGCTCTCGACTGGTGGAGGCGTACGGGCTGTGCGAGGCGCCGGTGACGCATGCTGCGCCGGTGACCGAGCCGCGGCGGGATGGCAGCGCGGGGGTGCCGCTACCGCTGACCGATGCCCGGGTGGTCGATCCCGTCGGTTCCCGGGCGTGCAGCGCGGGGCAGGTCGGCGAGCTGGTCGTGCGCGGGCCACAGCTCAGTGCCGGCGGGGACCGGACGGTCGACGGGTTCCTGCGTACCGGTGATCTTGCGGTGATGGACGCGGATGGGTTCTGCACGCTGCTCGGCCCGGTCGCCGACGCGATCCGGGTACGGGGCCGCGGCTGGTGCGGACCCGGTGAGGTGGAGGACGTGATCGCGGCGCTGCCGCAGGTCGCTCGGGTGGCGGTGGTGGACGGCGCGCGCGCCGGCCTGGTCGCGTTCGTGCAGCCAGCGCGCGGTGCAGATCTGGACGAGGAGGACGTCCGGACGGCATGCGGCCGTCAGTTGCCGCCATCGCTCGTACCGGCACGGGTCGAGGTGCGCGCGGCGCTGCCGCTCAGCGGGGTCGGAGCGGTGCTGCGCCGACCGCTGCGCGAGGAGGCGAAGGGCTTCCCGGCGGTGCGCAAGGCCCCGGCGGTGCGCAAGGCTGTCCCGGCCAAGAAGACGGGGGCCAAGAAGACGGCGGCCGTGGAGAAAACGGCTGCGAAGAGGACTGCGAAGAAGAAATCCGCGGCGGCGGATCCCGGTGTCGCGCAGACTGGTCAACGTGAACCGGTCCGGCGGCCGGCGCGCAGCCCGGTAGAAAAGGACCCGGTAGAAAAGGACCCGGCGTGACCCGCATCCTGGTGCTCGACAACTACGACTCGTTCGTGTTCAACCTGGTGCAGTACCTGCAGCAGTTGGGCGCGGAGACGGTCGTGTACCGCAATGACGCGCTGGACGTGGCGGACCCGGCCGTGCTGGACGACCTGGCGCTCGACGGGGTGCTGATCTCCCCCGGCCCGGGAACGCCGGAGCACGCCGGTGCGAGCATCGATCTGGTCCGGGTGTGCGCGGCGCGCGCGTTGCCGATGCTCGGGGTCTGTCTCGGTCACCAGGCGCTGGCGGTCGCGTACGGCGCCACCGTGGCGCAGGCGCCGGAACTCCTGCACGGCAAGACATCCGAGGTTTTCCACGACGGCAGCGGGGTGCTCGCCGGGTTGCCGGAGCCGTTCACCGCGACGCGCTACCACTCGCTCGCGGCCGTGCCGGATACGGTGCCGGCCGAGCTGGTCGTCACCGGCCGCACCGGTTCCGGGGTGGTGATGGCGATGCGGCACGCGTCGCTGCCGCTGCACGGGGTGCAGTTCCACCCCGAGTCGGTGTTGACCCAGGGTGGGCACCAGTTGCTGGCGAACTGGCTCGAACTGTGCGGCGATGCTGCCGCACCGGCGCTGGCCCCGCCGCTGGTCGCCGCCGTCGAGGAACTCCGGCTCGCCGCCCTGCCGTAACGCAGACCGGGGTGGGTCCTAGGCGCTCGGCGGGACCGGCGTGGTCGGGGTGGTGCTGGTCGGCGGGGTGGTCGTCGGGGGCGGGCTGGTCGGCGGCGGTGTGGTTTCCGGCGGGCCGCTGGAGAGCGTCAGCGTGATCGTGGTCCCGTTCAACTGGCTGCCTTGCGGGGTCTGACTGACGACGGTGCCGGGGGCGCTGCTGTCGGGCTGGCGATCCGGGTCGATGGCGACGTCGAAACCCGCAGCCTCGAGGGTCTGGCGGGCGTCGGCCTCGGACTTGCCGATCACACTCGGGACCTGCTGCGATCCGGAGACGACGCGGAGGTCGATCGTGGTGCCGGCGTTGACGGTCTGGCCCGCCGCGGGGACGGACAGCACCGTGCCGGCCGTGCCCGGGACGTTGTCCTGGATCACGTTCGCGGTCAGATGCAGCGCGGCCAGCTCCGCCTTCGCATCGTCCAGTGTCTTGCCCACCAGGTCGCTCGGTACGGTGACGGTCTGGATGCCGGTCGAGACGAAGATGTTGATCGTGCCGTGCTCCTTGACGGTGATGCCGTCGGCCGGGTCCTGCCGATAGACGAGCCCCTTGTCCAGGGTGTTCCCGTCCTGGCCGATCGGAGTCGGTGTGACCTTGCCGACCTTCAAGCCGAGGCCCTCGATCTTCTGCTCCGCCTGGGCTTGGGACAGCCCGACGACCTTCGGGGCGTGCACCGACTTGGTGGTGTCGGAGAACACCCCCTTGGCGATCAGCGCGGCGATCACCATCACCGCGATGACGGCGATCCCGAGAGCGATATACGCGGCGGTGCGTCGGCCGCGGCGGTCATCGTCGTCCGGGCGCAGCAACACCGTCGTGGGTGAGGCTGCCGGCAGCGTGGTGGTGGCGTCCTGGGCGAGGACGGACGGCGCCTCGACCCGGCGCCCGGCGGCCGCGCGCTCCAGGTCGGCCCGCATCTCAGCGGCGTCCTGGTACCGGTTGGCCGGGTTCTTCGCCATCGCCTTGAGCACCACCGCGTCGACACTCGGCGGCAGGTCCGGATCGAGCTGCGACGGCGGCAGCGGGTCCTCCCGGACGTGTTGGTACGCCACCGCGACTGCCGACTCGCCGCGGAACGGCGGGACCCCGGTGAGCAGCTCGTAGAGCAGGCAACCGGTCGAGTAGATGTCGCTACGGGCGTCGACGTGTTCGCCGCGAGCCTGCTCTGGCGACAGGTACTGCGCGGTGCCGAGCACCTGCGCGGTCTGCGTCATGGTGGAGGAGGCGGCGGCCGCGGCGCGGGCGATGCCGAAATCCATCACCTTGATCTCGCCGGTCGGGGTCAGCATCACGTTGCCCGGCTTGATGTCGCGGTGCACGATGCCGGCGCGGTGTGAGTACTCCAACGCCGAGGTCACCTCGGCGACGATCTCCATCGCCCGCCGCGGCAGCAACCGGCCGTCCTCGGCGAGCACGTCGCGCAGGGTCCGACCGGCGACGTACTCCATCACGATGTACGGCACGTGTTCGATGCCGTCGACGGTGTCCTCACCGGTGTCGTAGACGGCGACGATGTTCGGGTGGTTCAGCCCGGCGGCGGACTGCGCCTCGCGCCGGAAACGGCTGAGGAACGACGGGTCACGGGCCAGGTCCGCGCGCAGCACCTTGACGGCGACCTCGCGGTCCAACCGGGTGTCGCGGCTGGCGAACACCTCGGCCATCCCGCCGTACCCGATTACTGAACCCAGCTCGTACCGCCCGCCCAACAGGCGCGGCTCCGTGGTGGCCACGTCAGTCCGATCCTTTCTTCACGTTGTCGCCTTCGTCGTTGCCCTGCCCGTGACCACCCGCCGGCGTGGTCGGCGTTATCGCCGTACCCGGAAGCACCTGGACGAGCACCGTGGCGCCCTTCGCCAGGCGCGCGGGCAGTGGCCCGCCATCCGCACCGATGATGGTGACGACGGTACCCGGCGCGCCCTGCGCGGAGACGACGACGGGCCGAGGCGCGAGTCCGGCGGCGGTCAGCGCGGCGAGCACGGTCGCCGCCGGCTGGCCCCGGTACTGCTGCGGGTTGACGCTGATGCCGGCCGGGGACGGTGCGGTGGCTGCGCTGCCGGGTGACGCCCCGGGAGTCGTCGGTGCGGGGCTCCCGTCGCTGCTCGAACAGCCGTGTACTGCGGTCGCGATGACCACGGCCAGCACCAGCGCGCCGAGTACCAGGTGGGGCAACCGCCAGCGAGCGGTCGGCGGACCGCCGCGCCGGGTTCGACCGGTACGCGGCGTTCGAGGCGGAGGCGGGACGGCCCCGGCGTCGTCTCCCGCGGCTGCCGCCGGTGCCGGTTCCGCCGGCGCGGTCCCGGTGTAGAGCGCCTCCCGGATGCCCAGC
>DASZVT010000143.1:0-10312 GCA_035546915.1 Mycobacteriales bacterium | reverse complement strand
GATCGGCGGACTGTGGTCGATGTCGTTCACCGGTGCGCTGACCGCGTTCTTCTGGGCCGGCCTGGTACGGGTCGCGCTGCTGCACCACGTGACCTGGTCGATCAACTCGATCTGCCATGTCGTCGGTCGCCGCCCGTTCCGCAGCCGGGACCGCTCCACCAACGTCTGGTGGCTGTCGGTGCCCTCCATGGGGGAGTCCTGGCACAACCTGCACCACGCCGAGCCGACCCTCGCCCGGCACGGGGTCGACCGCGGCCAGCTCGACTCGTCGGCGCGCATCATCCGGCTGTTCGAGAAGCTCGGCTGGGCGAGCGACGTGCGCTGGCCGGTCGGGGCGCGGCTGGACGCCAAGCGAATCTGACCGGCGAATCCCACCGACGCAGCTGACCGGTCAGCGCGCGGTCACGTCGACCACCCGGGCCCCGGCGACCGGGCCGTACGCACGGCGTACCGTCCGGCAGACCCCGAGGCCGGCGAGCTGCGCGGCCAGGCCGGCCGCGTGTTCGGCGCTCGAGGCCAGCAACGCGACCGTGGGGCCCGACCCGGACACGACTCCCCCCAGCGCACCGATGTCGGCGCCCGCGTCGAGAACCCGGGACAGCGACGGCCGCAGCGAGATCGCAGCCGGCTGCAGATCGTTCACCAATACCTCGGCCAGATCCTCGGCCCGACCGGTCCGCAGCGCCGCGAGCACCCCGTCCGGCCCGGGGCCGGTGGCTGAGCCCAGCCGGTCGAACGCCGCGTAGACCTCGGGAGTCGACAGACCGCCGTCGGCGAGGGCCAGCACCCAGTGATACGTCCCCCGGGCCAGCACGTCCGCCAGGATCTCGCCCCGGCTGGTGCCCAACGCGGTCCCGCCGCGCAGCAGAAACGGCACGTCGCTGCCCAGCCGGGCGGCGAGCGCGGTGAGTTCGCCCCGGTCGCAGTTGGTTCCCCACAGCGCGTCACACGCCACCAGCGTCCCGGCCGCGTCGGCCGAACCACCCGCCATCCCGCCGGCGACCGGGATCCCCTTGGCGATCTCCAGGGCGACCCCACCCGGGGCGTCGACGTCGGCCGCGAGCGCCTGCGCGGCGCGGTAGGCGATGTTCTCCGGCCCGGACGGCACCGTGTCGGCTCCCTCGCCGGCGACGGCGACACTGATCCCGGTCGCCGGCGTGGCGGTCACCTCGTCGTACAAGCTCACCGCCTGGAACACCGTCGCGAGGTCGTGGTAGCCGTCCGGACGCAGCTGCCCGACCTGGAGTGCAAGGTTGATCTTGGCGGGTACGCGCACGGTGACGGGCTCGGGCACGCCGGCAAGCACGCGCTGTTCGGACAGGACCGCTCCTCGGAACGACGGACCCGACCGACCGGGCCCCGGCGACCTACCCTAGGTGCTGGGCCCGGGTCGCCGCAGCAGGTCAGGGGGAACGTCCGGGACCTGTCCGGTGCGGACCGCGCCGAGCCGGGCGAAGCCGCGCACGTCGACCGTCTCACCGCGGGCCGCGGGGTCCAGGCCGGCCACTTCCAGCGCGGCGGTCGCCGCTGCGGCCGATCCGAAGCTGTCGGACAGCACCGCCCGCAGCATCTTGCGTCGCTGGCCGAAGGCCGCGTCGACCAGCACGAATGTCCGAGCCCGTAACCCCGCACCGCCGGGCGGCTCATGCCGCGTGAAACCGACCAGTACCGAGTCCACGTTGGGCGCCGGCCAGAACACCGACCGCGGCACTGGCGCCACCACGGTCAGCTGCGCCCACCAGGCCGCCTTCACCGAGGGCACGCCGTACACCCGTGAGCCGGGTGGCGCGGCGAGCCTCCGCCCCACCTCCGCCTGCACCATCACCAGGCCGGCGGCCAGCGAGCCATGCCGCTCGAGCAGCCCGAGCAGCACCGGCACCGCCACGTTGTACGGCAGGTTGGCGACCAGGCGAACCGGCGGCGGACCCGGCAGGTCGTCCGGTTGGAGTGTCACCGCGTCCGCCTGCACCACGGTGAGGTCGGCGGCGCGAGCCGGCATCCGGTCGGCCACCGTCGCGGGCAGTGCCGAGGCGAGCACCGGGTCGATCTCAACCGCTACCACGGAGGCGCCGGCAGCCAGCAGCGCGAGCGTGAGCGAGCCGAGGCCCGGCCCGATCTCCAGCACCCGCTCGCCGGGACGGACAGCGGCCCGCGCGACGATACGCCGGACGGTGTTGGCGTCCACCACGAAGTTCTGGCCCCGCCCCTTGGAGGGTGCGACCCCGAGCTCGCTAGCCCGGGCGCGCAAGTCGGCCGCTCCGAACAGCCCATCCGCGGGGGGTGGGCTCGCGGTCACCTCAGAGGTACTGGCCGCAGACCGGCCAGGCACCGCGGCCGCTGCGCGCGTAGAGGATCTGCGCCCGGTGGGTCTGCTCTGCCGCGGAGGCGTCGATCGGGTCACCGCTGCCACCGACCCCTCGCCAGGTCGACATCGAGAACTGGTACAGGCCACGGTACGTGCCGCCGGAGGACACCGCCCGCGGATTGCCGCCGGACTCGCACCGGGCCAGCGCGGTCCAGTTCAACCCGCCGCCGCTGCTGTAGGTCGAAGCCGGCGGGGCGGGCACCGGCTTGGTGCCGTACGCGACGACCGCCGGCCGCATCGGACGGGTGACCTGCTCGGAAACCAACGTGCGCTTGACCAGCACTCCGTCCTTGTAGACCAGGCCGAACACACGCCGGATGATGCCGTCCTGGCCAGGATCCACGGTACGGCTGTGTCCCTTGTAGAGCGCACCGTCGGCGATCCGCCGGACTGCGTGTGCGATGACGTCGGAGTCGACCTGCGCCTGCGTGCTGATCCTGGTGATGCCGACCACCATGCCGTCGGTCGGGTACGCGTCCGCCGGGACCGAAAGCCGGTCCAGCTTGCCCAGCGCGATGTGGTTGCCCACCAGCATCTGGCCGACCGTCGGCGCGGTAGTGACGATGGGAAGCCGGCGACCGTCGACCACGACGCTCAGGTGCTGCGGCAGTCGCACCACCATCGCGGCACCTTCGAGACCGATCGTCCGGGACCGCGATGCCGAGACGAACATCCCCTGCCGGTCGAGGCCGAGCTGGTCCAGTGCTTCGTCCACGGTGCTGGCGGTGACCCAGACCTGTCGGGTCTGCTCACCCACGGTGAGGGTCAGCTCGCGGCCGCGCCGCACCACGATCGTGCTGTCGTCGTGCACCCGCGCGTCCAGTCCCGGCGACACCAGGTCGTGCGACCCGACCTGCACGTGGGCCTGGTCGAGCACCCCGTGCACGTCCCCGGAGAACGTGCGGACCTTCTGCACGTGCCCGTCGACGCTGACGGTGACCGTCTTGTCCTTCGTGACGAAAGCTGCTGTCCCGGCGATCAGGGCTCCGAGTACCACCAACTGCGCCGTGATCACGACCACGCCGCGCCGGGTGAGGCGTCGACGGGCGAGCCGCAGGAGGCGGGCAACGCGAGGGCCTGAGAAAGCCTGGGGCAAGAGAACTCCGATGTCGCAGGTCCGGTCCCAGGGCACGCAGCACGTGGTCGAACCCGGCCCCGGGCACACGGCTACGCCGGTGCTTGAAGGGGGGGACGACCGCGGAAGCTTCCCCACTCCGGCGGTCTGTGGTCCCAGCAAACTAACAGACAGCTGTCAACCACCGCCGCACCGGATGTGCCTAACCACGCCTCCGCACGCGTGACAGGCGGGAAAAGGTCACCTCTGCGTAAGCAGAGATGTTACGCAGCGCACACGATCAGAGCACTCGCGAACGGTGACCCTCCCAGTAACGCTCGCGCAGTGGCTTCTTGTAGAGCTTCCCGTTGTCCATCCGGGGCAGCTGGGGATCGAAGTCAATCGACCGCGGGCACTTGTACGACGCGAGCCGGGTTCGAGCGAAGGCCATCAGCTCGTCCGCGAGGGCAGGTCCGGCATCCTGCCAGCGACGCGGCTGCACCACCGCCTTGACCTCCTCGCCGAACTCCTCGTTCGGGACCCCGAACACCGCCACGTCCTCGACAGCAGGGTGCATCACCAGCGCGTTCTCGATCTCCTGCGGGTAGATGTTCACCCCGCCCGAAATAATCATGAACGCCTTGCGGTCGCTGAGATAGAGGTAACCGTCGTCGTCGACATGCCCCATATCCCCCAGCGTCCGCCAGCTCGGATGTGCGGGATGCACGATGGAGGCGGTCTTCGCGTCGTCGTGGTGATATCCGAAGGTCACGTCGTCACGTTCGAAGTAGACGAGGCCAGCCTCCCCTGCCGGCAGTTCTCGCCCGTCGTCGTCGCAGATGTGCAACACGCCGGTCACCGCTCGCCCCACCGATCCCGGATGCGCCAGCCACTCGTTGCTGTCCAACGCGGTCGTGCCGATGTTCTCGGTACCCGAGTAGTACTCGTACAGGATCGGGCCCCACCACTCGATCATCGCCCGCTTGACGTCGACCGGGCACGGTGCGGCGGCGTGGATGGCGAGGCGCATCGTCGACAAGTCGTACTGCTCGCGTACCTGCTCCGGCAGCTTGAGCATCCGCACGAACATGGTGGGGACCCACTGCCCGATGGTGACGCCGTACTTCTGGATCGACGAGAGCGCCAGTTCGGCGTCGAACCGTTCCATCACCACCACGGTGGCACCGACGTCGTGTAGCAGGCACGAAACCCGCAGCGGCGCGGCGTGGTGCAACGGCGCCGGGGACAGGTAGACGTCGCCCTCGTGGTAGCCGTAGAGCGCAATGCTGCTCGGGCGAAGCTGAAGGTCGCCCTCGTGGGCCGGCGTTTCCGGGAGCGGGAAGCGCACGCCTTTCGGCTGCCCCGTGGTTCCGGAGCTGTAGAGCATGAACGTGCCCCGGGACTCGTCCGGCAACCGCTGGCCCGACTGCTCGGCCAGTGCCTGCTCGTACGAACTGTACGAGGGCGACGTGCCACCGATCATCAACCGGCACCGGATCTCGGACGTATCGGCGACCAGCGCCTCGGCCACGTCGGCGAGCGCGCGCGTCGTCACCAGCGCCTTGGCCGCGCTGTCGCGCAAGATGTACGCGGCTTCGGCGGCGGTCAGTTTGGCGCTGATCGCGGTGATGTACAGGCCACTGTTGAGGCAGGCCCAGACCACTTCGAAGTAGCGCAGGTTGTTCTCGGCCATGATCGCGACGTGGTCGCCGCGGACGAGCCCCGATTCCCGCAGCACCCGGGCGAACCGGTTCGAGCCATCGAACAACTCGCCGTAGCTCATCCGCTCCCCGGAACTCGCCATGATCACAGCGGCGCGATCCGGCGCTGATCCGGCGTAGTCACCGATGTACAAGGCTGCCTCCTCGGCGGTCAGGCTCCGCGATCACCCATACGACGCGACACGACTGCCGTCGAAGCTACCGTCACCCGGCGTCGCCGGCAGGCGCACACACCGGCTTGTTGCCTTGGGGAGCAACGAGCTTGCCGCCCTTGATCTGCAGATACCACATGCACGGTTGGGTCTGCGTCGACTTGCCCGGCTTGAAAGTCAGCGGTGGCGTCCAACCACCGAACGTGGTGCCGGCCGGCTGTGCGTACAGGCCCTGCAGCACCGTCTCGGACGTCACCGTGTCGGGGGCGTCCTTCAAGGCGGTCCCGAAGACGACACCGGCCTGCCAGCCGAATGTGGAGTCCCCGTAGAGGGTCTCGTGGGGGAACATCTTCGTGTACTGCTGCTTCCAGTCCTTGGTGAAGTCCGAGTCGACGAACCACAGCGGTGAGAAGTTGACGCCGAGCGTCCCGTCGAACTCAGCATCCCCGATGACGGACGCATTGATGTTGCTGGCCGGCACGACGGCGCGCGGGGTGTAACCCTGCTCCGCACACGCCTTGATGACCCGGGACATCACGGTCGCGCTCGTCTCCGGGAGGACGACGTCGGCCCCGGTCTGCTTCATCGCGATGCACTGGGAGATATAGTCCGTCGCGGTCTCGGCGACCGACTGCGCGCCCGCCCAAGCCAGCCCGGTCTGCTTGGCAATCCCCTCGAATTTCGAGATCCCGGTCTTGCAGGCGGAGAACTCGGCGCAGATGAAGACGCCTACCTTCTTTCCGATCGATTTCGCCGCGTACATCTGCGAGACGTCGTAATTCTCGGACGTCACGTTCGTGGAGAGCATGTACGGATTGGTCTCCCAGTTGGCGTCGAGCGACCCGCCGCCGATCACTGGGACCTTCTTCTGCTCGACATAGTTCGCCCATGCCGGATCGGTCCCCACCGCAAGCGGGGACAACAGCGCGACGATGTGGTCCTGCTCGACCATTTCCTTCACGTACTGCAGTGATTTCGCCGGGTTGTTCTGGTCGTCGTGGCTGACGAGCTTCACCGGATGTCCGTTGAGTCCGCCGTGGTCGTTGGTCCACTGGACCCACGCCTGCAGGCTGTGCAACGTCTGTACGTACAGGTCCGCGAAAGTGCTTCCGCTGTACTGGCCGATGTTGCCGATCACGATCGTGGACTTGGTGAGGCCGGACGCCGCATTCGAGTCTGCAGGCGCACTGGCGGTACCGCTGCTGCCACAGGCAGCCACGATGGCCAGCACCAGCGGCAAGCCGAGCACTGCAAGCCTTCGACGTAGCTTCGCGTTCATCACGTGTCCTCATCCGAATCGAGCGAGCGACCACCGCTCGGGCCGCCCGCGACCAACAGCACCGCTCAGGCAGCGAAACGCTGCCGGCGGATCGTCGGCAGCGTTCAACCACACCTAATTACATGTGCGATTAGTTATTTTAAGGCCGGGACCGGTGTTGTCAACAACGGCAGGCGTTGTGCCGCCCTGCTAGCCCTCCTCATCGGCTGCGGGTACCCGAAGGGCGGGCGCCGGCGGTGGCGTGGCCGCGCACCGCTGGCATCCGCCGGCCCAGCTTCTCGTCGAGTGCCTGGGCGAGGAGCAGCACCGTATCCTCGAGGGCGTCCCGCTCCGCCGGCGCCGTGTACGACTCGACAGACCAGCCGGTGAACAGGACTCGCAGCAGCCGGACGAAGTGCTCGTCGCCCGCCGGAGACGAGCGGCTGGGGCAGGCCTGCGCGATCTGTCGCAGCACCTCGTCTCGATCCGTGTTCAGCTCGATGAGCAAGTGGCTCAATTCCGGATGCACCCGCAGGTCGTTGAGCGCCGACATGAGCAGTACCCCGCGATCGGAGTCTTTCCCGCTCCGGTCGATAGCAGCGACGAGCGCTCCGAGCTGTTCGGTCAGGGTCGGGCCGGGGGCAGCCTCCGCGAGCCGGCTCCGCACGACCTGCCAGAGTTCCTGCGTGGTCTGTCGAAATACCAGTTCGTACAGCTTGGCCTTGCTGTCCGCGTAATGGTAAAGCGCTGCCGAGGTCACGCCTGCATCTGCCGCTATCGCGGACATCGTTGCCCCGTCGTAACCCCGATGCCCGAAATGATGCCTACCGACACGGAGGATGACGTTGATCCGGTCCCTGCTCTCGGCACGCGGTGGCCGACCCGGAAGACGACGCTGTGCCACGCGGCAAGCTTAGGCCGCTACCTGCCGCGGTGGCCTTTCTCCAGCGCGAAGACCCGGGTCGCGTTCGCGGCGACCGCTGCGCAGGTGACCTCCAGCTGCTCGCCACGCGTCTCGGCCAGCACGCGCATCGTGAGGGGGATCAGGTGCGAGCCGTTCGGACGGCCACGGAACGGCATCGGGGTGAGGAACGGCGCGTCGGTCTCCACCAGCAGCAGTCCGGCCGGCACCACCGCGGCGGCTTCCCGCAGGTTCGCGGCGTTCTTGAACGACACGTTGCCGGCGAAGGACATGTAATAGCCGGCCGCGGCACACCGCCGGGCGAAGTCGGCATCGCCGGAGAACGCGTGAATGACGGTCACCTCCGGGGCGCCCTCCTCGGCTAGCACCCGGAGTACGTCGTCGTGCGCCTCCCGATCGTGGATCACCAGTGCCTTTCCGGACTGCTTGGCTATCGCGATGTGCGCGCGAAAGCTCCGCTCCTGCTCGGCCTGGCCGCCCGCGGAATCGGTGCGGTAGTAGTCCAGACCGGTCTCCCCGACGGCGCGCACCTGCGGAAGCGCCGCCAGCCGGGCAATCTCGTCCAACGCCTCGGCGGTGGCGGCACCCGCGCCGGCCTCGTTCGGGTGCACCGCCACCGCGGCCCAGACGTCCTCGTGCTCGGCGGCAATCTCGGCCTGCCATCGGGACGTGGTGACGTCGATACCGATGCTGACCACGGTGCGCACGCCGACCGACCGAGCCAGCTCCACCTGCCGGCCGACATCGCCGCCGGTCAGGTCGAGATGACAGTGCGCGTCGACTACCGGCACCGGCAGCGCCTCGGGCGGCGGGACCGGATCACCCTGGCGGCCGTGCGCCCTACTCACCGGGATCCAGTCGGGCGAGCTCCTCCTCGACGATCTTCGGGTCGAGCTTGGTGAACAGCGGGGTGGGCTGCTCCATGGGCGTCCCGGGCTCGATCGGTACCCGCCGCCAGACCGCTTGGCCCTCGGCGTAGTCACCGCGGACGATCGGGTAGGCAGGCCCGCCGTCCAGATCGTCCACGTCCTGCAGCTGCGGCATCGCCGACCACACGCCGGCACGTCCCAGCATGCTGTGCACGGCATTGGAAGACGACGGCAGGAACGGGGTAAGCAGCACGGCGCCGTCGCTGACGAGCTGCAACGCGCAGTGCAGGATCGTCGCGAACCGGTCCGGGTCGGCCTCGCGCAGCTTCCACGGCGCCTGATCGGACAGGTACTTGTTGGTTTCGCCTATTACCCGCATCGCCTCCGTCACGGCAGCCTTCTGCTGCGAGCGTTCCAGGTGCGCGCCGACCGCGGCGAAGGACCGCTCCCCCGCCACGAGCAGTGCGCGGTCGGCGTCCGTCAACATCCCGGCGGCGGGGATCGTCCCGAGGTTCTTGGCCGTCATCGAGACGGTCCGGTTGACCAAGTTGCCCCAGCCGGCGACCAGCTCGGAGTTGGTCCGGGTGACGAACTGCTCCCAGGTGAAGTCGGTGTCGGACGACTCCGGACCGGCAACCGCGAGGTAGTAGCGCAGCGCGTCCGGTTGGTAGCGGGCGAGCATGTCGCGGACGTAGATCACGACCTGCCGCGACGAGGAGAACTTGCGCCCTTCCATGGTGAGGAACTCACTGGAGACGACTTCGCTGGGCAGGTTCAACCGACCGTACGGACCCGGCTCTCCGCCGCGCGCGCCCTCGCCGTCGTAGCCGAGCAGCAGGGACGGCCAGATCACCGAGTGGAAGGTGACGTTGTCCTTGCCCATGAAGTAGTAGGACTCGGCCGCCGGGTCGGTCCAGAACGCCTGCCACGCCTGCGGATCGCCACTGCGTCGAGCCCACTCGATGGAGGCGGACAGGTAGCCGATGACCGCGTCGAACCAGACGTAGAGTCGCTTGTCCGAGCGGTCGGACCATCCGGGCAACGGGATCGGCACGCCCCAGTCCAGGTCACGGCTGATCGCTCGGGGCTTGAGGTCCGCAATGTAGTTGCGAGAGAAGTTGAGTACGTTGGTGCGCCAGCCAGTGCGGGTGGACAGCCAGCTGCCGAGGGCGTCGGCGAATGCGGGCAGGTCCAGGAAGAAATGCTGGGACTCGACGAACTTCGGCGTCTCGCCGTTGATCTTGCTGACCGGGTTGATCAGGTCCTGCGGATCGAGCTGGTTGCCGCAGTTGTCGCACTGGTCTCCACGGGCTCCGTCATACCCGCAGATCGGGCAGGTTCCTTCCACGTACCGGTCCGGCAGCGTCCGGCCGGTACTCGGCGAGATCGCGCTCAGCGTTGCCTGCTCGGTGATGTACCCGTTCTGATACAGGCGGGTGAACATGTCCTGCACGACCGCGTAGTGGTTGCGCGTCGTGGTGCGGGTGAACAGGTCGTAGCTGAGTCCCAGTGTGTGCATGTCCTCCGCGATGACGCGGTTGTAACGGTCGGCGAGCTCGCGCGGCGTGACTCCTTCGTGATCGGCCTGCACCTGGATAGGCGTGCCGTGCTCGTCGGTGCCGGACACCATCAGCACCTCGTTGCCCGCCATCCGCTGATAGCGGGCGAAGATGTCGGAGGGAACGCCGAAACCGGCGACATGGCCGATATGACGCGGGCCGTTGGCGTACGGCCAGGCGACGGCGGTCAGGATCTTCCGGGACATGACCCGAGCCTAATGATCCTGCCCAAACAGCCACGGTTGATCAAGGTGCCTCCCGCTGTTGATCATTGTCAACGGCGTGACTCGGGCGCGTGATCAGGGTTGGCTGCATGGCTCGCTCAGTTGCTCGACTCGGGAAGCTTCGCACCGGTGGCGGCCGCATAGACCACCTTCCGGGATACGCCGGTACGGCCGGCGACCGCGGTGAC
>DASZVT010000142.1:0-3518 GCA_035546915.1 Mycobacteriales bacterium | reverse complement strand
CAGCTCGACGTGATCATGATCCCGAAGGTCGAGGGCCCGGAGGACATCCACTACGTGGACCGGTTGCTCGCCCAGCTGGAAGCCAAGGGCGGCGTGCACCGTCCGCTCCAGGTGCACGCGATCCTGGAGACCGCCAGCGGTGTCGCCCGAGTGGAGGAAATCGCGCAGGCCAGCCCCCGGATGCAAGGCATCTCATTAGGCCCGGCTGACCTCGCCGCGGACCGGCGGATGAAGACGACCCGGGTCGGCGGTGGGCACCCGGACTACCTCGTCCGCAGCGATCCCGGCGCGGACCCGGCCGGCGAGCGCCCGACGTACCAGCAGGACCTGTGGCACTACACCGTCGCCCGGATGGTGGACGCCTGCGCGCAGGCGGGGATCTACCCGTACTGGGGCCCGTTCGGGGACATCAAAGACGTCGTCGCCTGCGAGGACCAGTTCCGCAACGCCTACCTGCTCGGTTGTGTGGGCGCGTGGAGCCTGCATCCGGTGCAGATCGAGATCGCCGCGCGCGTCTTCAGCCCCGCACCGGCCGACGTGGCCTGGGCCAAGCAGGTCGTGGCGACGATGGGGGAAGACGGACGCGGGGCGGTGATGATCGACGGCAAGATGCAGGACGACGCAACGTACAAGCAGTGCAAGGTCGTCCTCGAACTCGCCGAAGCACTGGCCGCGCGTGACCCGAAACTCGCTGCGGCATACGGGTTTCCGGCATGACGGTGGGAGACGAGGGCGCTGGGCCGATCGTCCCGCGCCGGTCCGTGCTGTACATGCCTGCGGCCAACGCCCGGGCGCTGGAGAAGGCCAAGACGATCCCGGCAGATGCGCTCATCCTTGACCTGGAGGACGCCGTCGCGCCGGACGCGAAGCCGACCGCCCGCGACCAGGCCTGTGCTGCGGTCGCCGGCGGCGGGTACGGCCGCCGCGAGGTCACGGTTCGCTGTAACGGCCTGGACACACCCTGGGGCGCCGACGACATCGCCGCCGCTGCGGCGGTCGGTCCTGCCGCGATCGTGGTGCCGAAGGTGTCCGGTGCGGCGCAGCTGGGTGAGATCGCAGACCGGTTGGAACGGGCTGGAGCGCCGGAACACACCATGATCTGGCCGATGGTGGAGACGCCCACCGCGCTGTTCGCGATCCGCGAGATCGCCGGCTTCCCACGAGTCGCGGCGCTGATCCTCGGCACCAACGATCTCGCCAAGGAACTGCGCGCGGCGCTGATCCCAGGACGGACGCCGCTGCTGCCGCACCTGGCGACGGCACTGCTCGGGGCACGCGAGGCGGGCGTGGCTGCGATCGACGGCGTCTACAACGACGTGCACGACCTGACCGGCTTCGAGGCCGAGTGCGTGCAGGGCGCCCAGCTCGGTTACGACGGCAAGACGCTGATCCACCCCGGCCAGGTCGAGATCGCGAACCGGGTCTGGGCACCGTCCGACGAGGAGATCGACTACGCGCGGCGCGTGATCGACGCATTCGAGCAGGCACTGGCCGAGCGCCGCGGCGTGGTCACCGTCGACGGCAAGATGATCGAGAACCTGCATGTCGACAACGCCCGGCGCATCCTCGCGGTGTCCGAGGCGATCCGCGCACGGAACTGAGCGGCGGGTCGCCGACGAGGTGGTTCAGGTCGCGTCGATGTCGTAACGCGGCACGGATCCCGGCGTCGCAGCCGGTGCCACCGTCGCAACCGGGCGGCCACCATCCGCCACGTCGTCGTCGAACAGCGCCCGGCTCATCACCCGCTTCGGGTGCAGGTCCCGCAGGTCGCGGATGTCGGACAGCCCGAATTCCTCCGCGTCCGGGATGTGCTGCTTGAACTCGTCCGTCACGCCCTGCGCCATGCCCCGTAGTTGCTTGAGCATCCGGGCAGCGTCGCGAGCCGCTCCCGGCAACCGCTCCGGTCCGAACACGAAGAAGCCCACCAGCGCGCAGACCAGGATCTCCGGCCATCCCATCCCGAACATGCGCACCTCCTTCGTCTGGTGACAGCTTCGCCCTTGGTGACAGCTTGGTCCTGGCTGCTCGCAGCTCCCGGCTTGCCACCATCTTCTCGCGTCGGCCGGCGCGGCGCGCTGCGGGCTGCCGGCGGTCAGTTGTCGGGGCGCTCTCCCAACGTCACCTGGGCCTGGTGCCGTGCGCCGGCGCGTATGTACGTCACGGTGACGACCTCACCGATCTTGTGGTCGCGGGCCGCGACGAACAGGTCGTCGGCGCTGGTGATCGGCTCGCGGTCCAAGGCGACGACGACGTCTCCCGCGCGCAACCCGGACTTCGCGGCCGGGGACCCCGAAACCACCTGACGCAGGTACGCCCCCGCGTCCGGGCCGCCCGGCAGCGGGTTGTCCTGGTCGACCGTACTGGGCACCACGCCCAGGTACGGGTGTGTCACCGTGCCGGTACGGATGATCTCCTCGGCCACCGAGCGGGCGTAGTCGATCGGGATCGCGAAACCAACCCCGATCGACCCGGTCTGAGCGGTGTCCGACTCTCCGAGGCTCGCGATCGCCGAGTTGATTCCGATCACGGCGCCACTCGCATCGACCAGCGCACCACCCGAGTTGCCCGGGTTGATGGCCGCGTCGGTCTGAATGGCATTGCCGAGCACGGTGCCGCTCTGACCGCTCTCGTCGCTAGGTACGTCCACGTTGCGGGCCAGCGCGCTGACGATGCCGGACGTGACGCTGCCGGAAAGCCCGAGCGGCGCGCCGACGGCGACGACCAGGTCACCGACCCGCAGGGTCGAGGAGCGTCCCAGCCGGGCCGCTGGCAATCCGCTGACGTCGATCTTGATCACGGCCAGGTCGTCGAGCGGGCTGCGGCCGACGACCCGGGCGGCGATGCGCTGCCGACCGTTGCTCAGGTCCACGGTGAGCACACCGGGACTGCCGGTAGGAGCGACCACGTGGTTGTTCGTCAGGATGTAGCCATCTGAGGTGAGGATGACCCCTGCTCCGGTACCACGGGCGTCCGGTGCCCGTACCTGGACGGTCACCACGCTGGGCACGACTGCGGTCGCAATCGCGGTCACCGACCCAGGACCGGCCGCCGGTACGACGCTCGGCTCGGCGACCGGTAACCGGATCGACGGGTCGGTCAGCGGTTGGACCGGGGTGCCGCCGTGGTCACGCCCGGCCGCTGCCCCGCTGAAACCACCGACGACCCCCCCGACGATCGCCCCGGCAGCCACCGCTGCCGCAATCGCCAGCACCCACGTGCGACGCGGTGCGGCCACGACCGCCTCGTCGACCGGCGATGGGGGCGAGGCCGGCAACGGACCACCGACAAGCTGACCGGGCCCTCCCCACAGTCCCCTCGGGGCCGCGTAACGGAGGCTCGGCGGGTTGCCCTCGACCGGCGGCAGCGACGCCGACCACCAGGGGGCGGGGTACGTGGAGGGCAGCGCCGATGACAACGTGTCATGCCCGCCCTCGGCCATGGCGCCCAGCCTATGCGAGACCGTTGCGGCGCTCCGGCCGCGCCAGCACCGGCGTCCGGCAGTACGCAGGCGGGCCCCC
>DASZVT010000141.1:0-2856 GCA_035546915.1 Mycobacteriales bacterium | reverse complement strand
TGACCACCCCGCCGGTGTCCGGGTCCGGGAGTTCGTCGGTGTCTGCGACCAGCGACACCTGCTCGAGGAAGCCGGCCAGTCCACCCCCGGGCGTGCCGGCTTCGTACTCGCGCGCCACGGCGACCAGCTCGGCGAGGTTCTCCCGCCGTCCCTCGGCCTCGATCTCCCCCTCTGTCGCCAGGGAATCGAGATACCCGGTGCGCGTCAGCACGGCCTCGGCGACCTCCGCGGCAGGCGCGCCCGAATCGGCCAACTCGCGCAGGTCGTCCATCGTCGTGACGAAGCCGCGGATCGCGGTCAGCGACCGGGTCGCCAGGTCGCCGATCTCGTCGGCACGGGCCAGCGCCGCAGCGAAACCGATCCGCTCCCGGCCGGCGAACCGCGCCACCGACTGCTCCGTCGTGTCCCCGATCCCGCGCCGCGGCGTGTTCAGGATCCGCCGCAGGCTGACCGTGTCGGCCGGGTTCGCCAGCACCCGCAGGTACGCCAGCAGGTCGCGGACCTCGCGCCGCTCGTAGAAGCGAACCCCGCCGACCACCCGGTAGGGCAGGCCGATCCGGATGAACACGTCCTCGAACACCCGGCTCTGTGCATTAGTGCGGTAGAAGACCGCGACCTGCGCCGGGGCGATTGCGTACTCGTCGGTCAGGGTGTCGATCTCGGCGCCGACGAACGCCGCCTCGTCATGCTCGGAATCAGCGACGTATCCGACGATCCGTTCGCCTGGACCGGCCTGCGACCACAGGTTCTTCGGCGTTCGCCCCGGGTTGCGGGCGATCACCGCGTTGGCCGCGTTCAAGATCGTCTGGGTGGAGCGGTAGTTCTGCTCCAGCAGCACCACGGTCGCGTCCGGATAGTCGCGCTCGAACTCGGTGATGTTGCGGATCGTCGCGCCGCGGAAGGCGTAGATCGACTGGTCCGCGTCGCCGACGACGGCCAGTTCGGCGGGGGGCACCGGGGACGCGTCCGCCGCGGTGCCGACCAGCTCGCGCACCAGCATGTACTGCGCGTGGTTGGTGTCCTGGTACTCGTCCACGAGTACCTGCCGGAACCGGCGCCGGTAGTGCTCGGCGATGTCCGGGAACGCCTGCAGCAGGTGCACCGTCGTCATGATCAGGTCGTCGAAGTCCATCGCCTGCGCCTGCTGCAACCGGGCCTGGTACGTCCGGTACACCGACGCGATCGTCTGCTCCATCTCGGTGCCGGCACGGTCTGCCGCGGTCTCGTGGTCGATCAGCTCGTTCTTCAGGTCGCTGATCTGGTTCGCCAGCCGCTTCGGCGCGAACCGCTTGCTGTCCAGGTCGAGCTCGCGGGCGACCAGGGTGACCAGCCGTTGGCTGTCCGCCTGGTCGTAGATGGAGAAGGCGCGGCGGAACCCCAGCTGCTGGTGCTGTTCACGCAGGATCCGGACGCAGGCCGAGTGGAACGTGGACACCCACATGGCCCGGGCCCGCGGGCCGACCAGCCGGGCCACCCGCTCCTTCATCTCGCCGGCGGCCTTGTTGGTGAAGGTGATCGCCAGCACCTCGCCCGGCGTGACCTGGCGCGCGGCGAGCAGGTACGCGATGCGGTGGGTGAGTACCCGGGTCTTGCCGGAGCCCGCGCCGGCGACGATCAACAACGGACCGCCGGCATGCGTCACCGCTTGGCGTTGCTGCGGATTGAGCCCCTCGAGGAGCGCCGCGACCCGGGGGTCGTCCGGCACGGCGGGAAGCGTCGCGGGCTGCGTCATGCGCTGCGTCGTCATCCGCTGCGTCAGCGGGATCGGGGTGTGGGCTGGGTCATCGGGGCCCAGTCTAGGTGGCGCCGGCGACGGGACCGGCAGGGATCAGCCCGTCGTGATCCGCTGTAGCGCGTACTTGACCACGGCGACCAAGCCCCGCTTCGCGGAGTCGTGGGCCCGCGCGTCGACACGGACGATCGGCACCGTCGGGTCGATCGCCAGCGCTGCCCGCACGTCCTCGGTCGCGTGCCGCTGTTCGTTGTCGAAGTCGTTGACGGCGATCACGAACGGCAGTTCGCGCGATTCGAAGAAGTCGATCGCCGGGAACGCGTCGGCCAGCCGACGGGTGTCGACCAGCACCACCGCGCCGATGGCGCCGCGGACGAGTTCGTCCCACATGAACCAGAACCGGTCCTGCCCCGGAGTCCCGAACAGGTAGAGGATCACGTTGCCCGGCAGCGAAATGCGCCCGAAGTCCAAAGCCACGGTCGTGGTGGCCTTGGCCCCGACCTGCGTCAGGTCGTCGAGACCCTCGCTCGCCGCGGTCATCGCGGCCTCGGTCCGCAACGGCGGGATCTCGGACACCGCCCCGACGTACGTCGTCTTCCCGACGCCGAATCCACCCGCGACGATGATCTTCACCGGCACCGGTGGGGCCGCCAGCGTGGCGGTTCCCCCTGCCGTGTCAGAGCGACTGGAGTCCATCGAGCACCTTCCCGAGCAGAGCCGCGTCCGGACCGCGACGGTCCGATCCCGGCAGGTGAATGTCGAGCAGTCCCTCGGCGTGCAGGTCACCGACGAGGACCCGGGCGACGCCGAGCGGCAGCCGCAGCCGCGCGGAGACCTCCGCAACCGACTGCAGATCGGCACACAGCCGGATCACGTCGGCGCGTTCGAACTGCAGCGCCCCCTGGTGCGCAGCGCCGGCCTCGTTACGGGTGACCAGCGCTTCCATCGGCAGCGGCTCGCCGTCGGCCACCCGGGTGCGACCGCCGGTCACCGTGTAGGGCCCAGGCGACTGGTCGAACAGGGCCGGCTCCTACCTCACCCCGCTCATCGCCAATGGGCGCGTCTATGTGGGCGCCTACAAGACGGTGACAGTCTTCGGCCTGACGGATTAGGCCCGGCGGCGG
>DASZVT010000140.1:0-10700 GCA_035546915.1 Mycobacteriales bacterium | reverse complement strand
CGGCGCGGGTGGAGCATTGCTGCCGCTCGGCACGTTGCCCGAGCACATCGATGGCCTGCCGCTGCGGGTAGTACATCCGGACGCTGCGCACCCGCTACTCGAACGCCTTGGTGCGCAGCCGGCGGACGATGCCGCACTGCTCGCCGATCCCGCGGTCCGAGCGGAAGTCGAAGCCGCGGACGGCGATCTGGAGCTGGCGCGCGCCGTGGCGGAGCTGGTGCGCTCATCGGGAGCCGGCGTCGATCGGCACCCGTGGCTCATCGGCCTGGCGTTGCCCGTAGCTGGTGGCGGTACCCAGCCGGCGGGCGATCTGCTCTGGCCCGGCGGGGCGATGGCCGCGCTTGTGGACCCTGACGCGGGGTTCTCGGTGCTCGATCCGCCCGGGTGGCTGGACCGCGACACGGCGCTTTCCCTCGGGGTGGCAGACCGGCCGGTGCTGCTGCATTTCTCGGACGTCGTGCTGGACGGCGAGCTGGACCGGGACGGTGCGTCCGGGGATGGGACGCCGGCGGAGCTCGACGGCTTGGCGGAATGGGTCGAGTCGATCGCGGACGCGGTGCCGGTCGGCGTTCCGTTGATCGTCTCCGAACTGGTGGCCATCCGGGACCTGGACGCGGTGGCGGACCTGCCGGAGCTGCTGACCGTGATCGCCGCGGACCGTGCGTTGCGCGCCGCGGTGGTGGATCCGGTGCAGGTCGGAGGGGTCGGAGTCCGGTCGTATGCGGCGTGGTGGCTCGGAAACCAGCCGCTGTTCGCCGGCAGGCTGCCGCGGGAATGCGTGCTTGCCGGGATCCCGGATCTCGCCGGGCTTTACGACCCCGCTCCGGCGGAGCTGGATCCGGCGCTGCTGGCCGCGCTCGGTGTCCGTACCGGCCTGGCGTCCGTGCTCGCGGACGCCGACGACCTGGGGGACTTGCTGGACCGGCTCGGCGATGCCGATCGGGTGGTCAGTCACGACCAGGTGGTCCGGGTGCACGCCGCCGTCGCGCGGGAGTGGACCGGGCGATTGGACGAAGCCCCGGATCCGCCGCTGGCGGCGCGGGCGCTGGGCGCCGACGGCAAGCTTGCCGCCGTACCGGTCGGTCGCTGTGTGCTGGTCGACGCGCCCGACCTGGTGACGTTCGCGCGCGACCGCGGCCTCGCGGTGGTTCCGGCGCCGGCATCGGCGGCGCTGGTCTTGTCCGAACTGCTGGACGTCGACCTGGCGTCCGAGCTGGACCCACCGGTTCCGGCCGGTGGTACCCGTACGGCGGTGCCAGCTGCCTTGCTGACACTGCTGCCGGATGCGCCGTCGACCTTCCGTCGGCATCGGTCGCTACGGCCCGCATGGCGATGGGCCGGTGGGGTGCTGCACGCCACCGACGCGGGCTTGCCGCACGGACTTGCCTGGGCGGCCGGTCGCTGGGAGCTGCGGCAACTGCTCGTAGCGGCAGCGTCCGGTGATCCGGAGGCGGTGCTGGCGGAGCGGGTCGCGCGCGATCTTGAGGGCTGAATCCGCTGCGCCGTCAGGGCTTGCGCAGGCGGTTGCGGCGGCGGGTGCAGTACACCAGGCCGAGCAGGCCGAGGCCGAGGCCGACGGCGGCCACCGCGATCCACCACGACCGTCCGGCGTCGGCGAGCTGCTGGTGTAGCAGCGCCAGCACGATCAGCGCGACCAGCCACAGGGCCGTCCCGACCCCGACGGCCAGCACACCGTCGTTGTCGACCGGACGCAGCGCTGCCAGCTGCGGACGCTCCCGGTCCTTGCTCACCACCGCAGGGTAACCGGGCACCGGGTCGGGACGGTGCCCACCGTCGGGACGGTGCCCACCGGTCGGCGAGAGCGGCGGGCTGAGAGTGTCAGGCCGGGCGTCAGGACAGTGCGGACACCACGTGGTCGATGCAGGCGGTGAGGGCCTGGACGTCGGCCGGGTCGATGGCCGGGAACATGCTGATCCGCAGCTGGTTGCGCCCTAGCTTCCGGTACGGCTCGGTGTCGACGATTCCGTTCGCGCGCAGCACCTTCGCCACCGCGGCCGCGTCGACCTCGTCGACGAAGTCGATCGTCCCGACCACCGGCGAGCGCTTCGCCGGATCGGTGACGAAAGGCGTGGTGTATGCCGTTCCCTCAGCCCACCGGTACAGGTGTCCGGAGGACTCGGCGGTGCGCCCAGTGGTGAACTGCAGGCCGCCGCCGGCATTCATCCAGGACAGCTGCTGCTCCAGCAGGAACAGGGTGGCCAGGGCCGGCGTGTTGTAGGTCTGATCCAGCCTCGAGTTGTCCAGCGCGGTCGGCAGCGAGTACGAGGTCGGCACCCATCGCCCCGACTCGGCTATCTCGGCGATCCGGGCGATTGCCGCCGGCGAGCACAGCGCGACCCAGAGCCCACCGTCGGAGGCGAAGCACTTTTGCGGCGAGAAGTAGTAGACGTCGAACTCGGCCGGGTCCACCGGGATCCCACCGGCGCCGGAGGTCGCGTCGACCAGCGTGAGCGCCTCGGTACCGCCGACCCGGTGGATCGGCATGCTCACACCGGTCGAGGTCTCGTTGTGCGTGAGGGCGTAGACGTCGATGCCGTCCTCTGCCTTCGGCTCGGGGTGGTCCCCAGGCTCTGCGGTGATCACTGACGGCTCACCCAGGAACGGGGCCGCCTTCGCCGCGGTAGCGAACTTCGACGAGAACTCCCCGAACGACAGGTGCTGGGAGCGCTGCCGGATCAGGCCGAAGCAGGCGATGTCCCAGAACTCGGTGGCTCCGCCGTTGCCGAGCACGACCTCATAACCGTCCGGCAGCGCGAACAGCGAGGTCAGTCCGGCCCGGACCCGGCTCACCATGTCCTTCACCGGCTTCTGCCGGTGCGAGGTGCCCAGGTACGACGTGCCGGTGGCGGCGAGAGCGGCCACTGCCTCCGGACGGACCTTGGACGGTCCGGCGCCGAAGCGACCGTCAGCGGGCAGCAGGGCGGACGGGATGGTGATAGCAGGGGTGGACACGTTGCTCCTGAACGAGATGGGCTGGGAATCGGGAAAAGAGGGACACTCAAACGGACTCGACCGGGCGCGGGCCCGGGCCGATGTAACGCGCGGACGGCCGGATCAGTTTGCCCAGCCGCTTCTGTTCCAGGATGTGCGCGCTCCACCCGGCGGTGCGGGCACAGGTGAACATGGAGGTGAACATCTGGGCCGGGACCTCGGCGAAGTCCAGCACTACCGCCGACCAGAACTCGACGTTGGTCCGCAGCGGCCGGTCCGGCTTGCGTGCGGTCAGTTCGGCGATGGCGGCCTTCTCCAGCGCCTCGGCGACCTCGTAACGGCGGGAACCGAGGGCCTGGGCGGTGCGCCGCAGCACCCGCGCCCGCGGGTCCTCGGCGCGGTAGACCCGGTGCCCGAAGCCCATCAGTCGATCGCCGCGATCCAGCGCCTTGCGGACCCAGGCATCCGCGTCGCCGGACTGCTCGACCTCGTCGAGCATCGCCAGCACGCGCGACGGTGCACCGCCGTGCAGCGGCCCGGACAGCGCGCCGACCGCCGAGGACAGGCAGGCCGCGACGTCTGCACCGGTGGAGGCCACCACCCGCGCGGTGAAAGTGGACGCGTTCGCGCCGTGCTCCGCCGCGGAGATCCAGTACGCATCTACCGCCTCGACGTGTTTCGGGTCCGGCTCCCCCCGCCAGCGGATCATGAACCGCTCGGTGATCGTCCGCGCCTCGTCCACCCGCTGCTGCGGCACCGCGGGCAGCGCGGGCCCGCGCGCCGACTGCGCGACGTATGACAGGGCGGTGACCGACGAGCGCGCCAAGTCGTCACGAGCCTGCTCGTCGGAGATGTCGATGAGCTGCTGCAGGCCCCAGTACGGCGCCAGCATCGCCAGCGCGCTCTGCACATCGACCCGGATGTCGCCGGAGTGCACCGGGACGGGGAACGGCTCGGCGGGTGGCAGCCCGGGGTCGAACGCGCCGTCGACCAGCAGCCCCCAGACGTGGCCGTAGTCCTTGGTGCCGACGAGATCCTCGATATCGACGCCGCGGTAGCGCAGCGAACCGCCTTCCTTGTCCGGCTCGGCGATCTGCGACTCGTACGCGATGACGCCCTCGAGGCCGGGGACGAAGTTCGGGTCGGCCTGTTGCGGTGAACTCATCGGCGTCTCCTTGTCCGTCCGCTTTTCGCTACCCCTCATCATGGCGTACGTGCAGGGTGTCGACGCGGTCGGACCGCAGCGGTCCGACCGCCGGTTGCGGCGCCTTGCGATCGACATCACACCGTTGCGGATCTCGTCCGAGTACCGGCGGCTGTGGGCCGGCCAGACCATCGACCAGACCGGGACCCAGCTCACCAACGTCGCGGTACCGGTGCAGGTCTACGACCTCACCCACTCGTCGCTCGCGGTCGGGCTGCTCGGAATCGCCGCGTTGGTACCGCTGATCGTGTCCGGGCTGGTCGGCGCCACCCTGGTGGACGCGATGGACCGCCGCCGGCTCGCGCTGCTGACAGCGGCCGGCTTCGTGACCGCGGCCGCGCTGCTGTTCACCCAGCAGGTCGCGCACTGGCATCAGCTGTGGCTGCTCTACCTGGTGGTGGCGGTCCAGAACGGGCTGATGGGCATCGATTCGCCGACTCGTCGGGCATTCATCCCGCGGCTGCTGCCGGCCCGGCAAGTCCCCGCCGCCAACGCGCTGTCCCAACTGTCGTCCAACGTCGCCATGACCGGTGGCCCTTTGCTAGCCGGGTTGCTGCTTGCTACCAGCGGACTGGGCAGCGCCTACCTGCTCGACGTGGTCAGCTTCAGCGGTTCGGGGTACGCGCTGCTGCGACTGCGACCGATGCCGCCGCAGGGGGGTGGGACTCGCGCCGGGCTGGCGTCGACGCTCGAGGGGTTCCGGTTCCTGCGGGGTCAGCCGGTCGTGCTGACGACGTTCGTAGCGGACGTCGTCGCAATGGTCTTCGGGATGCCGCGAGCGCTGTTCCCGGCGCTGGCCCAGCACCGCTTCCACGGCGGCGGCGGGACCGTCGGCCTGCTCTATTCGGCGATCGCCGCGGGCGCCCTGGTCGGTGCGATCTCCGGCGGCTGGCTCGGCCGGGTGCGCCGGCAGGGACTGGCCGTGCTCGGTGCGATCGTGGTGTGGGGCGTCGCGATCGTAGGCTTCGGTCTGGTGTCGTCGCTTGCGGCCGCGCTGGGGCTGCTGGCATTGGCCGGGGCCGCTGACTTCGTCAGTGCCGTGTTCCGGTCCACGATCCTGCAGCTCGCCGCGCCGGACGCAATGCAGGGACGGATCCAGGGCGTGTTCACCGTGGTGGTCGCCGGCGGCCCGCGGCTGGGCGACCTGGAGGCGGGCGTCGCCGCAGTCGCCGGGGGGTTGGAGTTCGCCGTCGTCAGCGGCGGCCTGGCGTGCCTGGTCGGGATGGCGATCGTCGCGGCCCGAGTGCCTACCTTCCGGCGGTACCGGGTGGAGACCGGCCCGGGTTGACCGTGCTGTCGGTGCGTGGCGCAGGTACGGCATGCTGTCGCCATGGGAGCGGAGACCGCGGTTGTCGAGCATGCGCTGTTGCGCATCGAAGCGGGGCGCGAAGCGGAGTTCGAAGCCGCCTTCGCGGTGGCCCGCGACATCCTGGTAGCCGCAGAGGGCGCTGGCGCGATCACCATGAGCCGGTGTGTCGAGGAGCCCTCGACCTACCTCCTGCAGGTCCGGTGGGACAGCCTCGAAGCTCATATGGTCGCGTTCCGTAACTCGCCTGCTTTCGGTGCGTGGAGGGGGCTGGTGGGTCCGTTCTTCGCCCAGCCGCCGCAGGTGCACCACTTTGCGGTGATCTGACCACGCGCTGGCGCGAGGCCGCGGATGATCACGCATCGAGGCGGTCTAGTTACGTTCCGTTAGACGGATATCACGCTCTGTGGTGGTTCGCATCACGCGTCGTCAACGGCGCGCTAGGTCGCTTACGCTCGGGTCACGGGATGCCTCAGTCGTCGTGGACGCGGGGGTCCCGATCGAGGCGGATCGGGTCGGTCGGCTGGCATCCGCGGGACAGGGAGACGGTGAGCAGTGTCTGTTGGGGCGGCCGGTGCCGGTGACGCCTTCGAGCGCTTCCCTAGTGCAGGTGAGCGCGCCACGGTCCCCGATCGCGAACTGCTATGGGCGGCCAGCGTCAGCGAGCGGATGCTCGGCAGCGGTGCTCCCAGACCCTGGGAACGCACCTACTTCGGTGACGACGACCGGGACGAGGCCGATCGGGACGAGGCCGATCGGGACGCAGACGGTGACCGGGACGCCGACGATCCCGAGGCCGGCGGCCGGCAGCCGCGTGACCAGGACAAGCGGGACTGGTCGGCACGCCGCAGGCCGGTCGACGAATCGGGTCCTGAGGTGACCCATCCGGAGCCGGCCCAGCCGCAGCAGCAGGCGCAGCCGACCCAGGCCCGAGAGCAGCAGGCCCAGGCTCAGCCGCATGCCACTCCGGCGCCGGTTCCGCAACAGCCGGAACAGGAGGTGCTGGGGCTGGCGCTCGGCGCCCGCGACCCGGCGCTGGCCGCAGCGGTGCTGCGGCTGCTGGCCGAGCAGGGCGCCGACCGGGCACGGATCGCGACCCTGCAGGCGGCTCTTCGTGCGGTGCTCGACCACCTGGAGCGGATCGGGGAGGGGACGACGCCCACCGCGATCGTGGTGCGTCAGGTCCTGGCCCCGTGAGGTCGCGGCGCTAGCATCGCCGGGTGGCCGACGACCCGCAGGCGCCGCCACCGCCGTCGCGCGAGGTACCCGTCCGCGAGGCGCCGGAACTTCGCGTCCCCGCGGTCCTGGCCGGAGCTGCCGCCTGGTGCTGGCGGATCCTGGTCATCCTCGGCGCCTTCATCCTGCTGATCCTGCTGCTCAGCCACCTCATGCTGCTGGTGGTTCCGTTCCTGGCGGCGTTGCTCTCCGCCGCCTTGCTCATGCCGATCGCGAACTGGCTGCGGCGGCATCGGTTCAACCGCGCATGGTCGACCCTTTTCACCGTCGTGTTCGCACTACTCGTGCTGGGATCGATCGGCTTCTACGTCACCGACCGGGCCATCGCGGACTATCCGAAGCTGGTCGACCAATCCAACGACGCGGTGCACCAGGCTCAAGATTTCCTCACCAAGCCGCCGTTCAATCTGAACAAGTCGTCGGTGAACAACATCGGCGACACCATTACCAAGCAGCTGGACAGCCATAAGGGAGAGATCGCGTCCGGCCTGATCAAGGCGGGCCGTACCGCGATCGAGGTGCTCACCGGCGTCGTGCTCTGGCTCTTCCTCACCATCATGCTGATCTACGACGGGGACCGCGTCTGGAACTGGGTGGTGCGGTTGTTCCCGCGGGGCGCGGAGGAACGGGTCCGTGGCGCGGGCCAGCGTGCCTGGCGCACGTTGTCCGGGTACATCAGCGGTCAGTTCACCGTCGCGCTGTTCCATGCCGTAGCCATCGGCGTGACGCTGGTGATCCTGGGCTCGCCGCTGGTGGCGCCGCTGGCGGTGCTGGTGTTCATCGGGAGCTTCATCCCGATCATCGGGGCCGTCGTGTTCGGTGCCTTCGCCGTCCTGGTCACGCTGGTGGCGGGCGGCGTCGTCAAGGCGATCATCCTGCTGGCCGTGCTGCTGGTCGAGAACCAGGTCGAGGGCCACGTGCTGCAACCGTTCGTAGTCGGTCGCTACGTCCGGCTACACCCGATCGCGATCGCGGTGACGCTGACCGCCGGTGCGCTGCTCGCCGGGATCCCGGGGGCGATCTTCGGCGTCCCGCTGGTCGCTACCGTGAATGCGGCAGTCAAGTTCCTCAGCGGTCGCGAGGACGCCGAGGGGCGCCCGCTGCCGGGCCGCGACGGCGGCGGCGAGGATCCCCCACCGGTGACTTCCCAGTGACCGTCCCGAACAGTTCGGACCCGACCGGCTGGCACCGCCCGTCGGCGCGGCTGCTGCGGCTGCGGCGCCTCGAACTGCTCGGCGTCGCGCTGCCGCTGCTGATCGTCGCGGTGGCGGTGCCGCTCGCGGTCGGCGCACAGACGGTGGCCACCGCGCTGGGCCTCGCGGTGCTGGCCGGCTCCGTGGTGACTGAGCGCGTGCTGCACCGCCGGTTCTTGGCCTGGGGATACGCGGAGCGAGAGGACGACCTGCTGGTGCACCGGGGCGTGCTGATCCAGCGGCTGTCGGTGGTGCCGTACGGGCGCATGCAGTTCGTCGACGTAGTGGCCGGGCCGTTCGAGCGTGCCGCCGACTTGGCCACCGTGCACCTGCACACCGCGGCGGCAGCGAGCGACGCCAGGATCCCCGGACTCCCCACCGGCGAGGCCGCGCGGTTACGCGACCAGCTCGCCGCGCGCGGCGAGGCGACCGCAGCCGGGTTGTGATGCGCGACGAGCAGACCCCGGCGGCGAGCGGTGCGTCGGCATTGCCGTCTGCCCCGCCGTTGCCGGTGGAACCCGGCTGGCACCGGCTGCACCCGCTGTCCCCGATGGTCCGGGCCGGGCGGGGTCTGGTGGTGCTCGTCGTCGCACTGCTGTTCGCGTCGGTGCGGCGCGGTCACCCGGACTACGGCGAACTCATCGGTGACGGCGTCGTCGTGGTCGTCCTGCTGGCAGTCGGCGTGGTGTCGTGGCTGGTCACCCGATGGCAGGTCGTCGACGGTGTGCTCCGGGTCGAGACCGGTCTGCTGCGCCGCAGCTCGCAGCGCTATCCGCTCAGCCAGGTCCAGGCCATCGATATCGTGGCGACCGGCATCGCTCGGTCGCTGGGGCTCGCGGAGCTGCGGTTGCGGATGGCCGGCAGCGCGACCCGCGGCGGCGGACGGTTGCAGTGTGTGCGCGCCGCAGACGCGGAAGGCCTGCGTGCGAGTTTGCTCGCGGCCGGTCGGGCGACTGCAGCGACGCCGTCGGTGACCGCGGACCACGCCGCTGCGCCGAAACCCCCGCTGTACCGATTGCACAGCGTGCGGTTGCTGGTGTCGGTGCTGCTGAGTCGGCTCGGATTGGTCACCGTGGCGGCCGGCTGCGCGGTTGTGCTGACCGTGGTGCTGGGGCCGCCCGCGGCAGCCGGCGCGGTCGGCGGCAGCAGTGCGCTTGCGCTCGGCGTCCTCACCAATCTCTATCGCCGGCTCAATGGCGAGTACGGGATGGCTGTCACCGTGACACCGGACGGCCTGCAGCTGCGGTCCGGCCTGGTCGAGCTCAGTACCGAGACGATTCCGGTCTCGCGAATCCAAGCGGTCCGGATGGTGGAGCCGCCGCTGTGGCGTCCGTTCGGATGGTGCCGGGTCGAGGTCGAGGTGGCCGGGAAGAAGGTGCGCGAGGAGAACGCCGGCACTGGCCGGGAACGGCGCGCCCTGCTCCCGGTCGGATCGCGCGAGCTGGCACGCCGACTGGTAGCGGAGGTGATCGACGATCTGCCGGCACCGGAGCGCCCCGCACCGCGCCGGGCGCGGTGGAAGGCACCACTGTCCTACCGATGGCTTGCGGTCGGCGACAACGACCGGTACGTGGTGACCACCAACGGGCGGCTGGCGCGGGTCCATCACTGGGTGCCGCTGGAAAAGGTGCAGAGCATCCGGCAGGTGCAGGGGCCGGTCCAGCGGGCGTTGGGCTTGGGCAGCATCCACCTCGACACCGCCGGTCGCAGCATGCACGCGGTGCTCAAGGACCGCGACTGGGTGCAGCTGCAGGACGAGTTGGTGCGGCTTGCGGCCCTGTGCCGCGCCGCGCGCCGCCCCTGATGGGCGCTTGCTGACATCCGGCGAGCGAGCGGTTAACCTCGCTAAGAGAGCAGTGAAACCTTAATGTCGTCGTACTCGATCGGAGCGTCGCCATGTTCAGGCTGTTCAGCGTTGATGACCACATCATCGAGCCTGCGGACGTGTGGACGTCGCGGGTGGACAAGAAGTTCGGCGACGCGATCCCCCACGTAGTAGAGGAGGACGGCCGGGAGTTCTGGCACTTCGAGGACCAGCGCGACGTGACCATGGGGCTGAACGCGGTGGCTGGCAAGCCGCGGGAGCAGTGGGGCACCGAGCCGGCACGGTTTAGCGACATGATCCCGGGCTGCTACGACCCGGTGGAGCGGCGTAAGGATCTGTTGTCGAACGGGATCTTCGCGTCGGTGGCGTTCCCGACGCTGCCGGGCTTCGGCGGCCGCAAGTTCTTCGACTTCAAGGACAAGGACCTGGCGCTGGCGTGCGTGCGCGCCTGGAACGACTTCCTGCTGGACGAGTGGTGCGCGGCCGCCCCGGAGCTGTTCGTACCGATGACGATCGCGCCGGTGTGGGACCCGCAGTTGGCCGCGGCTGAGGTGCGGCGGTGCGCGGAGAAGGGGTCGAAGGCACTGTGCTGGGTGGAGGAGCCCGGCGCCCTGGGCCAACCCGGGTTGCACACCGGCTACTGGGATCCGCTGTTCGCCGAGGTGCAGGAGGTCGACATCCCGGTGTGCATGCACATCGGGTCGGCCGGAGCGACCACGACGACCTTTGCCGACTCGACGCCGCCGATGGTGATGATCGCGACCGCGTTCACGTCCGCCGCGTTTCACAGCGTGAACATGATGTGTTCACCGGTGCCGCGTACGTTCCCGGGGGTGAAGTTCGTCTGGTCCGAGGGTGGTATCGGCTGGTTGCCGGCCGCGCTGGAGCGGGCCGACCGGCAGTGGGAGCGGCACCGTTACTGGACCCAGATGGACGACACGTTGCCCAGCGAGATCTGCGCCCGGAGCATGTACTTCTGCATGA
>DASZVT010000139.1:0-6252 GCA_035546915.1 Mycobacteriales bacterium | reverse complement strand
ACGCGCGCCCGGGAGGCACCGAAGGTGGGAGACGCTCACGTCAGGCGGCCCACCGTAAGGCACAGAGCGGGCAGTGCGGGAGACGTGATACGTGCCCTCGGTGAGATTCGAACTCACACTGTGCGGTGTTTGAGACCGCTCTCTCTGCCGTTGGAGTACGAGGGCGTGCTTCGTGCCAGGAGCGCGCTGTCAAGGTTAGCGGTGCCGACCGAGCGGTCCGCGGTGGCTGCCCGGCTACGCCGCGCGAATCCCGGCGCGTACTAGGCTCATCGCGGCGTCCGGGCCGCCCGTGTGCGCCTTGATCGCGGCCCCCGGGCTGCACGACGGTGGTGGGAGCCGCGCGTGAGTCCTGCTCAGACCCGCAAGCGGGTGCTGATCGCAGAGGACGAGGTTCTGATCCGGCTCGACCTCAAAGAGATGCTCGAGGAAGAGGGGTACGAGGTCTGCGGCGAAGCGGGTGACGGGGAGACCGCGGTTCGGCTCGCGCACGAACTCCGCCCGTCGCTGGTCATCCTCGATGTGAAGATGCCGGTGATGGACGGCGTCGCCGCCGCTGTTCAGATCGCCCGGGCCAGGGTGGCGCCGGTGGTGATGCTCACCGCGTTCAGCCAGTCTGAGCTCGTCGAGCAGGCGCGCGACGCCGGCGCGATGGCGTATCTGGTGAAGCCGTTCGGCAAGCGCGACCTACTGCCTGCGATCGAGATGGCCACCAGCCGCTTCGCCGAGATCGCCGCGCTGGAGCAGGAGGTCTCCGATCTGCACGAGCGACTGGAGACCCGCAAGCTCGTGGAGCGAGCCAAGAGCACGCTGCAGACCGAGCGCGGCATGTCCGAGCCGGACGCGTTTCGCTGGATCCAGAAGAGCGCCATGGATCGCCGGGTGAGCATGCGATCGATTGCCGAGGCGATCTTGACCGGCGGGGGATCGAGCCGCAACGCCTGATGCGGCGTCCGCCTGGCGGAAGACGGGTCCAGATCGCCGTTGGCTCCATCCGGGCCTTCCCCGACCCCAGACGTTCTCTACTGAGCGATCCGGACCCGCCCGCGCAAAGGTACGGGGTACGCGCCGCCGTTGGCAACCTCCCGTCCGTGTGATGGTCAGGGAAACGTCCCAATCCGCCCCGCATCCTGCGCGCCGGACCGGGCGGCGCTACGCTTCCGCCGCGGTAGACGCCGTCACCGCGACCGGGGGCTGCCCCGTGGGGGACTCTTCTGGAGGATCGATGCCGCGTCACGCTGCGGTCCCGGTGACGATCCGCGCTGCGGTGCCGGCCGACCTGGCTGATGTGTTGACGCTACGTGCCCAAAACGAACTCGCGCACCACCTGGTTCGCGGTCGCCGTCCGGCGCCGGCCGGGGCAGGGCGCGGCGAACCGGTGGCCAGCGCTGTTCGGGAGTGCTTCCAGCGAGCGCTCGCCGACCCGGACGTGAATGTGCAGATCGCCCGGGTCGAAGGCCAGCCGGCCGGCGTGCTGTGGGCGCAGATCACCCCCCTCGATCCGCTGTCCCCGGAGTGCGTGATGCTGATCGACCAGTTGGTCGTCGGGCGCGAGTACCGGCGCCGGGGGCTGGGACGCGCGCTGCTGGAAGCTGCGACGGCGTTCGCCGAGACGCGCGGCGTGGAGTCCGCGGTGGTCTGGGCCAACCCCGGAGACCGGGAGGGGAACCGTTACCTCGCCCGGCTCGGCTTCGCCCCGCTGGTGGTCCGCCGGATCGCGCCGGTGCAGGTGCTGCGGCGCAAGCTCGCGCAGCCGGCCCGCGCCGGCACCTTGCCGGTTCGGGCCGCGGTGCTCCGGCGCCCCAGTCGCGGACGCGTACGCGGCTGACGGGTGCCGGCCGCTGGTCAGCGGGCGTTCGATGCCACCAGCCGACCTAGACTCGGCCCCGTGAGCCCGCCGGAACCGCGCCCCCGCCTGTTGCTGCTCGACGGCCATTCGCTGGCGTACCGGGCCTTCTTCGCGTTGCCGGTGGAGAACTTCGCCACCACGACCGGCCAGCCGACGAATGCCGTCTACGGCTTCACCTCGATGCTGATCAACGTCTTGCGCGACGAGAAGCCGACACACGTGGCCGTCGCGTTCGACCTGTCCGCGCCGACCTTCCGGCACCAGGAGTATGCCGAGTACAAAGCGACGCGGAGTGAGACGCCGGCGGACTTCCGCGGTCAGGTCTCGCTGATCCGGGAAGTGCTCGATGCGCTGGCGATCCCGGTCGTCACCGCGGAAGGGTACGAGGCGGACGACGTGCTGGCGACCCTGGCTACCGAGGCGGAGGCGGCAGGGATGGAGACGCTGATCGTCTCCGGTGACCGTGACGTGTACCAGCTCGTCACCGACAGCGTCACGGTGCTGTCCAACCGGCGCGGGATCAGCGACATGCACCGTTTCACCCCGGCTGCGGTCCAGGAGAAGTACGGGCTGACCCCGGCGCAGTATCCGGACTTCGCCGCGTTGCGCGGCGACCCGAGCGACAACCTGCCGAGCGTGCCGGGTATCGGGGAGAAGACCGCGACGAAGCTGATCGTGCAGTTCGGCAGTTTCGACGAGCTGGTCGCGCGCGCCGACGAGGTCCCCGGCAAGGTGGGCGTCAACCTGCGCGCGCACCTGGCGGACGTGACCCGCAACCGCCGGTTGACCTCGCTGGTTCGCGACGTGCCGCTGCCGGTGGGTCCGCAGCAGCTCCGGCTCGGGCAGTGGGACCGCGAGGCGGTCCACCAGCTCTTCGACACCTTGCAGTTCCGGGTGCTGCGCGAGCGACTGTATGCCGCGCTGGGAGGCGTCGAGCCGGAGTCCGACGAGGGCTTCAGCGTTTCGGTGACCGTGCTCGGGCCGGGGGAGCTACCCGGGTGGCTGGCCGAGCACTGCGCGCCCGGGGATCGCAGCGGCCTGGCGTTCGACGGGAGCTGGGGCCGGGGCACCGGCACCCTGGTCCGGTTGGCGCTTGCCGCCGGAGACGGCGCCGCGGCGACTGTCGATCTGGAGGGCGTCACCGCGGATGACGACGCGGCCCTCGGCGACTACCTGGCCGACGAGTCCCGACCCAAGGTTGGCCACGACGTGAAAGGCCCGTCGCACGCGTTGGCAACGCGGGGCCTGACGCTGGCCGGGGTGGTGTGTGATACCGCGCTGGCGGCGTACCTGGCCTTGCCGGGGCAGCGCTCCTTCGACCTGGCCGACCTGGCGCTGCGCTACCTGCACCGGGAACTGCGCGCGGAATCGTCGGGCGAGGCACAGCTGTCGTTCGACGGCGCGGACGAGGCGAGTGCGGCCGAGGCGCTGGCCGTCCGGGCGCGGGCGGTGCTGGACCTCGGATCCGTGTTGGAGCGGGACCTCGAGCGGCGGGAAGCCGCTGCGTTGCTGCGGGATGTGGAGTTGCCACTGCTGGGCATCCTGGCCGAGATGGAGCGGACCGGTATCGCGGCGGACGCCGAGCATCTGGCGCAGCTGGAGGCGCATCTGGCCGGTGAGGTGAAACAGGCCGCGCAGGCCGCGTACGACAGCGTCGGCCACGAGTTCAACCTCGGCTCCCCGAAGCAGCTACAGGGCGTGCTGTTCGACGAACTGGGCATGCCGAAGACGAAGAAGATCAAGACCGGCTACACGACCGACGCCGACGCGCTGGCCTGGCTGTCGAGCCAGTCCGATCACCCGGTGCTCGGGAACCTGCTGCGACACCGGGACGTCGCACGGTTGAAGACCGTGGTCGATTCGCTCATCCCGATGCTGGACGACCACGACCGGATCCACACGACCTTCAACCAGACGATCGCGGCGACCGGCCGGCTGTCCTCCACCGACCCGAACCTGCAGAACATCCCGGTGCGCACCGCGGAGGGCCGCGAGATCCGCAAGGCGTTCGTGGTCGGCGACGGCTTCGAGACGCTGCTCACCGCCGACTACAGCCAGATCGAGATGCGGATCATGGCGCACCTGTCCGAGGACGCCGGCCTGATCGAGGCCTTCACCTCCGGTGAAGACCTGCATGCGTTCGTAGCCTCCCGGGTCTTCGGGGTGCCGGCCGACGCCGTGGATCCCGGGCAGCGGGCCAAGATCAAAGCCATGTCGTACGGGCTGGCGTACGGGCTCTCGCCGTACGGCCTCGCCCAGCAGCTGAACGTGGCGCCGGACGAGGCCCGGTCGCTGATGGACGAGTACTTCCAGCGGTTCGGTGGCGTCAGGGATTACCTGCGCGGCGTGGTGGACGTGGCGCGCCAGGACGGGTACACGTCCACGATCCTGGGCCGGCGCAGGTACCTGCCGGACCTGGCCAGCGATAACGCGCAGCGCCGGCAGATGGCGGAACGCATGGCTCTCAACGCACCGATCCAGGGCAGCGCCGCGGACATCATCAAGCTGGCGATGCTCCGGGTGCACCAGCGACTGCGCGCCGAGTCACTGCGGTCCCGGATGCTGCTGCAGGTGCACGACGAGCTGGTGCTCGAGGTCGCAATGGGGGAGCGGGAACAGGTGGAGCAACTGGTCCGTGCCGAGATGTGCTCGGCGTACCAGCTACGGGTACCGCTCGACGTGAGTGTGGGAAGCGGGAGCGACTGGGACACCGCCGGTCACTAGAGCACTGATCCGGCTGGTCGCGCTGACGCGATCGGCGTCGCGACCCAACGACCTCGATCGAGCCTGTCAGGCCTCAGTCGAGCTTGTAGGGAAGGGGCTCGCCCGCGTGGATCTCGATCCACTCGGCACCCTCGTCACCGGCGACCCACGAGTACTTCTTGTTCGGGCTGAAGAAGCCCTGCCCGGCGTGCGTTACCCGCTTGCCGTATTGCAGCGACCCGGACAGCACATAGGTAATCTGGTTCGTCCCGTGCCGGTGGGGCTGCACCCGCGCCCCAGGTCCGACCCGGACCCGGACCATGGACAGCGTCGGTGACTGCAGGATCAACGCCGAGACCATGTCACGGCCGACGGCGTCGAGAAAGGTCTCCCGTTCTTCTTCCGGGAGCATCTGCGCGTACGTCTCGTTCTTCTCGTACGGCAGCGTGTCCGAATCGTAGAAGAACATTTTGCTTCCGTCGCCGGGGACGTTGTCGTTGGGGTGCTGGTATCGGCTCGGGACATCCACTGCCGTCATCGTTTGACGCTCCCTCCGGCCGGCGCTGCGGCCGAAACACATACCCGGATCAGATTTCGAGATTTCAAAGCGGATTGCGCCTCCTTATCGTCTGGTGACGCAGATCACGCTGTCAAGCGGGCGCCCACTCGTCTTGTCGATCAAGCAGAGCCTCCGGGGCGTGTCGCGGCATGTCGCGCAAAGTTCGCATGCTCAACGGGCGGGCAGCTGCGCTACCACGGCAAAGGTCACTCGCCCAGTCGCATCCCCACCGGGTCGCCACGCACCGGATCCGGCGGTCCAGGTCTTACCGGCGAAGCTCACGGTGGTGATGCCGTCGCTCTGGGCCCGCGCCACCAGGTAGCTCGCTGCCTGCCAGCCGGCTGCGGTCGTGATCCCGGGGCGGAGCGCGGAGACGCCGAGCGCCTCCTGGATCTGGTCGCTGACCTGCTCGGCGCTGAGTACGTGCCGCAGCAGCAGGTTGCTGCAGCGCAGCGCAGCGGGTGTCTCCCCGGTGAGTGCAGCCGCGTACGCGCGCGCCTCGCCGTCCCACTGCGCATACGCGGAGCCGTCGGCGCTGCGTTGCACCCGCTGCACGATGTCCGCCACGTCCAGCGTCTGCCACCCACTGATCTTGCGCATCGCGTTGAAGAAGGCCGTCGCCGCGTAGTCCGGCTGCGCGATCTGGGCTTTGCTGCCCCAGCCCTGCGAGGGACGCTGCTGGAACAGTCCCAGCGAGTCACGGTCGCCGTACGGGAGGTTGCGCAGCTTGGACTCCTGCAGCGCCGCGGCGAGACCGATGGTCACCGCGTGGTCCGGCAGCGAGAGCCGGTGCGCCGCGGCCGCGATGATGGCGGCGTTCTCGGCCTGATCGGGCGTCAGCGCGTAATCGACGCCGGCCGCCGTGACGGTGCACGCCGCTGGGCCCCGGTGCGAACTCCGGGGCAGCGTGACGACCACGATGGTCGCGATCACGCCGCAGGCGATGACCAGGGCCAGCAGGCGCAGCCGTCTCCGGCGGCTGACGCTGCGCTGCACCCGCCCGGATCTCGGCACGCCGCGATCGTCCCCGAACGGCGGTGCGACGGCAAAGTGGCCGAACCGCGAACCGGACTCAATCGGACGACCTCGGCTGGACGAATCAGCCCGGCAGCTCGCAGACGTAGATGGCGGTGCCGGGCAGGAT
>DASZVT010000138.1:0-3165 GCA_035546915.1 Mycobacteriales bacterium | reverse complement strand
CTGCAGCGACCGCCATGTCGCACAACCCCGAGGGAACACGACCCCAGGAGAAACTGGACGTCGCCCCGTAATCGGCCGGGAGGTCAGAGGGCGGCAAGGGCGGCGGCGGCCCGGTCCACCGCTGCCTCGGCCTGCGGCCGACTGGTCACCGCGTCCGTGATCCACGCGAAGATCAGCTGCCGACCGTGGCTGTCGACAACCGTGCCGGCGAGCGACGTCACACCTTCCAGCGCGCCGGTCTTTGCGTGCACGAGCCCGCCGCCGACCGCTGCCGGCCCGGTTCGGTAGCGCGACGCGACGGTGCCGTCGAACCCGCCGATCCCCAGGCCGGTCAGCAGCGGGCGCAACACACTCCCGGTTGCCGACGCGGACGCCGCCAAGCGCAGCAGCGTGACCAGCGTGGCGGGCGCGATCCGGTCCGCGCGCGAGAGCCCACTCGCGTCGTCGAGGTGCAGCCCGGGGAGCGGGACCTTCAGCGCCTGGACCGCATCGGTCACCGCCCGGGCTGCGCCCTCGAACGTGGCCGGCAAGCCCTTGCGGATCGCGACCCGGCGCCCCAACGCCTCCGCTGCGTCGTTGTCGCTGTTCTGCAGCATTTCCTCGACGCTGGTCAGCACGGTCGGACCGCTGACCTCGGTGAGAGTCCGCGCGCGAGCCGGCGCCGACCCGATGACGGTACGGCCGCGCACCGTGATGCCCTGCCGGCTCAGCGCGGCACGTAGCGCGTCCGCGGCGGCGAGCCGCGGATCGGCGCTCCGGTTCCCGTGCGCCGTAGCGGGGCCGCCCTCGTCCACCCCGAGCGCCGTGACCGGTGCGACCGAGCCGTCGCGGACATACGAGCCGTTCCATCCGGTGGCGGTCTTCGGGCCGGTGAACAGCGAACCGTCGGCGACCAGGTGTCCGGTCACCTCGGTCACACCCGCAGCACGCAGCCCGGCGGCGAGTTGATCGACGTCCGCGCGTGCCGGCCAGGCGCCTGTCGCAGCCGCGGCGAGCAGCACGTCGCCCCCGCCGTGGAGCACCAGGTCTCCCTGCAGCCGACCCGCTGTGACGGTCCCGGTGGACAGCAGCCCGGTCACGGGCCGGTCCGCGGGCCCGAGCACGGTGAGAGCCGCCGCTGCGGTCAGCAGCTTCGTGGTGCTGGCCGGCATCACCGCTGCTTGTGGCGACCTGCTCCACAGCACCGCGCCGGTGCGTGCGTCGAGTACTTCTCCGACCACCGCGCCGCCGAGCGCACCGTCTGCGAGCGGCGCGGCCAGCGCCTGCGCCACCGCGGACGGTGCGGGGGTCGCTGCGGCCGGGTCAAGCCCGGACAGCAGGCTGCCGGTGTCGCTCGCCGACGCGGCCGCGACGAGCGACAGGCTCAGCATCCCGGACGCCAGCGCGGCGCAGACGCGCCGGTACCGGCGCCGAGAGTTGTCCATGACAGCCCGAGCGTAGGAGACCGGGCCCGGTCTGCCACACTTCGCCCCGTGGAGTTCGACGTCACCATCGAGATCCCCAAGGGGAACCGGAACAAGTACGAGGTGGATCACGAGACGGGACGTATCCGACTCGACCGGATGCTGTTCACCTCGACCCGGTACCCGGCCGACTACGGCTTCGTAGACGACACCCTCGGCGGCGACGGGGATCCGCTGGATGCGCTCGTGCTCGTCGAGGAGCCGACCTTCCCGGGATGCCTGATCCGCTGCCGCACCATCGGCATGTTCAAGATGACGGACGAGGCCGGTCCGGATGAAAAGTTGATCTGCCTACCCGCCAAGGATCCCCGCGCCGAGCACCTGCGCGATATCCACCACATGTCGGAGTTCGACCGGCTGGAGATCCAGCACTTTTTCGAGGTGTACAAGGATCTCGAGCCCGGTAAGTCGGTCGAGGGCGCGTCCTGGGTAGGTAGGGCCGAGGCCGAGGCCGAGATCGTCAAGTCGTACGAACGCGCCAAGAAGGCCGCGCACTAGGGCCTGCTGACGGCGCCGGTCTGCATCGGGCAACGCACCGCGGTCCCGTCCTCGCTGCCATCACGAGGCCGGCCCAGGTGGATTCTCGCCGAGACCCGCTTCGCGAGCGCGCACGATCGCCTGGGCCCGGTCGCTGACCTGTAGCTTGGCGAAGATGTTCGAGACGTGGTTGCGCACCGTCTTCGGGCTGACGAACAGGTCGCGTGCGATCTCCGTGTTGCTACGGCCACGCGCCACCAGTTCCAGTACCTCACGTTCCCGGTCGGTCAGGACGGTGAACGGGACGGCGGGCCCCCGGCCGGGCGCGAAATACCCGATCAGTCGCTGTGCGAGTGCCGGACCGAAGATCGCGTCGCCGTGTGCGACCGCCCGGACCGCGCGGACGATATCCGCCTGGTCCGCTCCCTTGAGCAGATAGCCGCGGGCGCCGGCGCGCATCGCCTGGAAGACGCTCTCGTCCTCGTCGAACATGGTGAGGACCAGCACCCCGATGTGCGGGCTCTCCGCCACGATCCGGCGGGTCGCGTCGATGCCATTGAGATCGGGCATGTGCACGTCCATCACGACCACGTCCGGCTGCTGCTGTGCCGCGGCGACAACGGCGTCGGCGCCGCTGCCCACGGCCGCGACCACCTCGATTCCGGGCTCGGCGCCGAGCGCCACCCGCAGGCCGTCCCGGAACATCGGATGGTCATCCGCGATCACTACCCGGACACCGTCCTCGCCCGTCGTCATCCGCCGTCACCGCCGGCCGCCAGCGGGAGCAGCGCGTCCACTTCGGTACCGGAACGGTCCGGGTCCGAGTCGATGCGCAGCGTCCCGCCCAACTCGGCGGCGCGCTCGGCCATCGAGCCGGTGCCCACCCCCGGACGCCAGCCTGGGCCGAGTCCGACCCCGTCGTCGGTGACGGTGACGTGCAGCCCGCCGTCGAGCGCGAGCTGCACCTGGCAGTGCCGAGCCCGTGCGTGCCGCACCACGTTGGTGACCGCCTCGTTCACGATCAGGTAGGTCGCGACCTCGACCGCCGCCGGCAGAGCCGGGAGCCGCTGCGGCGAACGCACCGTGACGACCAGCCCGCCGGCGGCGCTGCTGTCGAACCGGGCCGCGCACTCGCGCAGCGCGCCCAGCAGGCCCAGCTCGTCCAGCGCGGGCGGACGCAGGCCGTAAACCAGCCTGCGGACGTCGTCGATCGTCTCGCGGATGT
>DASZVT010000137.1:0-11757 GCA_035546915.1 Mycobacteriales bacterium | reverse complement strand
GATCGTCTTCGGCACGCCGACGACCGGGACGATCCCGTGCTCGTGCAGTGTCGTCGCCACCCCGAGGGTGTCCTCGCCGCCGATCGCGATCAGCGCGTCGAGATCCAGTGCGCGTACCGACGCCGCGATCCGCTCCTCGCCGTCGCGCACCGCGTACGGGTTGGTGCGGCTGGACCCGAGGACGGTGCCGCCACGCGGCAGCAGCCCTCGTACCGCGGCGACGTCCAGCGGCATGGTCAGGCGCTCCATCGGCCCGCGCCAGCCGTCCCGGAAGCCGGTGAAAGTGTGCCCGTAGACGCCGACGCCCTTACGCACCACGGCCCGGATCACCGCGTTCAGGCCGGGGCAGTCGCCACCGCCGGTGAGGACCCCGATATGCATGCTGCCGACCCTAACGAGCCTCGGCCGGCTGGCCCCCGCCCCGGGGGGCTACCGGGACGGCGGCCAGTGCTGCTGGATCACCCGCCACCGGGCGAGGTTGTGCCGCGCGTCGGCCAGCGCGTCGTGCGCCTGCGGCGGGTCCGGTGGCAGCGGTGGACAGCCGACGTCCTCCCAGCGCTGCCGCAGATCCCGGGTGAACCGCGGAAGCTCCCGGGGCAGCGAACGCATGTCTCCCCACAATTGGCACAGCGCGACGTGGTCATACCCGCCGTACCACGCCCAGAGCTCCACCGTGCCCGGAACTCCGGTGAGGAACTCCAGCAGCTCCGCCCGGATCTGCGCCCGGGACCGCCAAACCGGCGACGACGGTGACGGCAGCTGGGCGAGCACGTGGTCGCGCACCCACCGGATCGCCTGCGTCGGATCGTGCTCGCTCGACACGGCGTAGAACTCGCGGTCGCCGTCCACGCTGACGACACCGATCGACACCAGGTCGATGGTGCGGCCGTCCTCGATGAACTCGGTGTCGTACACGTAGCGCGCAACGCTCACATCGCGCATTGTCGCGCGTACGGTCAGTGCCTGTGAGCGGCGAGCTGTGCAACGGCGAGTCCGCGAACGAGGTGTCACCGTGAGCGGCGAGCTGTGCAACGGTGAGTCCGCGAACGAGGTGCGCCCGTGAGCGGCGAGCTGTGCAACGGTGAGTCCGCGAACGAGGTGCGCCCGTGAGCGTGCTCGCGCTGGACGCAGGTACCACCGGTGTCACCGCCCTCGCCGTCGAGCAGGACGGGCAGGTCAGTGCGCGCGGCTACTGCGAGTTCCCGCAGCACTACCCGCGGCCGGGGTGGGTCGAGCACGACCCGGACGAAATCTGGCAGGCCATGCTCGCGGCCACCTCCGGCGCCCTCGCGGGTGCGCGCACGCCGCCGGTCGCGCTGGGGATCGCCAACCAGCGCGAGACCGCGGTGCTCTGGCGCCGGGAGGACCTCACCGCACCGCGGCGCGCGGTGGTCTGGCAGGACCGGCGCAGTACCGCGCTGTGTGAGTCGCTCCGGCTGGCCGGGCATGAGCCGGCCGTCACCGCCCGCACCGGACTGCGGCTGGACCCGTACTTCACCGGAACCACGCTGCGCTGGCTGGCCGAAAACGACCCGGCGATCTGGGACGGTGTGCGTTCCGGCGAGACCGCGATCGGAACCGTGGACGCGTACCTGATCGCCCGGCTGACCGGCGGCGCCCGGCACGTGACCGATCCCAGCAACGCCAGCCGCACGCTGCTCTACGACATCCACCACGACAGCTGGAACGACAGCCTGTGCGACCTGTTCGGAACGCCGCGTGCCGCACTGCCGGAGGTCGTGGACTCCTCCGGCGTGTGCGGGTACACCGCGCCGGAGGCGTTCGGCGGGCTGTCCTTGCCGATCGCCGGCATCGCCGGCGACCAACAAGCCGCACTGTTCGGGCAGGCCTGTTTCGACGCGGGCCAGTCGAAGTGCACCTACGGAACCGGCTCGTTCCTGCTGGTCAACACCGGCCGCACTGCGCAGACCTCCGGCCGTGGCCTGCTCACCACCATCGCCTGGCGCTGCGGCGGCGTCACCACGTACGCCATGGAGGGCTCGGTCTTCGTGACCGGTGCGGCCGTGCAATGGCTGCGCGACGGACTCGGGGTGATCCCGACCGCGGACGCGGTCGAGGCGCTCGCGACGTCGGTTCCGGACAGCGGTGGCGTGGTGTTCGTCCCCGCGCTGACCGGACTGGGCGCACCGGAATGGGACCCGGACGCGCGCGGGGCCGTCTTCGGGCTGACCCGCGGCAGCACCGCGGCGCACCTGGCACGGGCCACTCTCGAAGCGATCGCCTACGAGGTGCGTGACGTCGTCGACGTGCTCCCGGTGCCGGTACACGAGCTGACCGTCGACGGTGCGGCCGCCGCAAACGACCTGCTCTGCGCACTGCAGGCCGACCAGCTGGCGGTGCCGGTACGACGACCGCGAATCCTGGACACCACCGCGCTCGGAGCCGCGTTCCTCGCCGGCCTGGCGGTCGGCGTGTGGGCCGATCTGGACAGCCTCCGGGCAACCTGGCTGCTGGATCGCGAGTTCATCCCGGCGCCGGGGCGGCGCGACGACGGTGGCCACGCCCGCTGGCGCGACGCGGTACGCCGGTCGCGCGGCTGGGCGACGCCCGACCGGCCGGGCCTGCCCGGCGCGTGACGCCTGGTCCGGTCAGCGGGCTTGCTGCGCCTCGTCCCGCGCCTCGTCTTCCGCCGGCGCGATCTCGTCGAGCGGCTCGTCCTCGTCCTGGTCCACCTGCTGCTCGACCTGCTCGGCCTGCTTGGCCGCCGAGCTCGCACCGGCCGTCCCGCCTGCTCGCTGCGCCCGCGCGGCTGCGGCCTTCGCGGTGCTCGCGTACCGGTCCACGTACTCCTGGCCGGAGAGCGCCTGGATCGCCTGCATGATCTCGTCGGTCACGGCACGCAGCACGTCACGCTCGCCGGCGCGTCCGGCGTATCGAGAGAAGTCCAGCGGTTCACCGAAACGTACGCCGACCCGCCGCACCTTCGGGATACGGGCGCCGGGCGGTGCGATGTCGAACAGCCCGATCGTCGCGCACGGGATCACCGGCGCGCCGGACTCCAGGGCAAGCCGCGCCACCCCGGTCTTACCCCGGTAGAGCCGTCCGTCGGGCGTACGCGTGCCCTCCGGGAAAATGCCGAACAGCCGACCCTCGTCGAGCACCTTGCGGGCCGCGATCAGGGCGGCAGCCGAGGCGGAGCCACCCGCACGCACCACCGGTACCTGGCCAGTACCGGCGAAGAAGAACTTCTGCGCCTTGCCCTTGAGGCCCCGACCGGTGAAGTAGTCGCTCTTGGCCAGGAAACTGATCTTCCGCGGACACATCAGCGGCAGGAAGATCCAATCCAGGTACGAGGTGTGGTTCCCCGCGAGGATCGCCGGTCCCGATCTCGGCAGGTGCTTGCGCCCGGAAGCCGTCGGCCGCCACAGCAGATGCAGAACCGGCGTGAGGACGACCTTGACCACCCAGTAGAGCACCGACACCTCCGCAGTAGGGACGGCCAACCCTACGCAGCGGCGCCGCGCAGCGTCCACACGGCGGGCCGCGGCGCACCGGTCCGGATGGCCGTGGAGCACCGGACGCCCGCTGCTCGACGCCCGAGACGACCCGCAATGGCACCATGGTGGCAACCGGGTGCATCCCGCCCGGGACCAGCGTCGTCGCCGGAGGTGCATGGTGCCCGTCCTGCCCGGCGCGGCACCGTTCGCCGCAGCCGGTGATGACACCGGCGTGCTGCTGCTGCACGGCTTCACCGGAAACCCGATCAGCATGCGGCCGTGGGCCGAGCACCTCGCGGCCGCCGGCCACACGGTGCGGCTACCGCTGCTGCCCGGACACGGCACCCGCTGGCAAGATCTCGCCGGCACCCGCTGGCCGGACTGGTACGGGGTCGCAGCCGAGGCGTTCGACGAGTTGTGCGGACAGTGCGGTCAGGTCTTCGTCTGCGGGCTGTCGATGGGGGGCACCCTCGCGCTGCTGCTCGCCGCGGAACGTGGCGCTCAGGTCGCCGGGGTCGTCGTGGTGAATGCCTCCCTCGACACCGCCGACCGGCGCGCCCCGCTGCTGCGGGCGCTGTCCCGGATCGTCCGGTCCGTCCCGCCGATCGGCGACGATATCCACAAGCCGGGAGTCAGCGAGGGTGCGTACGACAGGCTGCCACTGCGGGCAGCCGCCAGCCTGCAGCAACTCTGGCGGGTGACCCGCGCCCGGCTCGGGGACATCACCGCGCCGATCCTGGCGTTCCGGTCCGTGGTGGACCATGTCGTGCCGGCGTCGAGTCTGTCGCTGCTGCGCGCCGGAGCCGTCCGGTGCACCGTCACCGAGCGGCTGCTGGAGCGCAGTTATCACGTGGCCACGCTGGACTACGACGCGGACGAGATCTTCACCCGGAGCCTCGCGTTCATCCACGCGCACCGCGCGCCGACACCGGCCGCCTCATGAATGGGATCCCGCCGCCGGGCGCCCGGGACAACGGCTTGCACGCGACGAACTCGTGGATGCGGCTAGGTGAGTGCGATCCCCGGCTGACCACCGAGTTACTGGCGGACCTCGCCAGCAACGGCATTCCGGCGTACGCGCAGCCGTTCATCGGCGACGTCGGCAGCTACCTCGAGGTGCGCGCGCCGCACCGCCCGATGGACCGGCTGTACGTGGACCGGGCCCGGCACGCGGCCGCGGCGGCGCTGGTACACGGCCGTCTCGGCGACGGCGAGCCGCCCCAGGTCGCCCCGGTGGAGACGCCGTCGGTCGAAACCGGCCCGGTGACCGGTTTCGACGTGGACTCCGCAGACACCGACGCGCTGTTCGCGGCCATCGTGGCCGACTTCCACGGCCCGGACGGCCCGCCCCCGGCGCCACCTGCGGACCAGGCTCGGCGACCGCGGCAGACCCAGCGGGAGCCGGGCCTGCTCGACCCCGGCGGCCTGCTCTACGACAGCACGATCGGCGAGGGCACCCGCCCCGCCGGCGAGGACCCGTTCGACGGCGACGACGAGCACTTCGAACGCCCGCCCGCCGAGCCTGCGCCGCCGCTGCACGCCGTCACCCGAGCCGCGCTGGCGGCACTCTGCGCAGGCATCGTGCTGTTGGTACTCCCCGCCTTCGTCTCGCTCAGCGACACGGAGGTGACGAACGGCCTCGGTGCTGTGTTGGTCGCGGCCGGGGCGGTTGCGCTGCTCTCGCGGCTGCGCGACCAGCCACCGGACGACCACGACGACGGAGCCGTCGTCTAGCCTCCCGCCGCTCAATCCAGGCGCTCGACCCGGATGTCGCGAATACCCGGTATGCGCCGATGATTCACCCGAACGTTGCAAGGATTTCACACCGGAATAGCCCGTGCGCACTGGCCGGACTACGCCGAAGTGACTAGCGTGCCTCCCGGACCGACCGACCACCCTCAATTCCCCCGGTAAACCCCCCACATGCAGCCCGGAGGCCTTCCGGTGAAAGCCGATCCGACGAAGTACGTCCTGCCCGCAATTCCCGATCGAGGTGTGCACGGCGGCTGCCGAGCAACGCTCGGCAGTGCAGCCCGGTGACCCAGGCACTCGAAAAGTCAGCTCCCACAGGCACCACGTCGCTTCCTGACACCGGGACGCGGCGAGCGCCTGCAACACCGCGTAGCTTTCGCCCCGACATCGAGGGCATGCGCGCGATCGCCGTTCTGGTGGTCGTGCTTTATCACGCCCGACTCGCCCATGTCACCGGCGGATATGTCGGTGTCGACGTGTTCTTCGTCATATCTGGATTCCTCATTACCCGGCTGCTGGTGAAATCCGTAGGCACCCGAGGCGTGCGCGCACTGCCGACGTTCTACACCCGGCGTATTCGCCGGCTGTTACCCGCGGCGACCACGGTCACCATCGTCACCGTCCTCGCGACCCGCGCCTGGGCGCCCGCGCTGCAGGTGCGTGACATCGCGGTGGACGCCATCTACACGACCTTCTACGGACTGAACTACCGGCTGGCCAGCGAAGGCACCCAGTACCTGCACCAGGACGATGCCGCCTCGCCGTTCCAGCACTTCTGGTCGCTCGGCGTCGAGGAGCAGTTCTACCTCTGCTGGCCGATCCTCATCGTGCTGGTGGCGTGGATCGGTCGTCGGCACCGGAACGCACTGCTGTTCATCGTGCTGGCCGCGGTGACCGCGATCTCCTTCCGGTATTCGGTAACCGTCACGAAGACGTCACAGCCGTGGGCCTACTTCTCCTTGCACACCAGGGCATGGGAACTCGGAGCGGGCGCGCTGGTCGCCATCGCGTGCACCCGGCTGGCCCGGATGCCGCGCTGGCTCGCGCAGCTGTGCGCGACCTGCGGTCTGGCCGCCGTCATCGCATCCGCGTTCTGCTACACCGACGCCACGGCCTATCCGGGATCGGCCGCGGCGCTGCCCGTCGTCGGGGCGGCACTGCTGATCGCCGGAGGATGCGGACCGCGCTGCCAGGTGGAGCGACTGCTCGCGGACCCGATGCTGCAGTGCGTCGGCCGGGTGTCCTACTCGCTGTACCTGTGGCACTGGCCACTGCTGATCATCACTCCGATGATCGTCGGCCACCCGCTGAACTGGTTCGCCCGGCTGGCGCTGATCTGGCTCGCATTCCTGCTGTCGATCCTCACCTATTTCCTGATCGAGGACCCGGGCCGCAAGCTCGCGCGCCCCAATTGGCAGTGGTTTTCGAACGCAGGACTGTGTGCCGGTGCCGTGGTGGGCGTGGGCGTACTGGTGATCGCGCACCTGCCGTCGGTAGTGGGACACGGCCACGCCGCAACGGTGATACGGGCGCAGGCAGCCACCCCCACCGTGGTGCAGGAGATGCGACAGGCGGTGGCACAGGGCCTCACCGTCACCGCCGCTCCGAGCAACCTGACGCCCCGGCTGGACAAGGCCGCCCACGACCTGCCGCCGGACGACAACACCTCGTGTCACGCCAGTTTCACCACCGTCACGCAGGGCCCGTGTGTCTACGGCGATCCGGCCGGGACCCATACCGCGGTGCTGCTCGGCGACTCGCACGCAGACATGTGGCTGCCCGCGTTCGATGCGGCGGGACGTCACAACCACTGGCGAGTGGTCTCGTGGACCAAGTCGTCCTGCCCGGCGGCCGACATCACCGTGTTCAACCGCAGCCTGAACCGCACGTACACCGAGTGCGACACCTGGCGCAAGGACGTGTTGTCACGCATCGCCTCGCTCCGGCCGGAACGGGTCTTCGTCAGCGACTCGGAGAACGTGGCCGGCGCGGACGTCTCGCCGCAGACGTGGAGCCAGGACACGCTGCGGACCATGAACACCGTCCGCACCACGACGAAAGCCCAAGTCGTGCTGCTGCAGGACGTGCCGGTACCGGCCTATGACATGCCCTCCTGCGTGGCGCAACACCTGAGTTCGGTGCGTTCCTGCACCTTCCCGGTCGACAAGGCGTACAGCTTCCCGAAGCGGCATCGCACCCTCGGCGCGGACGCGCAGCGCAACGGATTCCCGGTGGTGGAACCCCGCAGCTGGATCTGTACGGACGAACGATGTCCCGCGGTTGTCGGGAACATGCTCGTCTACCGCGACGACACCCATCTGACTGCGACGTTCAGCAACTGGCTGACGCCGATGGTCTCCCCGCTCCTGCCAGCCGGGTAGCGCGGCCACACAACGTGACCCGCCGACTCTGGAGGACCCGTGTTCATCGGACTGCTGCAACTGCGCCACAGCCTCAACGAGCATGCGCAGCTCTACCTGTTCACCGTCTTCGTGCTGCTCACTTGGGCGGTCTGGGCGCTCAAGGTGGTGCTCTCGCGCCAGTACCGACCGTGGACGGCGCCGTACCAGGTCACGACCAGCGTGGTGATCCCGGTCGTGGACGAGCCGCTGGACCTGTTCCGCGAGGTGCTCGACCGGATCGTCCGGCAGCGACCCACCCAGGTGATCGTAGTGATCAACGGCAAGCGAAACGTCGGGCTGGAACAGGTGTGCGCGGAGTTCTCCGGCAGCGTCGAGTGGTGCTGGACGCCGATCGCCGGGAAGCGGAATGCGGTCCGGATGGGGGTCGAGCAGTCCACCGGAGAAGTCGTCGTGCTCGTGGACAGCGACACGATCTGGACCGAGGACGCGCTCGACGAACTGGTCAAGCCGTTCGCCGATCCCGGTGTCGGTGGCGTCACCACCCGGCAACGGATCCTGCGCCCCGGTCGCAATTTCCTCACCCGGTGGGCGGACTGGCTGGAAAACAGCCGGGCCCTGTACGCAATGCCGGCTCAGAGCGTGCTCGGCACCGTCGGCTGCCTGCCGGGCCGCACGATCGCATTCCGCCGGGTGATCCTGGACAGCGTCATGGACGAATTCATGACGAAAAAATTCCTCGGCGTCTTTCTCGAGGTCTCCGACGATCGGACCCTGACGAACCTGACGTTGAAACGCGGGTTCCGTACCGTCTACCAGTCCAGCAGCCTGGTCTACACCGATTCGCCGACGCGACTGAAGAAACTGGTGAAGCAGCAGTACCGGTGGGCCCGCGGAAGTCAGTACAACACGCTGCGCATGCTGCCCTGGATGCTCGGCCGAGCGCCCGTATTGGCGTTCTTCTTCGTCGCGGACATTGCGCTGCCGTTCCTGTGGGCGTGCTCCGCGATCGCCTGGGGAATTCGCACCGGTCGGCACAGCGGGCCGAACCTCTACCAGGGCATGCTCGGGCTGCGGGCGCACGCACTGATCGCGATCGTCGTGCTGACCCTGCTGACCTCGGCGCTCGCGATGTGCCTGCGCCAAGCCCGCCACCTCGCCGAGGTCCCCGGCGACTTCCTGCGGATGCCGTTGTTCATCGTCTTCAGCACGCTCGTCCTGATGCCCATCCGGCTGTACGGGTTCATCCGACTCGGCCACGTCGGCGGCTGGGGAACCCGGGCGCACGCGTTCTCGACCGCGCCGAACAGTCCCGAGACCGAACTGGCCCCCGCCCCCGCGGGCGCCGGCCCGACCACACACCAGCCCGGCCACGACCACGAGAGCGGCGGCGATCCCCGAGGCCTGATCCCTTACGTCATCGCCACTGCCGCCCTCGCTTTGGGAGTTTTCTTCGATGTCCTTCCTTCCTGACAAGCTGCCCTTCGCCAAGCCGAACCGGGTCACGACGGCCGTCATCGGCATCTCGTTGATCGCGATCAGCACGGCGATCTACCTGTCCCCGCTGGGTGACCACGGCCACGACTCACAGGCGGGCGACGCGCACCTGGGTGTCACCACCGCAAAGCCCGCACCACCGGCATCGCCGTCGCCGTCGCATTCCGCGACCGGTCGAACGTCCGCGTCCCCGGGCCGCGGGCACCCCGGCGCGACGGGGTCCGGAGACGGCAGCCACGACAAGGCCGGGACCTGGGCTCCCGGAACGATCGCCGGTGCCGCACAGAAATCCGGTAGCAGCGGCTCCTCCCCCGCGGACAAGCCCTTGCACTGCAGCGACTTCCGCTGGCAACAGGACGCGCAGGCCGGGTACGTGAAGAACCTGTCCGACCCGGACGGCCTGGACGGCGCACCCGGCCCGCACAACGGCGACGGGCTGGCCTGCCTACAGCTTCCGGTGGATCCGAGCCGGGCTGCGTCGACACCCGCGGACCCGTACGTCCCGCCCTCGCCGGCAGACAAGCCCGCGCTCGTCAAGCCCGCGGCGAAGTACTTCGGCGTCGCCGAAGACGGGTTGCCGGGCGACGAACCACTGTTCGACAAGATCGCGACGACCGCCGGCAAGGCACCGAGTTCGATGGAATGGTTCAGCTACTGGGACTCCGGCTACGACGCCACGAAGGTGCAGGACTCCTGGGCGCACGGCGCACTCCCGGTCATCACCTGGCTGTCGGTACCGGACAAGTCGAACGCACCGGACGCGGACAAGTACACGCTCGCGAATATCGCCGCGGGAAAATTCGACTCGTATCTACTCAAGTACGCGGGCTCGGTGCTGCACACGGGGCTGCCCGTCGCCATCCGGCTCGACCACGAGATGAACGGCAACTGGTATCCCTGGTCCGCCGGAATGCCCGCCAACCAAGGGAAGAACGGTGAGCCAAACCTCTACGTCCAGGCTTGGCAGCACGTCTGGAACGTCTTCGACAGCGTTGGTGCGAACAGCGACGTGATCTGGCTGTGGGCACCGGTCCGGGTCGACACGATCAAGCCGCACTCGACCAAGTCGGGCAGCAAGTACGAGACGTCCCTGCAGGAGGACTACCCGGGTGACAAGTACGTCGACTGGGTGGGCATGTCCGCATACCAGTACAAGCCGACGGACGGCTGGAGCTATCAGACGACGTTCGGCAAGACGCTCGACGCGCTCGCGGACGTGACCACCAAGCCGGTCTTCGTTGCGGAGACCGCCGCCACCCAGGCGGTCGGGGACACCGACTACGGCGCCGAGAAGGCGGCCTGGACCCAGGCGACCCTCGCCGGGTTGCTGGCCGATCCCCAGGTGGTGGGCTTCGCCTGGTTCAACAACACGGTGAACGACGTGCACAAGGTCGACGGCGAATCGATCCAGACCGACTGGCAGTTCTCCTCGTCCGCGCCGGCGTTGGCGGCATTCCGAGCCGGCATCGCCGATGCCGGGTACGCCTCCGGCATCATGCCGGATACCGCGTAACGGTCAGGCCAGCCGGGCGAGGTCCGCGGCGCCGACCATGCCGGCCACCGGTCCGAGGCGGGCCGGCACGATACCGGCACGAGGCCGGTACCGCGACCCGGTGAGGGCGTCCGCGTACGCCCGCGACGCCGGGTCGAGCAGGAGGGACCCGGCCTGGATCACCCCACCGCCTACGACGAATCGCTCCGGGTCGAGGATCGCCGCCAGGTCGGCGAGACCCTGACCCAGCCAGCGCCCGACCGTGTCGAAGCACTCCAGCGCAACCGGGTCGCCCGCCTGAGCGGCGGCGGTGACGATCCGCCCGGTCACCGCCTCCGGATTTCCGCCGGCAAGCTGCAGCAGTGCGCCGGCGGATTCGGGGGCTGCCCGCAGCCGGTCCCGCGCCTCCCGCGCGAGGACCCGGCCGGAGCAGTACTGCTCCCAGCAACCGTGGTTGCCGCAGCCGCACAGCCGGCCGTCCGGGACCACCCGCAGGTGCCCGACCTCACCGGCGACGCCGAACGTGCCACGGTGCAGCTGGCCGTTCAGCACGATCCCGCCGCCGATGCCGGTCCCCACCGTGACGCAGACCAGGTCCGCGGCGCCACGGCCCGCGCCGAAGCGGTACTCGCCCCAGGCCATCGCGTTCGCGTCGTTCTCGACCACCACCGGCAGCCCGACCCGAGCCGCGATCCCGTCCCGCAACGGCTCCTGGCGCCAGGCGAGATTGGGCGCGAACAGCACCGTAGCCCGGGCCACGTCGACGAATCCGGCCGCGCCGACGCCGACCGCGATGACCTCGAGGTCGCCTGCGGTGGCAGCTGCACGCAGCCGGGCTACCACGGCGGTCACCACGTCGAGGACCGCCTCCGGCGACGAGGACGGCGTCGGCTCCTCGCACTGGCTCAGCACTGTCCCGGCGGCGTCGACCAGCCCGGCGGCGACCTTGGTGCCACCGATGTCGATGCCGATCGTCAGGGCGTCGCCGGCCGGCAACACGAGCGGGTCAGTCATCGATCTCGATGTGCTCGAGGTGGACCGAGCCATCGTGATCTTCTGGGGTTGCCGGCCCGTGTTGCGGTTGCAGTGCGGCGCGCAACGCGGCGGCGATCTCGCCGGCAGCTGCGGACAGGTGCCTAGCGACCTCAGGCGGAGGGTTGCGCACGGCCTGCAACAGCGGACCGAGCGCGCACTCCGG
>DASZVT010000136.1:0-14216 GCA_035546915.1 Mycobacteriales bacterium | reverse complement strand
AGGAGTTGGTGTCGCTGCAAGCGAGCGAGCGGTCACGGACACGCCGTGCCAGCCGGCCACGGAACCGCAGCACCGACCCGGCCGCGGCCGGTCTCGCCGATCGTGTCGGCGAGCATCTCGACACCCGCGTGCACGTGGAGTTGGGACGGGCGAAGGGCAGGCTGGTGATCGAGGTCGCCGACATCGACGATCTCGCCCGGGTGGTGCAGATCATCACAGGCTGAACTTGCGCACTGCATACCCGATAGGCATACTCCGTATCTATGGTACGGAGTATGTGCTTGTGCGTCGTTCTCGCGCTCGTCGCGGTGGTCTGCGTCATCGGTGTGGGACATGCGGATCGGTCCGGAGCGCACGGCTACCTGCCATCAGGCCCGGTCGGGCATGGCACGGGCACGTCGTCGACCCGGACGCCTGCCGCGCAGCCGACCGGTGGCTCGACCGATCCGATCGACGAGACTCACGGCAGTGGCGCTGACGTGGCAGATCTCGATCCAGCTCTACGCCGGGCCGTCGACGCGGCCATCCGGACCGCCAAGGCAGAAGGTGTGCTGCTCTACGTCAATTCCGGCTATCGCACCCGGTCCTATCAGGAGCAGCTCTACCAGCAGGCGATCGACCAATACGGCTCGCCACAAGCCGCCCGCAAGTGGGTGCTGCCACCGGACGAGAGCTCACACACCAAGGGCCTCGCGGTCGATATGGCGCCACTCGCCGGCGCAGCCTGGCTGCGCCGGGAAGGGATCCGGTTCGGACTGTGCCAGCGATACGCCAACGAGGGCTGGCACTTCGAGTTGCTGGCGGCCGCCCCCGGCTCGCGGTGTCCTGAGATGCAGCCGACCCCGTAAGGACGTCCTTAACCCTTGTGCTACAGCCGTTCTCGCCGGTTGCGCCGGATCGCGGCCGCCACCAGGTCGCAGTAGAGCGCACCGAGTTCGAGGCCTGCCGCTTGGGCCGCGATCGGCAGCAGCGAGGTCTCGGTCAGGCCGGGCGAGACGTTCACCTCCAAGAAGTGCACCGCCCCGGCCTCGTCCACGATGAGGTCGGTACGGGACAAATCCCGCAACCCCAGCACCTGGTGGGCGGTGATCGCGACGGCGCGTGCGGCCTCGGCCGCGTCGGCACCGACGCGAGCCGGTACGTGGAACTCTGTCTCCCCGGCGGTGTAACGCGCGGCGTAGTCGTAGATCCCGTCCGGAGCGGTGATCTCGACGGCGGGCAACGCCTGCGGCGCGCCGTCGAGATCCAGCACCGAAACTGCGATCTCGACACCCTCGACGAACCGCTCCACCAGTGCCGTCTCGCCGTACGAGAAGCAGCTCACCATCGCAGCGGGGAGCTCGCCAGCGGAGCGCACGGCCGTCGCGCCCAGAGCGGACCCGCCCTGCGCGGGCTTCACCATCAGCGGCAGGCCGAGGCGGGACACGATGGCATCCAGCACTGCGGCCGCCCCCAGTTCCCGGAACGTGGTGTGTGGGATCGCGACCCAGTCCGGAGTGACGATTCCGGCCCGCCGCAGCAGTTCCTTCGCGGTCGGCTTGTCGAAAGCGAGCCGGCAGCTGGCGGCCGGGGTCCCGACATACGGCACTCCGGCGCTGTCCAGGATGCTGCGGATCGCGCCGTCCTCGCCCGAGCCGCCGTGTAGTGCGATGAGCACCGCTGCGGGGTCGAGGTCTGCGATCAATGGCAACAACGCGGCGTCAGCGTCCGCCAAGATCGCCTCTGCCGCAGCGTTTTTGAGCGCATCGACGACACGTCGTCCGCTCTTGAGCGACACGTCCCGCTCGTAGGTGAGGCCGCCTGCGAGCACCAGCACTCGGCCCAACTCGGAGCCCGACGCAGTGCCGGTACCGGCACCGGTCGGCGCGGTCGATGTCACGCCGGTCAGACCAAGTCCGGAGGTGGCGCGGAGGCGGACGTCGCGGGCTGATGGTCCGGGCCGGTCGTTGCGGTGGCGCCCCCCGCGGTTGGCCCGAACGTCTCCAACAGGTCCACCTCTTCCTCGATCACGGCCGCGAGCCGGCGAACACCCTCGCGGATTCGGTCGACCGGTGGAAAGCAGTACGACAGGCGCAGGTTGCTGCCACCTTGGCCGTCGGCGTAGAACCCGGTGCCCGGGACGTACGCGACTCGGGCTGCGAGCGAGCGTGGCTGCATCACCTTGCTATGCACGCCGGGGGGCAACGTCACCCAACTGTAGAAACCGCCGTGCGCGCGCGTCCACGAGCAACTCGGCGGGAAATGCGCCGCCATCGCGTCCAGCAACGCGTCCCGGCGCTCCCGGTAGAGCTCCCGGAACGCCTTGATCTGTTCACGCCAAGGCTGAGTCGCCAGGTAGCGTGACACCGCGAACTGGCTGAATGAGGGCGGGCACAGGATCTGTGCCTCGCTGGCCAACACCAGTTTCTCCCGGGTCGCGTGCGGGGCGTACACCCAGCCGACGCGGAAGCCCGGCGCGAAGGTCTTGGAGAACGAGCCGAGATAGATGACCCCCTCGTCGGTCCGCGCGCGTAGCGCCCGGGTCGGTTCCGCGTCGAAGCCGAGCAGCCCGTACGGGTTGTCCTCGAGCACGAGAAGGCCTGCAGTAGCGGCGATCTGGAGGATTTGCTCGCGCCTGTCCTCGGCTAGCGAAACGCCGGCCGGGTTGTGGAAGTTGGGCACCGTGTAGAGGAACTTCGCGCGCACACCCTCGGCGCTGCAACGCGCGATCGCCGCATCCAGGGCTTCCGGGATCAGGCCGTCATCGTCCATCTGGACGTGCCGGACCTCGGCTTCGGCGGCGGTGAAGGTACCGAGCGCACCGACGTAGGACGGTGCCTCGGCGAGCACCACGTCACCCGGATCCAGGAACACCCTGCTGACCAGGTCGAGTCCTTGCTGGCTGCCGACGGTGACGACGATGTCCTCCGGTGAAGCGGTGATTCCCTCCAGGGCCATCACCTCGCAGATCTGCTCGCGCAGCACGGGATCACCCTGACCGGGACCGTAGTTCAGTGCGGCAGCGCCGCGGTCGGCAACCAGCTCGGCGAGCATCGCACCGACGGCATCCATCGGCAGGGCTGCGGTGTACGGCGACCCGCCGGCCAGCGAGACCACCTCGGGCCGGTTGGCGACGGCGAACAGGGCTCGGATCTCCGAACTCGTCATGCCGTGCATACGCTGCGCGTAGCGGTCCCGGTACGGGTCGAGCGTGACGCCCGCCATCGCGCACCTACCTCTGCTCGCCGTTCCGGCCACGACCGTGACCTCTTTCAGGGTACCCAGTGCTTCGCGGGGCGCCCATCGACTTGCGCGCGTGGCGCCGCGGGCAGCTACCGTCAACCCGGTAACTCCGAAGGGAACGTCGCGATGTCGGAACCTGACAGCCCGGCCCGTCGGGCCGCAGGACGCGTACTGCTCGGCACCTGCGGGTTCCTGCTCGGCGCGGTCGGCGCGGCCACCGTCAGGCGCGGGGAGAGCCGGCGGCCAGGGCGCCGGCTCCCGGCTCCTCCGGGACCGCCCGTCGTGCCCAGCGAGGTCGCGGGCGGCGAGGTGCTGGACGATCCGCTGACCAGGCTGCGGCGCGGCGCCGGCCGGACCCGGGGCGGTAGGCACGGCGGTGTCTCGTGAGCAGGCGCGTCGTGTCGCTCACGCTCGATAACCTCGACGATCTCACCGAACCCTGTCGGCACTGCGTGATGTGGGAACTGGATCCGGTCGCGCGCGGCCGTGCGGAGAAAGCCGGTGATACCGCGTTCGAGAAGGAGGCTTGGCTGTCCGCGGCGCTGCTGCAGTGGGGTTCGTGCGGCAAGATCGCCTATGTCGACGGCTATCCGGCCGGCTACGTGACATTCGCGCCGCCGTCGTACGTGCCCCGCTCGGTCGCGTTCCCGACCAGCCCGGTCAGCGCGGACGCCGTCCTGCTGATGACCGCCCAGGTGGCCGAGGACTTCCGCGGCGGAGGGCTGGGGCGGGTGCTGGTCCAGGCGGTCGCCAAGGATCTGGTGCGCCGCGGGGTCCGCGCGATCGAGGCGTTCGGTGATGCGGACCCGACCGCAACCGGGAGTCACTCGCCGCACTGCGTGCTACCGGCGGCGCACCTGATCGCGGTCGGGTTCAAGACCGTGCGCCCGCATCCTCGCTGGCCTCGGCTGCGGATGGAGCTGCGCTCGACGGTGAGTTGGCGCGAGGACGTGGAGGTTGCGCTGGAGCGGTTGCTCGGGTCGATGACAGACCCGCTGCGACCGGCCGGCCTACCGAGCTGAGCCGCGGTTCAGGCGCCGAGCGTGAGGGCCCGCAGCTCCAGCACACCGGTGGGTGGATCGAGGTCGTCGGGCAGGAAGAGCCGTTGGATCGCGACGAGCAGGGCTTCGGCGACGGTATCCCGCAGCGCGGGGTCTGCCAGCCGCCGTGCGTCACCAGGATGGGTGAGATAACCCAGTTCGACCTGCACCGCCGGCATCCTGGTGCGGCGGAGCAGTTCCCAGGTACGGGGATGCGTGCGGTTGTCGGTGAGGTCGGTGCGTGCGACCAGCTCGCGCTGGACGAGTTCCGCCAACCGTTCGCCGGGTACGGAACCCCGGCCCAGCCCGGTGCCGTAGTAGAAGGTCGCGACCCCGTTCGGGGCCGGTGAGGTGGCACCGTCGAGATGTAGGGACAGCAGCAGGTCGGCGTTGGTCGCGTTAGCCAGCTCGGCCCGTTCGGCCGCGCTGGGACAGCCGTCCGGTCCGTGGGTGAGAAACGCCTCGACCCCGAGTGCGGATAGTCGCCCGACCAACCGCCGGGCCAGGTCGGCGACAAGGTCGCGCTCCGTGAGATCGCCTGCAGTCCAGCCGGTTTCGTCCCCTCCGTGCCCGGGGTCGACGACGACCTTCTTGCCGGCGAGGCGGGGGCCGCGGTGGCGCAGTGCCTCCGCCTCCCGCAGCTCATAGCGCCGTCCGCTTACCACTGACCGGGACAGTTGACGCAGCGCCCGGATGGTGTCCGGACCGACCGTTCCGTCTACAGCGAGGCCGTAATTGCGTTGGAAATCACGCAGCGCGGCCGCAGTCTGGGCTCCGAAGTGCCCGTCTGGGCGTCCGACATGGAAGCCGAGCTCGGACAGCCGCTGCTGGAGCACCAGCACGTCATCGCCGAAGAACGGGTGCGACACGTGGTGATGCAAGGTACGACCGCCGAGCTTCCAGCGCGCGCCCTCGAGCTCGCGGTAGGTCTCGGGACCCACCCGACCGTCCACATGCAGCCCGCGCTGTTGCTGAAAGGCGCGGACCGCTGTCTCGACCGCGGGAGTGAAAGCCTCGGCGGCCTCGCCCGTATCCGGATCGAGCAACCTGAGCTCCAGTAACCAGCCACGGACCTGCGCGACGGCTGGGTCGCGGGAGCCAAGTCGAAACACGGGCACGGTGTCGGGGTCACCTCTTTGCGTCGACGATGTCGATCTTCAGCGGCAGTCATTGCTGCCGGTTTGGTCCTACGGCTTGGTCCTATGAAGCTCTCACAGCATGACGCACCCCGGAGGGTCACGGCGCCTTCACGGACCGTTTGGACGGTCGGGCGTGTCTGTACGCGGGCCCGCGGCCGCGTGGGCCCGCTTTAGAGGTAGTCCTCCAGCTCCCGAACCAGTGCTGCCTTCGGCTTGGCGCCGATGATGGACTTCGCCACCTGACCACCGACGAACACCGACATGGTCGGGATCGACATGACCTGGTAGTTGCGCGCCGTCTGCGGGTTCTCGTCGATGTTGAGCTTGACGATCGAGATCTTGTCGGCGTGCTCGGCCGCGATTTCTTCGAGCACCGGCGAGACCATCTTGCATGGGCCGCACCACTCTGCCCAGAAGTCCACCAGCACGGGCTTGTCGCTGCTGAGCACGTCCTGCTCGAAGGTGGCGTCGGACGTGGCCTTGGTGTTGGCACCCATGGGTGTCTCCGTCTCTACTTCGGGGTGGATGACTTCGGGCTGGATGACTGGGTCGGGTCAGCGGACCTGGGCCGCGGCGTAGATCTCGTTCGGGATCAGGGTGACGGGCTCGCCGTGCGCAGCCAGCCAGCGCTCCGCGTCCAGCGCGGCGGCGCAGCCGGTGCCCGCGGCGGTGATCGCCTGGCGGTAGACGTGATCCACCACGTCACCGGCCGCGAAGACGCCGTCGATGTTGGTGGCCGTCGTCGGGTGATGCACCAGGATGTAGCCCTCGTCGTCCAGGTCCAGCTGACCCCGGACGAGCTCTGAGCGCGGGTCGTGCCCGATCGCCACGAACAAGCCGGTGACCGGGAGATCGCGTGTCTCACCGGTGACGGTGTCGCGCAACGTCAGGCCGCTCACCGCGCCGTCCCCGTGGATCGCGACGACCTCGCTGTTCCAAGCGAACGAGATCTTCGGGTCGTTGTGGGCTCGCTCCTGCATGATCTTGCTGGCGCGCAGTGCGTCACGCCGGTGCACGACCGTGACGGACCGGGCGAACCGGGTTAGGAAGGTCGCTTCCTCCATCGCGGTATCCCCGCCGCCGACCACGGCAATGTCGCGATCCTTGAAGAAGAAGCCGTCGCAGGTAGCGCAGGCGGACACCCCGCGGCCGAGCAGTTCCTGCTCCCGCTCGATGCCGAGATAGCGGTAGGCCGAACCGGTGGCGACGATGACCGTCTCAGCCCGGTAGGTGGTGCCGTCTTCGAGCGTCACGACCTTCGGGGTGGCGGCAAGGTCCAACGCCACCGCATCGTCGGTCACGACGCGCGCACCGAAACGCTCCGCCTGTGCGCGCATCGACTCCATCAGCGCCGGACCCATGATGCCGTCCGGGAAGCCCGGGAAGTTCTCGACCTCGGTGGTCTTCATGAGCGCGCCGCCACCGTCGATCGCGCCCTCGATGACAACGGGGTTCAGCTCGGCGCGTGCGGTGTAGAGCGCGGCCGTGTAACCGGACGGTCCGGAGCCGACGATGACGACCTTCTCGACGGCGCTCTGTTCGATATCACCGGATTCGGGTCCACTGGGTTCGGTGCCGCCGTCGGTGGGTGCGGAGCTGCTGGTCACAGGGGCGCCTTTCTGCCGCTGATACCTTGGCGTGATCGTCGGGATGTGATCGTCGGAGGTACTGCCGGTTGGCCGGCGCTCCGCATAACCGATGCTACCGGCGGCGTGTTCCCGCCTGCCGACCTGGGACAGTGATCCTCATGGGCGACGACGGTGCGGGCATCCGGCGGCAGGGTGCCCCGGTGCCGCGTTGCGCTGCACACCCGGGGCGTCCGGCCGCGGACCGGTGCCCCAACTGTGGCCGGCTGCGCTGCGCGTCCGACATCCCGGTCTGGCAGGACGGGTGCCTGGTCTGCCGATGGCGCCTTGGGCCGAGCGCGCGGCCGAGCCGCCGCGCTGCGGCCGGTGACGTCCGCGTGACCCGTCCGGTCGTGCTCGCCGGCATCGTGCGGGCCGCGCTCGCCGGCTGGCTGACGTGTCTGATCGGCGCGGTGATTGCCTACAACTACGTCGGGGCCGAGTTCTTCTCGGTGCTGGTGCCGGGCCTGGTCGGCGCGGCCTGCGCGGTGTCCGCGCGCCGTGCCGCCGGACCGGTCTCGGCGACGTCCACTGTGCTCGGGCTCGGGGTCCGTCTGGTGAGCGGCGGTTACGCCGTCCTCTCGGCGCTGTACGCGTTCCAGTTCGCGGACGAGCCATACGGTCCCGCCGGTCGGTGGCTGCCACCGGTGGCGGCCGCGCTGGTGGGAGTAGCAATCGGGGAGCTGTACGCGGCGCCGCCGCGCCGGCGCCGCTCGCGGGTAGCCGGCACTACGAGCCGAGACTGACTTGGTCGAGCACGCGAGGCTGGGTGTCGGTGCAGCTTCCCCCGATCGCGACGGCGAGGCCCCGCTCGGGTGCTTGCTGGCTGCTGGCGCTGGGCGCCGTACTGGCGGTGTAGGCCGTGAACACCCCGTCGGGTACTGAGGTGTCGCGGAACACCAACACCGTGGCCGGAGCGCTGTCGTAGCGCGCCGCCTCCACTGCGACCAGGGAGAGCTCGGTCGAGGAGCCGGAGGCGAGTTCGTCAGCGAGCGCGTGCAGGCAGGCGTCGGTCGGTTCGGTCCGATGCTGACTTGCGGCAGGCATAGCGCGTATCCCGTTCCGGACCACGGCCGTATCGGCGAACAGGTCGACGACCCCGTCGGCGAGGGTGGCGTGGTGGTAATCGCGGTCGCGCGCGATCAACAACAGGTCGCCGGACACCACGACCAGCGGGGCGCGCCGCGGTGCGGTGGTGCCGATCGAACTCGTCGCGGTAGCCGATGACGGACTGTCGCGGGTGAGGCCGAGGGCGCTCGCCGAGGTCTCCGCGGTGGGTGCTCCCGGCGCCCCCCCATTGCCGCCTCGGACCGCGACGCTGACCAGCCCGGCCGCGAGCGCGAGCAACGCGGCCACGGTCAGGTGCCGCGGCGTGAATCGTTCGGCGCCAGCGCGGCGGCGCGGTCGCCACGAGCGTCGCGGCACCGACGGACCCTCGTCCTCACCGCTGAGCCGAGCCTGGATGCCGTCGAGCACGCCGGACGGGACCGGCGGCGTCGGCAGTGTGGACAGCGCGCGGCGCACTTGGGCGAGATCGTCGTAGCGCCGCTGGCAGGTTCGGCACGACGCCAGGTGCGCGGTCACCTGGTCCTGGGCATCGTCACCATCCTGGGCATCGTCACCGGCGATGCGGCGGGCCGCGAGGGCGGTGAGCTGCTCGTCGCCCAGATGCGCACCCACGACCTGTCCTCCGTTCCCTCGTCGCCGGGTCGGCGCGCGGCCGTGCCCGGTGCGGCTGCACACCCCTCCCAAGAGGGACGTACGTGCGCGCGGCAGCGTTCCCGGCCGGGCTGACCGATCAGTGCCGGAACGCCATCTCCGCGATGGCTCCGCGGTATCCGCCGTCGACGTGCGGAAGCCGGGTCAGCCACACCAACCAGTAGCGACTGACCGTACCCGCCGGTGGCGTGAGCACGGCGGCCCGTGCGGCATCGCGGTGCTGGGCCACCGCGGCGAAGTCTGCGAGCACGGTGCCGGGACTGGTGGCCGACGCAGGCATCGCACGCAGTTCGACGTCGGTGCCCTCGTTGAGGAAGGTGAGGTCGACCCGGCTCACCTCTTCGGCGGTCCCCAGGTCGACCAGCAGCCCGACGCCGGGCTTGATATTCCCGAGGTCGGCAGTGGTGTAGCGCTGCGTCTGCCAGGCGGTCCCTTGTTCGCCGTCGTGTGCGGCGAACGTCTCAGCGGGGTTCTCACTGCCGTCCCCGGGCGGCGGATCGAAGCTCGCCACCGATTTGATCGGGATCAGTGCGTTCGAGCCATTTCCGGCGCTCGGCTGCGCGGAGAACGCCGGCACGTCCGGCCCCTGGCTGGGAACCCGCCCGAGCGATTGCCCGAGGGACCACCCCACTCCGGCCAGCACCAACACGCCCACCCCGAGGACGGCCCGCAACCGCCACGGGTGCCGCCGCCGTTGCCGGCGGGTGTCCGGTGCCCGCGGCTCGACCAGGTCGGTCTCGGCGGTCGGGAGCGCGGCGAGCGCGGCCGCAACCGCGGCAGGCGTACGCAGTGGCGGCGCGTCCTGCCGGGGATCCAGATCGAGAATCCGCGAGACCACGGCGTCTAGCTCGCGCGGGACACCGGCCCGCACCTGTCGGGCCGGCAGTGGCGGCGCGTCCGGGTCGGTATTCGCCCGGGGCGCCGGCGCCAGCCCCCGCCACGTCCCGTCCGGCCACCGTCCCGTCAGCGCGGCGTACAGGGTGCGACCGAGGCCGATCGTGTCGGCCGTCATCAGGTCGGCGGTCTCGGTCTCGCCCGCTAGGGCAACGCCCACGGCTGCGTCGCAGAGCCGGATCTGCCCGTCCGTGCGGACCAGCACGTTCGCCGGGTGCACCCGTCCGTGCGCGTAGCCGGTCTCGTGCACGTGCGCCAGCGCCGCCGCAGTGTCTCGGAGCACGGCGGTGGCGCGCTCCGGCGACAGCGGTCCGTCGAGCAGCACGTCGCGCAGGGTCTGCCCGTCCACCCACTCCCGCACCAGGAAGCAGAGTGGCCGCGGGTCGGAGGCGGGGTCGGCGGGATCGTCGTCGGCGGGGACCGGGGATTCCGCGGCTGCGTCGTACGTCGCAGCGACGAGCGGGTCGGTGCAGCGCCCGGTCCCCACAGCCGCGGCGAGAAAAGCGGCCCGGGTCGACGGCGGCGAGGCGACCAGCAACCGCACCACCACCGGCCGGGACAGCACCTGGTCGTGGGCTCTCCACAGCACCCCACCGTCGGTCCGGGTCACGTCCGTTTCCGGGCTGCGCAGCAGGCGCTCGAGTCGGTACCGACCCCCGATCAGGGCGCCGGCGGTCGGGCCGAGGTCGCCGCCGGCCCCCGGGGCCGGGACTGCCCCGGTTGCCCGCGCGGATGTCGGGGGTCGGACCACGTATTCATCGTAGGGACGGAAGGCGCACATCGGCGTCATCCGACGACTGTCGCGTGATCCGGCTCAGTTCCGTTGTCCGGAGGACCACATCGGGCCGGCTACCTGGGCGGCCATGTTCGCGACCGGTCTGGTCGCGCCGGCGTACCCCTGCCACCAGACCCGTTGCAGTCGGACCACGTCGCCGGTGTGGTTGGCGGACACCATCATGCTGGCGCCGGCGTAGATCGCGACGTGATCGATCGTCGCCGGATTACTGGGATTTGCAGCCCAGAATAGGAGGTCGCCCGGACGGAGGTCGGCCAGCGGGACGTGCGGACCGGCCCGATATTGCTGGGCCGCGGTACGCGGCAGCCGCAGGCCGGCCGCGGCATACGCGGCGCCGGTCAGCCCCGAACAGTCGTAGCCGTTTGGTCCGGTGCCACCCCAGACGTATGGCTTGCCCTGCAGTGACTCAGCCGCCGCGAGCGCCTTCGCGGCGACCGGGGAAGAAGCCTGGCCGGCGCCACCCGGGTCGGACTGGATCGCCGCGGCCAGCGCCGCGGTGAAACCGGCGCTGTCACGGGCGGCACGCTGCAGTTCTGCCTGCGCCGCCAGTGTCCGGACCTCTGCGTTGGCAGCGTCGAGCGCGTGCTGGGCTTGGGCGAGCGTCGCGCGGATGGTGCTGACCTGGTTCGCGAGCTGCGTCTCCAGGCGGGTCTGGCGGTCTGCGAGCGACTGCGCACGCTCGTCCGCTTGCTGCGCGGCTGCGCTGGTCGCTTCGGCGGCGGTCGCGGCCGCGCGGCTGTCCTGGAGCACATGGTGCGCCGCGATCAGTCCGGTCTGCAGATTGGTGAAGTCACCGCTACCGGTGATCGCCTGCAGGTAGAGCGCGCCAGGTCCGCCGAGCATGTAGAGGTCGCGGACCCGTTGTGCGGCCTGGTCGCTGCTCGTCGCTTCGGTGACGCGAGCCTGTTCCGCTCGCTGCTGGGCGAGGGAAGCCTGTGTGACGACGTTTCCGAGCTCGCCCTGCGTCAAGTCGTATAGCTCGGTCGCGGCCTCCGCCCGGCGCTGCAGGTCGTGTACCTGCTGCGCGAGCGCGGCGGCGCGCTGTGCAGGTGTGTCCGCCCGGGCCGGGCCCGCAAACAGGATGCCGGTGAGCACCAGCGTGCTGGCGAGCGCGACCGGCAGGATCAGCAGCTGCCTGCACCGTCTGCCAAGCACCGTCACGGTGTCGCCGCCGAGGCCGAGCCGGTGACGGTGAAGCCGGTCAGGTCCTTCGCCTTGGGGATGTCCTTGGTGACCAGCGTCACCACGTGCCGCCGGATCCGCAGCGTGACTGCACCGGTCGGCGAGATGGCCAGACTGCCGGGCACCAGTACTTCTGTGTCGGTCAGTGATTGCTGGGCTGCGAGCGTGGCGGCGTTCCAGTTGTGCGACTGCGCCCAGGCGCTCGCGGCCGCCTGGGCGGCCTGATCCGCGTCGTCCGGCGCACCGGCCCGGGACGCCGCCAGCGAGATCCCGTCGTAGCCGAGCACGCCGAGGATCACCAGGACCACGACGAGACGGGTCAACCAACCGATCACCACCCCGGTGGTGTCGACCGCCGCGAAGGCGGTCTTGATCCGCCGTCAGCGGCGCCGGCCGGGGACCGGCAGCAGGTTCAACAGACTGGTCAGTTCCCGGATCCGCATCTGCCGGGCCAGCCAGATGTACACCGCGATGCCGAACGCGGCGGCGACCAGGGTGGCGATGATCGCCGGACCAGGGCCGGCGCCCCACTCGCGGATGATGTCCGCGACGATCCGAGCCCCAGCGGCGGCGACCAGTGCGGCGAGCGAGGCCCGCACCGACAGCCGTAGCACGCGGTACCCGTCGAGACCACCGAGTGACCGGCGCAGCAGCCTCGCCGCCACCGCCGCGCCGACGAGGTAGGCAACGGCGAGCGCCGCCGCGAGCCCGGGGACGCGCAGATGCGGGGGCAATGTCAGGGCGAGGATCACCGCGGCCACCACGTTGACCACGTTGCAGACGACGTTGATGAGCGTCGGCGTCCGACTGTCTTGCTGGGCGTAGAACGCGCGTAACAGCAGCTGGTAAGCGCTGAAGAACGGAAGGCCGATCGCGAACGCCGCGAGCGTGTCGGAGATGGTCCGCGCCGCCTGCGCTCCGGTCGCGCCGTACTGCAACGCTCCGGTCGCGATCGGCTGCGCCAGCGCGGCGAGCCCCAGTGCAGCCGGCAACAGGAAGACGAAGGTGAGTCGCAGGCCGCGGGAGAGCTGGTGTCGAACCCCGGCCAGATCACCGACCGCGGCCGCGTGCGACAGCCCTGGCATCAGCGCCGAGATCACCGAGACGGCGATGATGGCGTGCGGCAGTTGGAACAGCTGGTAGGCGGTGGAGTAGATGGTGAAATCGCCGCCGTGTCGGGTGGCGAGCTGGGTGATCACCAGGAAACCGAGCTGGTTGACGACGGCGTAGCCCACCACCCAGCCGCCGAGGCGCGCAGCCATGCGCAGCCGGGGCTCGCGCCAGTCCGGGATGAAGCGCACTCGGATGCCGGCAGCGCGCATCGACGGCACTAGCGCAAGCGCCATGGCGACGACCCCGAGGGTGGTCCCGATTCCGAGCAGCAGCATCTCGCCGTGCGGCAGCCCGTTGTGGCCGAGGTGCTTGCGGTCCGCACTGGCGATGAAGATGCCCGCGATCGCAATCACGACGAGGTTGTTGATGACCGGGACCGCGCCGACTGCTCCGAACTTGCCGCGCACGTTGAGCACCGCGCCGATCAGTGCGGACAACGCGTAGAAGACCAGTTGCGGCATGAACAACCGGATGAAGCTGACCGCGAGAGCGCGGTCGGCATCGGTGGCTTCCCCGCTGACGTAGATGCGCATCAACAACGGCGCGGCGAGGATCGCGACGATCGTGACCGCGACCAGAGTGATCATGGTGACGCTGAACAGGACCGAGGTGAAGCGCTCGCCGGCGTCCTCGTCCTCGCGCCGGGCGCGGACGAGCAGTGGTACGACGACGCTCGACAGGATCCCGCCGAGCAGCAAGTCGTGGATGATGTTGGGTGTCGTGTTCGCGACGTTGTAGGCGTCGGCGACGCCGGTACTGCCGAGCGCAGCCAGCAGGGCGGCTGTCCGCAGGAAGCCGGTGATACGCGACAGGACCGTCCCGATCGCCATCGCACCGCCACTGCGGGCGAGCCCGCGGGAGGAGGCAGCGGGAGCTACGGTGGTGGTGGCGCTCACGCAGGATCCGACGCGCGGGGGCGGGGGTGGGCACGCCACTGCCGGAACCGGCGCGAGAACCGGATCAGCAACGCGATGACGAGCACCGCGAGCGCCACGGCGGTGATGACGAGCGTGATCGTGCCGTAGGCCGAGGAATGCACCACGAGCGGGGTGACGGCGATCGTCAGCCCGCTCGGGGTGGACAGCGTCAGCCGAACGCGGAAGCTACCTGCGCGCTGGGTGTCCGCGGGCAGCAGGATCCGCTGCTTGGACCCGGCGGCGATGGTGTAGGTGCTGGCGCCGGGCGACGCGAGCTTGGTGCGGTCCGCGCTGTTGAGGGTCAGCGCTACCGTGACCGGCTCGGACAGGGAGTTCTCCACCGTTACCGGAACCTTGCCGTGCCGGCTGGCGAGGGTGACCTGGCCCGCGACGCCGGCTCGTACCCCCCCCAGCAGGTCGGCGATCCGGGCCGCGACGCCGTCCCGCAGAGTCCGGCTGTCGGTCTGCGCGGCGCCGCGCCCGGCAGCTTCTCCGCTGCGCCAGGCCACCGACTCGGCCCGGGTCAGCGCCTGGTCGAGGGGGCGGGTCAGCGTGTCGTCGCGGAACAT
>DASZVT010000135.1:0-2492 GCA_035546915.1 Mycobacteriales bacterium | reverse complement strand
TCCCTCGGCACCGATGGTGGTCAGCCGGATACCGACCCGGGTGAGCAGCTCCTTCTCGGTCCACCCGGTCTTGCTCGCCAGCAGGTCGCGTTCGTACTCGTTCGTCACGAGGTAGCGAGCACCGTCGACCAGACGCCGCAGGTCCGGTCCGTCCATCAGGGCGAGTTGCTGGCTGGGATCGGCCATGAACGGGTACCCGCGCTGACGGCATTCGTCGGTATGGCGCAGCATCGCCTCGGGGTCGTTCGGACTCACCACGACGAGATCGATCGAGCCGAGCCGCCTCGCCACCGGGGCCAGCTCGATGTCCCGGGCCTCGCTCATCGCCCCCGGGTAGAACGACGCGATCTGGTTGAGGTCGGTATCGGTGGTGCACAGGAACCGGGCGGTGTGCGCGGTCTCGCTCACCAGCACGCTGGCGGTGTCGACGCCATGGCGCTCGAGCCAACTGCGGTAGTCGGCGAAGTCCTCGCCCACCGCCCCGACCAGCACCGGGCGGCAACCGAGCGACCCCATCCCGAACGCGATGTTCGCCGCGGTACCGCCACGCCGGACGACGAGTTCGTCAACGAGGAAGGAAAGGCTGACCTTCTCCAGCGAGCCTTCGAGCAACGAGTCCCGGAAGCGACCCGGGAACGTCATCAGGTGGTCGGTGGCGATGGATCCGGTGAGGACGGTATTCACAGCGGCGCAGACTACCCAGCCCTGACGGGTGTCCGTCCGGGCTGGGTAGGGGCTGGTCGATTCCTAGTGGAACGAGTCGCCGCAGGCGCAGGACCCGGCGGCGTTGGGGTTGTCGATCGTGAAGCCCTGCTTCTCGATGGTGTCGACGAAGTCGATGCTGGCGCCACCCAGGTACGGGGCGCTCATCCGGTCGGTCACGACCGTGACACCGTTGAAGTCGGCGGCGACGTCTCCATCGAGCGAACGCTCGTCGAAGAAGAGCTGGTAGCGCAGTCCCGAGCAGCCGCCCGGCTGGACGGCGATCCGCAGCGCGAGATCCTCGCGACCTTCCTGCTCGAGCAGGGCCTTGACCTTGGTGGCGGCGGTGTCGGTGAGGATCACGCCGGTAGCGGGCGTGGTCTGGGTCTCGGTCTGAGCGGTCATCGATGAACTCCCGGAAGGTCGGGGTCGGCTGGTACGGATCGAGCACGCCGGCCGTTGGCCGGTGACAGGTCCAACACCGCAGGTGCCGACCTGTGTTCCCGATGGTAGGTCAGTGGCCGGCCGCAGACGACCACTGGGCCCCGATTCGGGCGGCGCGTTGCCGCAGCAGCCGGGCCGCGTCACGTTGTGCCGCCAGCACGGCGGCCGGATCCGCGGGGTCCGCCAGGCCGTGCCATTCCGTCACGCCGGGCGTCACGGTCTGGTCGTGTCCGATGGCGATCTGGCCGGCGAGCAGCACGCACGGCGTACCGTGCGCGGCCGCCAGTGCGGCGACCCCCGCCGGGACTTTGCCACGTGCTGACTGCGCGTCGTAGCGCCCTTCGCCGGTGATGACCAGATCGGCCGCGGCAACCCGTTCCGGCAGGCCCACCTCCTCGAACACCAGTTCACACCCGCTCACCCGTCGCCCACCGCAGGCCAACAGGGCGAACCCCAGTCCGCCGGCGGCGCCGGCACCGGCCGCGGCGGCGTGCTCGGGAGTACCCGTGGTGCTGGCATAAGCCGCCATTGCCCGTTCCAGTCGAGCCATCGCGGCCGGATCCGCTCCCTTTTGCGGTCCGAACACCGCCGTCGCCCCGTCCGGGCCGAGCAGTGGGTTGTCCACGTCGGTTGCGACCACCAGGTCGACCGCCCGCAGCCGGTCGACGTCCGCGCCCAGCTCCTGCAGCGCGCCGCGACCACCGTCGTTCGTACCGCTGCCACCCAGCCCGACCACGATCCGGGTCGCACCGGCATCGAGGGCGGCCCGGAGCAGCATCCCCACCCCGGCGGTGCTGGTGCGCTCCGGGTCACGCTCCCCCACCGCCAGCAGGTGCAGTCCGCACGCCTGCGCCGATTCGACGTAGGCCACCGGTCCGCGGGTCAGCAGCGTGGCGGGCACCGGCCGGCCGAGCGGATCGGCCACCGTCACCGGCACCAGCGCGCCGCCCACCCCGGCGAGGACGTCCAGGAACCCCGGTCCGCCATCACTGAGCGGGGCCGGGTCGAGCGTGTCTCGTGGCGCTGACCGGCGCCAGCCGTCACCGATCGCCTGCGCCACCTCGGCAGCGGACAGGCTGCCGGTGAAGCAGTCCGGAGCGATGAGGACCCGCACCACACCATCCTGCCCGGTCCGGCGGCGGCGCCTCATCGGGAAGTCGTCTCCCGCCCTGTGGGACGATGGAGGCGACTGCCAGGAGGTTCCGGCTGTGACCACTGCCGCACCCGCGCCGGATCGGGCGCCTGACCCGCTGCACCTGCTCGGTACTGCGATGGATCCCGCGTCTGAACGCGGCGTCGACTGCCCCGGCGCCCTCCCGCCGGCGTCGGACCCCGCGCTGGTGAGC
>DASZVT010000134.1:0-7853 GCA_035546915.1 Mycobacteriales bacterium | reverse complement strand
GGCCGCGAACCACTCCTGCACCGCCTCGACGATACGGGCCGCCTCCTCGGCCATCGGGTGCGCGCTCATCCGCCCGACCGCCGTTCCGGGCCGGGCTGGAACCGGATCGTCAACACCCCGTCCGCCAGGCGCGCACCGGCGACTTGGCATCCACGCACAGCCGCGGGCAGGTGCAGGGTCCGCCGCTGCGCACCGACCCGCACCAGCAGGTCGTCTCCATAGCGGGCGAGATCGAGCTCGCTGCGATCGGCCCACGGCAGCGGGAGTTCGAGCGCGAAACCGTCCGGCGTGCGCCGGATCACGAGCGGGTCGCGGCCAGCGGCACCACCCAGCGGATCGGCACCGCCGTACCCGCCGCGGGCGAGATCGGCGAGTGCCGCGACCCCGAGCGGTTCGGCTGGCCCGTATGCCATCTCCCAGATCGGCAACGCGCCGAAATCAGCCCGGATCACCGCGAGCTGCTCCTGTTGCGCCGCCGCCCAACCGGCGCGCCACGGGTCGGCGCCGTCCGGCGCGAGTACCCGGTTCAGGATGAGGCCGTCGACCCGGTGTCCATGCAGGGCGAGCGCGGTGAGGGCACGTCGGGTGTGCGCGACCGCAGACCGTTCAGGCGTGAGCACCAGCCGGACGCTGGTGGTCAGCGGATCGGCCAGCAATGCCTGCGCGTCCGCCAGTTCGGCATCCAACCGGGTCAATGCGTCGCGCAGCGCTTCCGACTGTGCTGGCATGCTGAGTGCCCGGTTCAGCAGGGATTTCGACCCGCGAACCAGCGCACCCTCGACCCGCGGTAGCAGCCGCTGCAGCCACGCGGTGATGAGTTCGGGCCATTGCAGCAGCCGCACTGTCTCAGCGGTCGACGCGCAGTCGACGCAGATCAGGTCCGCGTTCGCCGACCGGGCCGCGTCGCGGATCGCGAGCAACGTCAGCACGCCCGCGACAGCCGGGACCCCGGCGAGCCCGACGCCCGGCGGCAAGAAGCCGGCCGTGTCCCACCACGCCGACAAGGCGTCGCGCACCGCGGGCCAGGCGTCGTCGCAAGCCCGCTGGGGCTCGACCTGCAGCGCCGACAGCGGCCCGGCGACGTCGACGGGTTCGGCCCCGAGCGAGACCCCCAACACCTCAGCGAGGGAGCGCGCGGGGTCAGCGGAGACGGCGAGCGCCTTCCGGCCTTCTCCCGCAGCAAGCGCAGCAGTGGCCGCAGCGGCGGTCGTCTTCCCGACCCCGCCCTTGCCGGTGAACAACACGAGGCGCACCGCAGCCGGCTCCTTCCGCCCGTTGGACCACTGCAACTCGCTGACGGTACGACGTGGACAGTCAGCGTAATGCCGTGACGCTGTCCCGGCGCGCCGCCACCGGTCGGCTACCGGCCCGGCGCCTGGCGGGTATCGACCCCCGGGTCGTAGATCGCTTCCACCTGTCGCTTGAGGCCCCGCAGCGCCGTATCGATGATCGTCTTCTCGGCCTTGCGCTTGAACAAGCCGAGCATCGGGATGGCGAGCTCCACGGTCAGGTCGTAGACGACCTCGGTACCGGGCCCGAGCGGGCGCAGCACGTAGGAGCCCTCCTGGTACTTCTGCATCTGACCCTCGACCAGCCGCCACGACAGCGTCTTTGGCACGGACCAGTCGTACGTCAGGGTGTATTGGTCGCGGAAGACACCGGCCTCCACCGAAAAGCGTGCCTGGGTCCCCCGTCCGGCGTCGTCCGTCGCCAGCACCGTGACGTCCTTGACGTGCGCGCTCCAGGTCGGGTACGCCGCGAAGTCCCCTATTACGGCCATCACCGCGTCCGGCGGCGCATCCACGGTGATGCTCGAACTGGCCCGGTCGGCCATGGCAGGACCTCCTCGTCCGGGCGGGACGCTACCCCGCCTGCGGCTCACACCTCCAACACGAACGGCAGGCCGCGCGCCCGGAAGTGCCCGACGTTCGCGCAGCGGGTCCGCCCGATTCTGGTCTCGGCCAGCAGCGGCTGGTGCACGTGCCCGAACAGGGCGTAAGCCGGCTGGGTCCGCTCGATCAACTCCAGCAGCGCGGCACTGCCACGCTCGTGTCGCTCGGCCTTGGTGTCGTAGAGGAGATCCGGGATGTCGGGCGGAATGTGGCTGCACAGCACGTCAACCGCTCCCACCGCAGCGACCTTCGCGGCGTACTCGTCGTCCGGGATCTCGTACGGCGTGTTCATCGGGGTCTGCAAGCCACCGCCGACGAAGCCGAAACGAAGCCCGCCAAGCTCGACCACCGCACCGTCGAGCAGGTGCGTGTACGGCCGCAGGTACTCGCGCAGCAGCGCGGGCTGGTCGACGTTGCCGAAGGTGAGATAGGTCGGGTCGGGGAAGGCGGCGAACAGCGCGCTGTACTGGGCCCGCACCTCGCGCTCAATGACCGCCCGCGGGTCACCGTCCAGGCGAGCCCACAGCCTCCGGGAGAACGTGCGTGCCTCGTCGAACCGGCGGGCGGTGCGCAGCCGGATGAACTCGCCGACGGCATCCGGGCCGAACAGTCCGCCCATGATCCCGGCACCGTGGTCCTCGTAGTCCATGAACAGGATCAGGTCGCCGAGGCAGAGCAGGACGTCGGCGCCGGTGCCCGCGTCCGCCAGGGCGTCGGCGCGACCGTGGACGTCGGAGACCACGTGTACGCGCATGACTGGCAGCCTACGGACCCTCCCCCGTACCGGGCCGTGCGACATGACCGTCGCCAGAACAACCCCCATGTCGCACAGCCAGCAACCGCGGACCGTGCCCCGCACCGGCGCTGCCGGTCAGAGCACGGCACCGAACAAGGCCATCACGGCGAGCAGGACGGCGACCGCCAGCAGCCCGGCCACGCCCAGGAACGCCACCTGCTGCGCCCTGCTACGAGCGAGCAGATCGCCGATCAGCGGCACCCGGACTGCGGGCGGGCTCGACGCCGCAGCCAGGAAGGCCGCGCCACAGCAGCTACAGACGGTGTCGTCGAGCGGGTTCGGGTGCCCGCAGGACAGGCAAGGCCAGGTCGCGGGCGCCACCCGAGGCCGCGGGACGGCACCCATCTGACTGGGGCGGCGGTGCGGCAATCGGGCAGCCGGACCAGCACCAACCCGGTCACTGGAAGGCACCTCGACCGGCCGCGGCGGTCCGGCCGGCGCGAGCGTCGGCGCGAAGCAGAGCGAGCACCACGGGGCGTCGACCGGCACCGCGGCGCCGCATCGCGGGCAGCGCGAGTCGTCCACGCCGGAAAGGATCGACCCCGCGGCGAGCGGTCTTGAGGCGCCAGCGGCTCACGCAGGCGCAGCAGGGCCCTCGCCGGGAGGGCGACCAGCTTCCAAGTCGGCCTTCAGCGCCCATCCGGCGCGTTTCATGGTCCACGCCCGCCGACGTCGCTGCCGCAACGACCGGTGGGCGATCCGCCGGCCCGAGCCGTCGATCGGCTCGGTGGCACTGCCCCGCCTGGTGATGTCGGCGCGCAGATAGGCGTGCAACAGCACCCCGTCACCCCACGCCTCGGCCCACATCTCCGCGGTCCCGACCAGCGCGCCGGTCACGGTCCAGCGGATGCCGCTCTCGCCCCGATCCTGGAACACGGTGAGCTCCAGGTCGGGCCAATACCTGCGGGTAACGGCCGGATCGTGCAGCGCGGCGGCGAGCGCCGCCGGCGTGGCGACGACGAACGTCTCGTCGATCAGGTCCACCATCGGCACCCGGGAATCTTCGCAGGCCGCCGTGGCAGAGCCGCCGTGGTCCGGCCCGCTCCCGCATCCGGTCCGTTACGTTGCATCCGAACAGATCCGGACCGCGCGTCACGGCGGTGATCGACGAGGAGGTCGGTGTGCGCGAGTACTCGGTGCCCGAGGCCGTCGCCGCCCCCGGACCGGACACCAACATGGCGCTCGCCGTGGTGCGCAACGCCGAGGAAGCACCCGACGCCGTCCTCTTCTCCCGGCGCGGCCCCGGCGGCGGGTGGGAACCGATCACGGCGACCCGGTTCGCGCTCGAGGTGGCCGAACTGGCCAAAGGCCTGATCGCGCGCGGAATCGAGCCCGGCGACCGGATCGGCCTGATGAGCAGCACCCGGTACGAGTGGACGCTGCTGGACTACGCGATCTGGACCGCCGGCGGCGTCACCGTGCCGATCTACGAGACATCCTCCGCCGAGCAGCTGCAGTGGATCCTGGCCGATTCCGGAAGCCGGGCGGTGTTCCTGGAGACGTCCGGGCACCAGCGGACCTACCAGCAGGTGGCGGCGGACCTGCCCGGCGTGACCGAGACCTGGCAGATCGAGGGCGCCGACCTGCAGCGCCTGGCCGAGGCCGGCGGCGCGATCTCGGACGAGACCCTCGACCAGCACCGGCGCAGTCGGGGCAGCGCAGAACTGGCCACGCTGATCTACACCTCCGGCACTACCGGGCGGCCCAAGGGCTGCGAACTCACCCACAGCAACCTCTGGGGCACCGGTGTATCCGCCGCGTCGGTGCTCCCACAGCTGTTCAACGAGCAGGGCTCGACCCTGCTGTTCCTGCCACTCGCGCACGTGTTCGGGCGGCTGATCCAGGGCGCCTGCGTGGAGAACCGGGTGCGGATGGGCCACACGCACGACGTCGCGAACCTGGTCGCCGACCTCAGCACCTTCCGGCCGACGTTCCTGCTGTCGGTGCCGAGGGTGTTCGAGAAGGTCTACAACGCCTACCAGCAGCAAGCGCACGCGAGCGGTCGTGGCGCCCTGTTCGACCGCGGCGAAAAGGTCGCCGTCGCGTACTCGCAAGCGCTGGATCGGGGCGGCCCCGGGATCGGGCTGCGCTGGCAGCACGCCCTGTTCGAGAAGGTCATGTACGGGCCGAAGCTACGCGCCCCACTCGGCGGCGAACTGCGCTACGCGGTCTCCGGCGGCGCACCGCTGGGCGCCCGTCTCGGTCACTTCTTCCGCGGCATCGGCATCACCGTCCTGGAGGGCTACGGCCTGACCGAGTCGACCGCGGCCGGCGCGGTAAACACGGTGGACCGGATCAAGATCGGGACCGTCGGCCAGCCCTCCCCCGGCGTCTCGGTGCGCATCGCGGACGGCGACAACGAGATCCTGATGAAGGGACGCAGCATCTTCCGCGGTTACTGGAACCAGCCGTCGGCCAGCGCCGAGGCACTGGTCGACGGCTGGTTCCACACCGGCGACATCGGCGAGCTGGACGACGACGGCTTCCTGCGTATCACCGGTCGCAAGAAGGAGATCCTGGTCACCGCGGCCGGCAAGAACGTGGCGCCCGCGCCACTGGAGGACCGCATCCGTTCGCACCCGCTGGTCAGCCAGGCCGTCGTCATCGGCGACAACGAGAAGTTCGTAGCGGCGCTGATCACCCTGGATGCCGACGCGCTCGGGCCGTGGAAGCGGGCGCACGACAAGCCGGACGCCGCCACCGCCGCGGAGCTGGCCGACGATCCGGACCTGCACAGCGAGATCCAGCACGCCATCGATCAGGCCAACGAGTCGGTGTCGCACGCCGAAGCGATCAAGGCGTTCCGCGTCCTGCCCGTCGACTTCAGCGAGCAGGACGGCACCCTCACCCCGTCGATGAAGGTGAAGCGGAACGTCGTCATGAGCACCTACAAGCAGGAGGTGGCGGCGATCTACGGCCGTTGAGCGGGTCAGCTGCGGTCACCTCGCAACACATCCCGGAACCGCGCGGCGATCGCCGACCACTGCCAGCGCTCCTGCACCCAGGCCCGGCCGCGCGCGCCCCAGGCCGCCGAGCGGGTGGGATCGGCCAGCAGCCCGCCCACCGCCGCCGCCACCGCCGCGACGTCCCGCCCGTCGACCACCTCGCCGGTCTCGCCGGGCAGCACCGCGTCCGGGGCGCCGCCGCTGTCCCCCGCCACGACCGGGAGCCCGGTAGCGGAGGCCTCCAGGTACACGATGCCGAGGCCCTCCACCTCTAGGCCGCCTCCCCTGCTGCGACAGGGCATCGCGAACACGTCACCGGCCGCGTAGTGCGCCGCCAACTCCTCCTGCGGTACCGAACCGGTGAGGACCACATGCTCGGCGACGTCGTGCTCGCGGACGAGACGTTCGAGCGTCGACCGGTACGGACCGCCGCCGACCAGCAGCAGCGCGGCGTCCGGAACCCGCCGCCGGATCGCCGGTAGCGCCCGGATCAGCGCGTCCTGCCCCTTGCGGGCCACCAGTCGGCTCACGCAGACCACCACTGGCCGGCCGGTCAAGCCGTGCCTCGACCGTACCTGCGCGCCGTCGGAGTCGGGACGGAACACCGCAGGGTCCACGCCGCTCGCGACCTGTACCAGGCGGGGGTGCGACCCGAGCGCCCGGGCCAGCCGGCGCCGGGTGTAGTCGCCGAGGTAGGTGACGACGTCGTTGACCGCACCCACGCCTCGCAGTAGCTGTCGTGTCCCGGGCAGCAGCGCCCAGCCGACCTCGTGACCGTGGGTCGAGGCGACGGTCCACTCGATCCCGGTGTGGCGTCGGAGTGTGGGTGCGAGCAACCCGAGCGGCGCAGCCGCACCGAACCAGGCGGTATCGCAGCCCTCCGCTCGTGCCACCCGGGCCGCGCGGTGCGCGACGTCCGGAACCGGCAGCATCAGCGACGTCGGATGCCGAACCACCGGATACGGCAGCGCCGCGTCGAACGCCGCCGCGCCAGGCCACGCCGGCGCGTACACCACGATCTCGCCCACCGGCTGCCGGATCGCCAACTCGTGCACGAACGACTGGATGCCGCCGGGGCGGGGCGGGTAGTCGTTCGTCACCACCAGGGTCCGATGGGGCGCCCCGGAGGCCGCCGTCACCGAGAAGCGCCGGCGGTCGGCGCGGGCGTCGACGGGAACGTCTGCAAATCGGTCACCCGCAGCGGCCGCAGCGCCGCGGAGGCGTGCGTGAGCGCTGCGGCCATCACGCCCGTCGCTCGTACCCGCGCCTCGTCCGCGTCGTTCATCGCGACTCGCGACTGGTCCAGGTCCGCGCGGAACGAGTCGAGCGACACCTCGTATGCATGGCCGGACTCATCGGCGTCCCGGTACCAGCCTGCCTGGGCATGGGTGAGCCAGGCGCGCTGGGCACTGGTCAACTTGGCGTAGTACGGCCACGCGTCGGCGTAGCCGCGCCCGCTCGCCCGCGCGCAGATCGCCTCCTGCTTGCCGGCCGTGTCCACGGCTTGCAACGCGGACCGCTGCGCCGGGGTGAGTTCGGTGGTCTCCTCGGTTGCCTTGACCAGCGCCTGCAGCGCCTGCTGGTAGGCGACGACGTTGGACCGCGACCGGGCCGCGATCGGCGCGGCGTCGCTGGTCTGGGTGTCCACCTTGGGGATCAGGCTCGCGGCCGTGTTGACGTCGCCTTCGCTGGCCACCTCGCTTGCGGCGTCGGCCGCGCTGGCCGCGGTCGCCAGCGTGCTGAGGTCGGCGAGCAAGGCCGCCCTCTCGTGGTTCAGCTTGCCGATCGCATGATCCAAGTTCGCGAGCGGCGAGCCGGCGTCCACCGTGGTGGGGTGACCACCGCCGCAGGCGGTCAGCGCGACGCCGCACAGGACCAGACCCAGACACCACGTCGTCAACCGCATCGGGGTCATCAACCGCGTCGGTGGGATTCGGGCTCGGATCGGCGTCGGGCGCCGGCGCGAATCCCCGCCTGCGGACTGCAGTTCGGTAGACATCAACGCGTACGTTACGACCCTCCGAGCACGGCACGCGCGACGGATCACCCGGGCCCGACCCTGCGTACCGGCATCGAGCGCGGTGCGCGTGCCACCACGGTCCGCTTCACGATCGCGCTCTCCGGCGGCACGCCGGTCCGGCGGGTGCCGGACCCCGGGGTCTTCTTGGCGGGACCGGTGGCCGGTTTCGTGCCGGCGGCCGGCCCCGCACCGGCCGGCTT
>DASZVT010000133.1:0-17533 GCA_035546915.1 Mycobacteriales bacterium | reverse complement strand
GCCTGCGCCAGGTCGGCGGTCAGGTTCCGCTCCACCAGCGACTTCGCCAGCCCGACCGCCACCGTGGCCGAGCTCGCGAACTGGTCCACGACCGCGCGGGTGCGGTCCTCCAACTCGCCGTCCGGCACCGCCTCAGCGACCATGCCCCAGGCCGCCGCCTGCTCGCCGCCGATCGGCTGGGACAGCAGCACCATCTGCTTCGCCCGCGCAATTCCTACCAGCCGCGGCAGCAGGTAGGTGGCGCCGGCGTCCGGGTTGAAACCGCGGCCGACCTGGGGTGCCCAGAATTTCGCCGTGGTGGACGCCACCACGTAGTCACTGCACAGGGCCAGGCCGAGCCCGAACCCGGCGGCCCAGCCCCGGACCCCGGCCACCACCGGGAGCTGCAGCTCGGACAGCGCCCGCAGCACCCGGTGTGCCCCGGCATTGATCCGGCGCTGGATGTGCCCGGTACGTTCGCGTTCCGCCTTCCCGGCCTCCGTCCTGGGGGCGTTGGCCCGCCGGAGGTCGACGCCGGAACAGAAGGCCTTACCGGCGGCCCCGATGTGCACCACCCGTGCGGTGTCGCTGACGGCCGCCTCGGCGAGCGCGGTCAGCAGCGTGTCGATCATGGCTGGGGTGGCGGAGTTCGCGGCGTCCGGGCGGTTCAGGGTGAGCCGGAGCACCGGCCCGTCCCACTGGACGTCGAGTTCGGAATGTGGTTGAGCGGGCGAGGTCGGTTCAGGGGGCATGGCGGCAGGGTAGCCACCCGCCCCACTACGAAGTGCGTTCAGTGCACTAACTGGAGCAGACGGGCTAGGGTGGCTCGCAGGAGCCGTGGCGCCCACAGCGCCGCAATGACGGGAGGAGCGGACGTCATGGGTCGAGTCGAAGGCAAGGTCGCGGTAGTCAGCGGAGCGGCACGCGGGCAGGGACGCAGCCACGCGGTCCGGTTGGCCGAGGAGGGCGCGGACGTCATCGTGCTCGACATCTGCGAGGACGTCGCCACCAACGGCTACCCGCTGTCACGCACGTCCGATCTGGACGAGACGGTGGCACTGGTCGAGAAGACCGGTCAGAAGGCGTTCGCCCGGCAGGCCGACGTCCGTGACGTCGCCGCTCTCGCGAAGGTCATCACCGACGGCGTCGCCGAGTTCGGGCACCTAGACGTGGTCGTGGCCAACGCGGGCATCTGTCCGCTGGGCAACAACGACCCGCAGGCGTGGGTCGACGTGGTGAACGTCAACCTCCTCGGTGTGATCAACATGGTCACCGCGTCCATGCCCCATCTCAAGGAGGGCGCATCGATCATCGCGACCGGCTCGCTCGCGGCATTCTTGCCGGGCAGCGTCGATACGCCGGGCGCGGGTGCCGGTGGCGCCGGTTACGGCTTCGCGAAGCGCACCGTCGCGGCGTACGTCCACGAGGCGGCGAGCGCGCTCGCGCGCAAGAACATCCGAATCAATGCGGTGCACCCGACCAACTGCAACACCAACATGCTGCACAGCGAGCCGATGTACCGGGCATTCCGGCCGGACCTGGAGCACCCCACCCTGGCCGATGTCGAGGAAGGCCTCACCACGATGGCATCGCTCCCGGTTGGGTACGTCGAGCCGCAGGACATCAGCAACGCGGTGCTCTACCTCGCCTCGGACGAGGCCCGGTACGTCACCGGCTTGCAGATGCGGGTCGACGCCGGCGGCTACGTCAGGCACCTGCCGTTCCACGTGTGAGTGACACCGACGACTCCGCAGCGGGTGCGGAACTCGACCGCTTTCGCGCCGAGGTCCGTACCTTCATCGCAGCGAACGCGCCGCAGATCCAGCAGCGACCGGGCGTGCGCAGTCCGGAGACGCCCGAAGAGCTGGCCGCGTTACAGCGCTGGACCGCGCAGCTGTTCGCGGCCGGGTACCTCGGCGCGAACTGGCCGCAGGCGTACGGCGGCGACCCCGGCTACGACGCCCGCCGGGACGTCGTCGTCGCGCAGGAGATGGCTCGGGTCCGAGCCCTGGAACCGATCGCCGGAAACGGCCTGGTCGCGCACGCGCTGATCCACTTCGGCACCGAGACGCAGCAGTCGCACCACCTCCCGCGAATCCGTCGCGCCGAGGAGGTGTGGTGCCAGCTGTTCAGCGAGCCGGGTGCCGGCAGCGACCTGGCGTCACTGCGGACTCGCGCGGTGCCGGACGGCGACAACGGCTGGCGGGTGAGTGGGCAGAAGGTCTGGACCACCAACGGCCAGTGGTCGGACTACGGCTTCCTGCTGGCCCGCACCGACCCGGATGTCCCCAAACACCGGGGCATCTCGGCCTTCGTGCTGGACATGCGGGCACCCGGCGTGACGGTCCGGCCGCTGCGCGAGATCACCGGCACCTCCGATTTCAACGAGGTGTTCCTGGACGAGGTGCCGATCTCGCCAGATGCCATGATCGGCGGTCCGGGTCAGGGCTGGATGGTGGCCAACGCCGCTCTCGCACACGAACGGGCCGGGGTGGCGAAAGCGGTCAGCAATGTCGAGAAGTCCTGGTACCAGCTATACGACCTGTGCGGGAGGCTGGAGATTGACGGCCGGCCGGCGATCGCGCGCGACGACGTGCGCCAGCAACTCGGCCGGTTCTACGCGGAACTCACCGCGTGCCGGGCCCATGTCGACGCCAGCATGGACCGGTTGCTGGCCGGGCAGGATCAGGTGGTCGACGCCCCGATGGGCAAGCTGCTGTTCAGCGAGCTGAACTACGCGCTCGCCGAGTACGGCGTGACGGTGCAGGAGGCCGCCGGTCTGACGGCAGGGGCGGCCGCTGCGGACGGCGGCTGGTGGCAGGACAGCTGGCTGTACGCACGGGCGTACACCATCGCCGGCGGGAGCTCGGAGATCATGCGCAACCTCATCGCTGAGCGCGGTCTGGGTCTACCTCGCGAGCCCAGCTGAGCGCGGCGTCGTGCCGGTGGCTTTGCGGCGTACCGGTTCGAGCAGCGAGCCGATCGCGTCCAGCAACGCAGACCGGAGGGCAGCCGGGTCCGCGTCGACGTGGACGGCGAGGGCGCCCTGGACGCCGGTGAGCGCGACCGTGACGCGGACCTGCGCATCGAGGCTCAGGTTCTTACCTGCCAGCAGCGCGATCAGCCGACCGCGCAACTCGACGTTGCGCGCCAGCAATTCAGGCATCTCGCCCAGCCAGCTGATGTCCTGGTGGGCGAACTGGATCACCCGGCGCTGGCTGATGAGGAAATCGACGTAATCCGCGAGCATCGCAGGTGTGGATACCGACTGCCCGCACTCGGCCCGGTCCATCCGCCGCGCCAGGTCGTCCATCATCGGTTCGACCAGCGCGCTCAGGATGTCGCGCTTGGACCGGAAGTGGTAGTAGATCGCGGCCTTGGTGACGCCGAGTCGGTCGGCGAGCTGCTGTAGCGACGTCGCCTCGTAGCCCTGTCGCGTGAACAGGTCGAGCGCTTCGTCGAGGAGTCGCTCGCGAGTGCCGACGGCGGGTGCCATGCCAGCAGGATATCTGACTTGACGGCCGGTAAGCTCCGTGTCAGTTTCGACTGTCCCTGCACGAGGCGCCCCGCGCCCTGCCCCCCACGGAGTATTGATGCGGCGCCTCGCCGGGTGGTGCTACGACCACCGCTGGATCGTCGTCGGAGCCTGGATCGTCGCGCTGGTCGCACTGACCGGCATCGAGCACGCCGCTGGCGACCACTACCGGGACGACTTCAAGCTGAGCGGAACCGAGAGCGCGGACGCCCAGAACCTGCTGGAGAAGGCCGCGCCGTCGGCTTCCGGCGACGTGGAACGGGTCGTCTTCGCGGCCGGTGGTGACCACACCGTCACTGATCCGGTGGTGCGCAACCGGATCCAGCCGATGCTGGAGCGGATCGAGCACTTGCCGAACGTCGCGTCGGTGCTCTCCCCGTACGACGCCACCGGCCGTTCCCAGATCTCGCCGACGGGGAAGGTCGGCTACGCGACGGTCACCCTGGCCCAGCAGGCGGTGAAGGTATCGGACCAGGACGCGCACGCCCTGGTGGACACCGCCAAGGCCGCGTCGAACGCGGACGTGAAGGTGGCAGTCGGCGGCTGGGTGGCCGAATCCACCAACCCGCAGTCGTTCAGCGGCGTCGGCATCGGTGTCGGCGCGGCGCTACTGGTGCTGTTCATCGTGTTCGGCCTGAACTGGGCGGCCGTCACCCCGTTGCTGACGGCTGGTATCTCGCTGACATCGGGGATCGCGGTGATCGGGCTGCTCAGCCACGTGATCACCACCGCGTCCTTCAGCAGCCAATTGTCCGAGCTGATCGGGCTGGGCGTCGGGGTCGACTACGCGCTGTTCATCGTGACCCGGACCAGGCAGGGGCTGCGCCGCGGCCTCGATCCCCGGCGGGCCGTCGTCGACGCGCTGGACACCTCCGGGCGAGCGGTGATGTTCGCCGGGGTCACGGTCGCGATCGCGCTGCTCGGCATGTTCGCGCTGGGGATCAGCTTCCTGTACGGCGTCGCCATCGCCGCCACCATCGCGGTGCTGTTCACCGTGGTCGCCGCGATGACGTTCCTGCCGGCGCTACTCGGTTTCATCGGCCGCACGTTGCTGTGGAGTGTGCTCAAGCGACGGCGAAACCAGGGGTACGTCGACACCGACGAATCGCCGTCGTGGGCCCGCTGGGCGCGCCGGTTGCAGCGCCGTCCGGTGGTCTTCGCCGCTGCTGCCGGAGTGGTGATCATCGTGCTGGCGCTGCCGTTCTTCTCACTTCGGCTGGGCTCGTCCGACCAGGGGAACGACCCGAAGTCGACCACCACCCGGCAGGCGTACGACATGCTCGCCGACGGGTTCGGTCCGGGTTTCAATGGCCCGTTGCAACTGATCGCGCCACTGCCCTCCGCGGGCGACAAGACGACGCTGAGCAAGACCGTCGCCGCCATTCGCACCGCCGACGGGGTAGCCGGGGTAGGCCCGACCGTTGTCGCGGCCGGCAAGGACGGAAACCCGGACATCGCGTTGGTGAACGTGTTCCCGGTCGGCTCCCCGCAGGACAGGTCGACGACACAGTTGCTGCACCGGCTGCGGGACGACGTGATCCCGCCGACTGTGCAGGGCACCGACCTGAAGGTCTACGTCGGCGGCCAGACCGCGATCGTGGAGGACTTCTCCAAGGTGCTGGCCGGCAAGCTGCCGCTGTTCGTCGGGGTGGTCGTGCTGCTGTCGTTCCTGCTCCTGATGGCGGTGTTCCGCAGCCTGCTGGTGCCGCTGATCGCGGCGGTGATGAACTTGCTGTCGATCGGGGCCGCGTTCGGCGTCGTGGTGGCGGTATTCCAGTACGGCTGGCTCTCCGACCTGATCGGAGTGTCGCGCGCCGGCCCGATCGAGGCGTTCGTGCCGGTGTTGATGTTCGCGATCCTGTTCGGTCTCTCGATGGACTACGAGGTATTCCTCGTCAGCCGCATCTACGAGGAATGGCACCGCCGCAAGAACAACTCGGAGGCGATCAGTCACGGGCTGGCTGCGACCGGCCGCACCATCACCGCGGCTGCCGCGATCATGGTGCTGGTGTTTGCCGCGTTCATGCTCGGCGACAACCGGGTGATCAAGCTGCTCGGGCTCGGTTTGGCCAGCGCGGTGCTGATGGACGCGTTGATCATCCGATCGGTACTGGTTCCCGCGTTGATGCACCTGTTCGGGTCGGCCAACTGGAAGTTGCCAGCCGCGCTGGACCGAATCCTGCCGCGCCTCAACGTCGAGGGCTCGGCACACCTGGGCGAGGTGGACGCCGATTCCGAGCCGCCCTCGGAAGAGCCGATCCTCATCTCGGCCCGGTAGCGAGATCCGGCACCGGCTGACCCACAGACCCGCGGCGCCGTTCAGCCGGTGACCAGGTCGAGCAGTCGTTCCTGGTGGTGCCGAGGCGTCCCGGCGATCAGCTCGTCCGCCTTGGCGCGGCGCAGGAACAGGTGCAGGTCATGCTCCCAGGTGAAGCCCATGCCGCCGTGCAGCTGCAGCGCGCTGCTCGCGGTACGGCTCGCGGCCGCACCGGTGAAGGCCGCGGCAGCCGCGACCGCGACGGCTGCCTGCTGCTCGCCGGTCGCGGTGTCGAGCGCGCGGGCGGCCGCGCGGGTCGTGGCGCGTGCCGCCTCGACCGCGAGCGCCATGTCGGCGCACCGGTGCTTCACCGCTTGGAACGTGCCGATCCTCCGGCCGAACTGCTCGCGATCCCGCACATGCGTCAGGGTTAGTGCCAGCGAGCGGTCGGCCGCGCCGACCGCGTCGGCGGCGGTGTGCAATGCCCACGCGTCCGCCAGCGCGGCAGCGAGTCGCGCCGCGTCCTGACCGCCAATCCAGCATCCGGCTGGGACCGTCACGTCCACGGTCAGGGTGCACCACGGTCGGGACAGGTCGAACGCGCTCGCCGGGGTGCGCGTCGCGGCATGGCCGTCCAGCAACGCGACGTAGCAGGCGGCGCGGTCTGGACCGGCCGCGACCGCCACCAGTTCGCCGGACGGGGCACCCCAGAACCACGGCACCGAACCGCGCAGTGCCAGCCCGTCTGCGGTGGGCGCGGCGACGAGTGGCGCACCGCCCTCCGCGAGCAGCACGCCACCGCACCGGCCCGGGCGCCAGCCGGCGTGCTCCCGGATCCAGCACGCCAGAGCCATCGGCACCACCGGGATCGGACTGCCCGCGTAGCCGGCCGCCTCGGCGACCAACGCCAGGTCCACGTGGGTGCCGCCGGCCTCCGCGGTGAGCAGGTCGACGATGCCGAGCTCGCGGGCGGCATCCGCGTCGCCAGCCGCCGCTGCGTCGCCGGCGGACCGATCGTCGTACCGGGCCCGGGCCGCACCGAGGTCGGTCCGGGTGTGGAACCAGTCCCGGGCCAGGGCCGCGAGGCTGTCTTGCTCGTCGGTCAGCAGCATGACGGCTCCCTCGATGGTCGCGCCTCCGTACGATGAAGGTCACTATCCGATGTGCGGCCTTTCCGCGGACCACCGGGCAGCGGTGGGAGCGTGGCGGGCCGGCAGCGATGATCCGAGGAATGACGATGCGCACGGAGCGGGCGGCCCGCCGCGCGGGCGGGTCCCGAGTAAGGCTGGCGCCCTCGCCGGGCGTACGTCCGCCGAAGACGTCGGAGCTCGTCGCCCGCCGGCTGCGCCGCATGATCGTCAACGGCGAGCTGAGGGACGGCGACCACCTGCCGTACGAGTCGACCCTGATGGGCGACTTCGGGGTGTCCCGGCCGGTGCTGCGGGAAGCGCTGCGGATTCTCGAGTCCGAGGGCCTGCTCGAGCTGCGCCGTGGTTCGCGCAGCGGGGCCCGGGTCACGGTACCGACGATCACGGCTACGGCGCGGTCGACGGCGCTCGCGTTGCAGCTGACCGGGACCACGCTGCTGGACATCTGGCAGGCGCGCGCCGGAATAGAACCGCTCGCGGCCGGGCTGCTGGCGCGGCAGGATCACGAGGTCATCCAGGAATCGCTGGCGAAACTGGAGCTGATCGTGCAGCGCTCGCGCGAGTGCGTCGACGACCCGGAGCGGTTCGCCACCTCTGCTGCCGAGTTTCACCTGGAGGTCGTTCGCTGTGCCGGCAACCACACCCTGACCTTGATGGCATCGATGCTGTTCGACATCACCCGCCGGGAGATGACCGAGGCCGAGCGCCGCGAGTCGGTGCTGCATCCCGACGGCCTGGTACGGCGCAACTCGCGGGCACTGCGCGCGTACGAGAAGCTGATGATCATGCTGCAGGCACACAGCCCCGGCACCGAGGAGTTCTGGCGCCGGCAGATCGAGGCCGCCGGCGCGATGTTGCTCGAGGGCGTGGACGCCAGCCGGGTGATCGACGTCCTCGACTAGCGCGGGCGCCCGCGTCACGGCGTCGGGCATGGATGCGCCGGCGTCAGCCGGCCGGGTGGGAGACACGGAGCGATTCCCCGTGCACCTGCAGCATCTCGATCGCCTTGCGGGCGAGGTCGGCCGGCGGGGTCGGCAGCAGCACCGGGCCGTCCTGTCGGGACGGCAGCGCGATGGATGCCTCACCACGCAGGGTCCGCTCATCCCGCTGGTTGGTGGCGTGGAACTCGACGTCGACGATGCACCGGTCGGCTTCCTTGCGTTTTCCGGTCACCTCGCCGCCGAAGTACTGCACGTCGCCTTGGTAGTTGAACTTGCGGATCTCGTCGTGCTGGCGCAGGACCCAGGCGTCGTCCCCGGCCCAGTCGGTGAGGAAGTGGTGCGCCCAGCACTCCCGGAGCACGCCGTAGTCATAGGCGCGCGGGGTGCCGATCGCCTGCGCCCACGCGCTGTCCCAGTGCACCCGCTGCGCGACGTCCGGGACCCCGTACTCGTTCTTGATGTAGAACGGGGCGATGCGCTGTCGGTTGCGGTAGTTGATCCGCCCGGTGCGCAGGCCGTACGGGACGAAGCCGTAACCGCCGGCGTGGAAGACGATCATGTCTGTGGTGGTCAGTGGGCCCTTCACCATGGCCGGGAGTGTGTCGCCGACCGAGACATCCTCGTACCAGCGGGGTTCGGCGCCACGCGGCTGCTCGGCGCCGTAGATCTCGTCGACCTTGGCCAGCTCCTCGTCGGTCCAGCTCGGTGTCTCGACGCCGGCGTACTTGCCCTTCTCGCGGGCCTTTCTCCGCTCGGTGTTGATGACCAGCGTGCGGTATACGCCGACTACCTCGCCGCGCTGGTTCATCTTCACGTCGCGGGTCACCCGGATCACCGAGCGGCCGGCGAACTCGGATGTCTTCACCTCGACCGATTCCAGACCGGAGAAGCTGTAGAGGGTGTCGTCCGGGCGTACCGGCGCGTACCAGTCCCAGGTGCCGCCGGAGACGAACGCGTGGATACCGCGATACGACCCACCGCGCAGTTCGCGGGGGAGTCGCTCGCCGCCGAGCGGCGCATTGAGCACCCCCTGCATGATCGCCGGGGCGATCGGTCCGCCCCAGCGGGTGCTGCGGGCGTACCCGGGGTCGCAGAACAGCGGGTTGTCGTCCCCGTAGCTGTACGCGAAGTTGCGGATGTTCTCGACCGTCGCGGTGGAGAAGTACTCCTGTTCTTTGTTCGGGCCGACGTGCCCGACCGCTGCTCGGTCCCGCTCGATGTCGGAGTCCTGCAGGACCGCCTCGGTTGCCTTGGCGAACTCCTGCTGCTGGGCTGCGCTGGTGTCGGCGCTCATGGGGAGACCTCTTTGCTGTCGTCTTGGTGGGCGGCGTTCGTGGGGGTCAGCCGGATCCGTGCGTTGTCCCAGGACAGCGGGGATTCGACCGGCTCGAGCCGCAGGATCGTCGGTGCGGCGTAGTGCCGGGTCGTCGCGCTGGGAACTTCGGACCTCGGCATCCCGAAGGCGGCGTACTTCTCGTCCATGGCGGTGCGGACACTTGTGCGCAGGGCTTGGTCCGTCACTTCGGCCACCCGCACCTGCAGGATCACTGCGGCCAGTTCGACCCACTTGCTGCCGCTCTCGACCAGGAACGAGGCGCGGTCGTCGTGGCGGATCCGGGCCACCTTCTTGGACTTCGACGGCGTGCTGAGGTAGATCATCCGGTCGATCACCACGAACCAGACCGGCAATGGCACCGGCCGGCCGTCGCGGCGTAGCGTCGTGACGATCCCGGTATGAGCCGCGGCCACGCGCTCCCACGCCTCGTCTTCGCTCAGGCGTACACCCACCGGCTTCTCCTGCCGTCGTCAATCCCTACCGTATAGGTATATCAGTTAGCGAAACGCCGGGCCAGCACACCGCCGGGCCCGGCGGTGTGCCGGCGGTCCGTACCCCCGCCTCCGGCTTTTCCGCGGCTACGCCTGCGGAAAAGCGCGCACAAACCGGAGGCGGTCGATGTCAGAGGCGGGTGTCGACTATCGACTGTCGGGGGGGGAATCAGTCGAAGAGGTCGACGATGGTCTCGGTATCCGAGCCGGCCGGGATGAGTATCTTGCTGCCGACTTCCATATGTGCGCGCCAGTGCGCCTGCGCACCTTCGGCGTCGCGCGCTTCCACCAGGGTCACCAGCTTCTTGAACGATCGGATCATGCGCTGGAACGCCCGTGGTGTGGCCGGATGCTCGAAGGTTCGCTCCACCGCGATGTCCAGGTGCCGAGCGACGATCTCGCGCAGCACCGCACTCTGCACGGCCAGCGTCTGGTTGCGGGAGCGCTCCAGCACCAGCTGGTGGAACCGTGAGGTTGCCTCGGTCCACTCGTGGGAGAGCTCGTGGCGTTGCGTCTCGTCGTTGCCGTCGTGACGGGCCTCCACCAGGGTCTCCAGTGCGCTGATCGCCTCGGTCAGGTCGGCCAGGTCCACCCTGGTACGACGCTGCGCGAGCAGGCCGGCGGCGGCCGGTTCGATCACCATCCGGGCCTCGTACACGTCCGCGATGGTGGTGCCCTTGAGCTGCAGCAGCAGCCCTACCTGTGCGCTGGCCACCGACTCGTCCGGGAGCAGCACCTTGGGCCCGCCCCGGGAACCCCGCCGCACCGACAACAGCGACTCCGCCTCCAGGATGCGGAACGCCTCGCGCAGCGTGGGTCGAGAGACGCCGAAGTGGGCCATCAGCTCGACTTCGAACGGCAGCGTGTCGCCAGGCTTCAGCTCGCCGCGGACGATCTGGCTGCGCAGCTGCGCAGCGATCACCGCCCCTGCCTTCGGGGTGCGCACGGGCCGCCGAACCGGTCGCGGCGATGCCGGTGCGGGCGAGGAAGACACGTGCACACTCTGGCATACCGGCGCCGGCTAACGGTAACTGAGTTGCCGGTTGTCCGATCGCCCCGCCAGTGCTGGCGGCCGACTGCTCAGCGCGGCGGCATGGCGGGGTCGCGCGGCAGCCCCAGCACCTGCTCGGCGATGGTATTGCGCTGGATCTCGGCGGTGCCGGCGCCGATGGTCGACGCGCGGGTCCGCAGGAAGCCGCCCACCCAGCGGCCGCGTTGCACCGCGTCCGGTCCGCCGTCGAGCAGGCCGTACGGACCGAGCATGTCGACCGCGATCTCGTGCAGTTCCTGTTCCAGGGTGCTGTTGTACAGCCGTGAGACCGACGACGCGGGGCCTGGTTCCCCGGTCGCCTCGATCGCCGCGATGGTGCTCGCCGCATTCAGCGCCATGATCTTGACGCGGATACCCAGGTCGGCCAGCCGCCGGGACCAGACGGGGTCGGCGGCGGTGCCGCGCTCTCGGGCGAGTGCGACCAGTTCGCCGAACACTCGCTGGTAGAAGCTGGCCTGGATCATCGCGCCAGCCGCCCGCTCGTGCCCGAGGCTGGTACGGGCGAGTCGCCAGCCCTCGTTCTCGGCGCCGATCCGGTTCGTCACCGGGACGCGCACCTCGTCGAGGAAGACCTCGCCGAACGCGGCGCCGCCGGTCAGGTCGCGCAGTGGACGGACCGTCACTCCGGGCGCGTGCAAGTCCAGTACCAGGTAGGTGATCCCGTTCTGCCGGGACTCCTGGGTTCCGGTACGGACCAGCGCGAACAGCACGTCCGCGATCTGCGCCTGGGTGCTCCACACCTTCTGTCCGGTCACGACGTAGTCGTCACCGTCACGGCGTGCGGTCGTGCGGAGGGACGGCAGGTCCGAACCGGCCTCGGGCTCGGAGTATCCCTGCGCCCAGACCTGGTCCGCGCGCAGCAACGCGGGTAGCCAGCGCGCCCGCTGCTCGTCAGTGCCGTACTTGATGATCGTCGGACCGGCGATCCCGACGCCCGTCCCCGGCGGGTTGGGCACCCGGGCACGAGCCAGCTCCTCGCTGTAGATGACCTGGCGGGTGAACGGCAGATCCATGCCGCCGCAGTCGCGGGGCCAGGACGGCCCGGCCCAGCGGCCATCGAACAGGACGGCCTGCCACCGTCGCTGCCAGTCGAGGCGTCCGGCCGGGTCCTTCGGTCTCTTCCCCGGCCCGTGCTCGGTCAGGAAGGTACGCAGCAGGGCCCGGAATTCGGCGTCGTCGCCGACGTCCAGGTGCGCATAGTCACTGCTCATGAGTGATCCCCATCAACCGAGCGGCGGTGTCGCGGTGCTGGTCGGGCGTACCCAGCAGCAGCTGCCCGGACTTGGCGCGTTTGAGATACAGGTGCGCGTCGTGCTCCCAGGTGAAGCCGATCCCACCGTGGATCTGGAGGTTCGCCTTCGCGGCGGTGACGAAGGCGTCGGCGCAGTACGCACCGGCGAGCGCCGCGGCCAGCGGCAGTTGCGCCGGATCCTGCTCGCCGGACGCTATCCCGCACGCCCAGGTCGCGGCCGAGCGGGCGGACACCACCTGGACCTGCAGGTCCGCGCACTGGTGCTTGATGGCTTGGAAGCTCCCGATCGGACGTCCGAACTGCTCGCGGGTGCAGGCATAGCCGACCGCCATGTCCAGGCAGGCCTGCGCGCCGCCTACCTGCTCGGCCGCGAGCGCGACGGTAGCCAGCTGCAAGGCGCGCTGCAGGGCCGCGTCGGCGCCGCCCTGCGGACCGATCAGCTCCGCGGGCGTGGCGTGCAGGTCGACGCGGGAGACCCGGCGGGTCAGGTCGATGTTGGGCAGTGCGGTGCGGTCCAGGCCGGTCGCGCCGGCTCGGACCGCGAACACGCTGGTGCCGGCCGGCGTGCGGGCCGCGATCAGCAACAGCTGCGCGATCTGGGCATCGGGGACGAACATGACCGTGCCGTCCAGCCGCCAGCCGCCGGCGGACGCGGTGGCCTGGGGCAGCGGAGCGGCCCGGTCGTGGCCAGCGCCTGCCGGTACCGCGAGCGTGGCCAACAGCGTCCCGTCCGCGATGCCCGGCAGCCAGCGGGCCTGGGCCGGCGGGTCGTCGACGGCCAGCAGCACGTGCCCGGTCAGCACCACGCTGGACAGGAACGGTGCGCACACCAATGCCCGGCCGAACTCTTCGAACACCACCCCGAGCTCGGCGAATGTCGCGCCCGACCCACCGAACTGCTCCGGCAGGGCGAGCCCCTGCAGGCCGAGCTCGGTGGCCATCCGGTGCCACACCGCCGGGTCATAGCCGGCGTCGTCCGTCAACAGCGCCCGGACCTGCTCGCGGCCGGATACCTGCTGCAGGAACCGTCGAAGCGACCGGCGCAGCTCCTCCTGCTCGGGCGTGGCGATCAGCGGCACGGGCGACTCCGCGAGTCCGGCGCGGGAGGCACGCGCCAACGAATAGTGAACTGAACTTACCAAATCGCTTGGGTCAGTCGCGGAACAGCTCCAGCAGGTCCACCCGGCTCACCTTGTGCGACGGCGTCCGCGGCAGCTCGTCCACCGCCAGGAACGCGACCGGGACCTCGTACGGGGTGAGGTGCTCACGGCACAGCGCGCGCAGCTCGTCCGGGGTCGGCGCGGTGGCGCCGGGCACCAGTTCCACGGCGGCGACCGGAACCGCGCCGAGCCGCGTGTCTGGCCTGCCGGTCACCGCCGCCTCCCGGACCGCCGGGTGCCGCTCCAGCACCGCACGGACCGTGGCCGGCTGGACCTTGAAGCCGCCGCGGATGATCGCGTCGTCCGCACGTCCCTCGATCCAGACGAAGCCGTCGTCGTCCAGCCGGGCCAGGTCGCTGGTCCGGACCCAGGCGTCCGGTCCCTGCGGCGACTGCGGCGTCCGTACCTCCAGCACCCCCACCGAGCCGGCAGGCAGTTCCGCGCCCTCGGGGCCGACCACCCGCATGGACACGTTGCGGAACGGCCGGCCTGCGCTGCCGCGCTTGGTCGTCCACCACTCCCGCTGCAGTGGCAGGGTCCAGCCGGCGAGCGCCCCGGCGAACTCGGTTGCGCCGTAGGTCATGAGCACCGCGATGCCGTATCGCTGGGTGAATTCGTCGGCCAGGTCCGGCGGGCAGAAGGTGGTGCCGGAGGTGACCACCTGGAGGCTGGACAGATCCTCCGCCGGTACCTGCGCATCCAGCACCGCGCGCATCGCGGCCGGCACCAGCCCGCTCGCCTTCGGCCGGTGGGTCCGCACCGCCTCGGCCCAGCCGTCCACCGTGAACCGGTCCAGCAGCACGGCCCGCCGACCTGCGAACAGGGTCGCGACCAGCCCCCACATCCCGCCGATGTGGACCATCGGCGTCGCCACCAGGCTTACCCCGGTGCCGAGCAGGTCCGCTCCGCCGGCTCCCTCGCGTGGACGCATCCCGCCGGAGGCGAGGGCCATGTCGATCTGCGGATAGCCGAGCGGTACCCGCTTCGGCGGCCCGGTGGTGCCGGAGGTGAGCATCTCGATCCCGGTGCCCGGCAGGTACGTTCGCGCCTCCGGTGCCGACGTGGCGCCGCCGTCGACGGTCAGGGTGCCGTCGGCGCCGAGCACGACCGCGGTGCCGTGCGCGCGCACCGCGGTCCCCACCAGTGGATCGGCCAGCACCTCGGGGCTGGCGAGGACGACCGGCAGTGCGGCGGCGTGGACGTCCTTGCCGAGCCGTTCCGGCGGCTGCAGCGGCGAGAGCGTCGTCAGGCACCGCTGACCGGCCAGCACCGCGGTGATCACCGCGGCATGCTCGCGCCGGTTGGACAGCACGAGTCCGACCCGCGCGCCGGCACCCAGCCCGAGGACGCCGAGGATCTGCTCCAACCGCGCGGCGACCGCCGCCAGATCGCCCCAGGTCCACCACGCGCCGTCGTAGCAGATCGCATCGGCGTCCCGCGGTGCCTGGTCGAGCAGCTGCCGCAGCTGAGCGCTGACGGCCGGGTCTGTCATCCCAGTGCTCCCTGCTCCCGGTACGCGGCGATCGCATCCCAATCCAGGCCGGCGTCCAGCAGAACCTCCTCGGTGTGCTGCCCGCATTCCGGTGCCGGTCCGCTGGGCTGCCCCGGTTCGCCGTCGAATTGGGCGGCAGCGGTCGGCAGCTTGAACGGCACCCCGTTGTTCGCGGTGACGTCACGCAGCATGCCGTTCTCGACGACCGGCGCGAACGTGTAGATCTCCTCGAAGCTGCGCATCGTCGACCACACGCCGCTGAAGTTCGCCAGGATGCCCTCCCACTCGGCGAGCGGCTTGGAGCCGAAGATCGCGTCCAACTCGGCCACGCACTCGTACCGGTTCTCATACCGGCGCTTGGCGTCCGAGAACCGCTCGTCGGTGACCAGGTCCGGACGGCCCAGCAGCGGCATCAACTCTGGCCAGAACCGGTCGCCCTGCAGACAGACCAGGTTGATCCAGCGGTCGTCCTGGGTCCGGTAGAAGTTGGCGATGGGGTTGCCGGGGCCTTTGCGGTCGGGCAGCGGCACCGATCCGGCGAATCGGCTTCCGACGATGTCCGGCGCCATCGTCCACAGCGCGGTGGCCAACAGCGATACGTCCACCACGCTGCCCTCGCCGGTGCGCTCGCGATGGAACAGCGCGGTGGTCACCGCCCCGGCGATGGTGCTGGCGCCCTGTAGGTCGTAGAACGCGGCTGGTTGCGGCACCGGCTCCTGCGCACCGGGCTTGGTCAGCTTGAAGCCGAGTCCTCCGGCCGACCACGCTGCCGCGGAGTCGTAGCCGCCGGTGTTGCGCATCGAGCCGTTACTGCCCCAGCCGCTTCCGCGGACGTAGATCAACCGCGGGTTTACCGCCTGCAAATCCTCCGGGTCGATCCCTAGCCGGGCACGCAGCTCGGGCAGGTAGCTGGTCAGGAACACGTCTGCCGACTCGACCAGCTTCAGCAGCACCTCGCGACCGGCCGGCAACCGCAGGTCGATGGTGATGCTGCGCTTGCCCCGGTTCGGGATCTCCATGAAGGGGTTGGCCCCCTCGTCACCCAGGTTGAGCATGTTCTGCAGGCCGCGCTGCGGGTCGCCGGTCGGCGGCTCGATCTTGATCACGTCGGCGCCGAGGTCGCCCAACATGCCTCCGGCGGCAGGGACGAACGTCCACGCGGCCACCTCGACGATCCGAACACCTGTCAGCGGGCGCGACATTGCCTGTGTGCTCCTCTGCTCTGTACGACGGCCTGTGGGGTACGACGGCCGAGTCACGGTGGCCTGATTCTGCCGTCTTGCTTTGCACAGTGTGCAGTCCGGGGCAGCGGGAGCAACCGCGCGCGAGGGTCCACAAAGTGCACTCGGTTCACTATTTACGTGGAGTCTCGCATTGTTGTGCTCGGAGCGTCTACGGTCTCGATCGGCTGTCTCTGACCGCGGCGTAGCCGCGGGGTGGAGAATGTCGGCAGTGCCCATGCGACCGTACGAGAATTCGGAGCTGTCATGAAGGTGAACGTCGACCAGAGCAAGTGCCAGGGCCACGCGCAGTGCAACGCGAACGCACCCGAGGTCTACCAGCTCGACGACGACGGCTACATCGCGTTCGACGGTGACATCGACATCGCGCCCGGCAACGAGGACGCAGCCCGCCGCGGCGCCGCCGCGTGCCCGGAGCGGGTGCTGACGGTCATCGAGTAGCCGGCTCCGGGCTGGTGAACCGGCGGGCCGGATCGTGCGTGCTTCCGGCATGGCGAAGGATGCGGTCCGCGACGAGGACCTGCTTCGGGCGCTGTATGCCGAGCAGGCAGGGGCGCTGCTGGCCTTCGTGACCCGGCTGACCGCCGGTGACGTCGCCCTCGCCGAGGACGTCGTCCAGGAGACGCTGCTGCGCGCGTGGCGGCACTCCGATACCCTCGATCCGGCTCGTGGCCCGATCCGGCCCTGGCTGTTCACCGTGGCGCGTCGGCTGGTCATCGACGATTTGCGGGCCCGGTCGGCGCGACCCCGCGAGGTTCGTACCGACGACCCGAACCTGCTGCCGGTGGACGACGACCTCGATCGCGCGATCGAGGCGTGGACCGTCGCCGAAGCGCTGGCCCAGCTGAGCGAGCCACACCGCGCGGTACTGGTGGAGACGTACTACCGCGGCGCGTCGGTCGCGCAGGCCGCGGCGCGGTTGGGGATCCCGCCGGGAACCGTGAAATCCCGGGCCTATTACGCGCTGCGTGAGTTGCGGCTGCGGCTGGAGGAGAAGGGGATCGCGCCGTGAGCCGTTATCCCGCCCCCCGCGCTGCTGCTGGCCTCGCCTGCGGCTCGGGTCCTCGCTGTGGGGTCGGCTCGTGAGTTGCGAACGCGGGCCTGACCTGGCTGCGTACGTACTCGGTGCGCTGGAGCCGACGGACCGCGTCGGGCTGGAACGTCACCTCGCTGGCTGTCAGAGCTGCCGGCAGGAGCTGACCGAGTTGGCCGGACTGCCCGGGTTGCTGGGGCGGCTGACCGCCGCTGAGGCCGAGCGTTCGCTCCCCCAGCCCGCGCCGGAGGGGCTGGACCGGCTGCTGGCTCGCGCCGCCGCGCACCGATCACGGCAGCGCGTCCGCCGTCGGCACCGACTGCTGGCCGTCGCGGCGGTGGTGGTGCTGGCCGGTGCCGGGGCCGGTATCGGGGTGGCGGTGCAGCCCGGCAGCACGCCGTCCAGGGTGGTGACCGCGACACAGGGAGACGTACACGCCACCGCGCGGTTACGACCCGCCGCCGGCGGGACCGCAGTCGAGCTGCGGTTGTCCGGCGTGGATGCCGGCGAGCACTGCCAGTTGGTCGCGGTCGGCCGGGCCGGGCAGCGCGCGGATGCCGGCAGTTGGGTCGCCAGTTACGACGGCGCGGCCGGGATTCGCGGCGTGACGGCGATCG
>DASZVT010000132.1:0-3561 GCA_035546915.1 Mycobacteriales bacterium | reverse complement strand
AACCTGTTGATGCGCCGAGTCCGCTTTCTCCTGCCCTGGCTGGCCATGCTGTTCGTGGCCGCGCCGGTCGTCGCGGCCGCGCCAGCCGCCGTCGCGGCACCGGCTCCGACGGTGAGCTGGCAGATCCAGCCCTCGACCGCGTCCGGTCCGACCACCCGCCCTTACTTCGTCTACGACCTCGCACCTGGCGGGACGGTGCGGGATTGGGTCGGCGTCACCAACCTCGGCACCACTTCGCTGAGCCTGAACGTCTATCCCGCCGACGGCTACAACGCCGCCGACGGGTCCTTCGACGTGCGGCCCGCCGCCACCAAACCGACCGACGTCGGCAACTGGATCACGCTCACTTCACGCAAGGTGACGATCGCCCCGCGAAGCCGGGTCGACATTCCGTTCACCATGACCATCCCGGCCAATGCCACGCCGGGCGATCACGCCGGCGGCATCGTCGCCGCCCTCACCAGCGTCACCACCGACGCGAACGGAGCGCGGGTCGACGTCGAGCGCCGGGTCGGCGTGCGGATGTACCTGCGCGTGGCGGGCGCCCTGCACCCGGCGCTGCAGGTCAAGCAACTAGATGCCTCGTTCTCGGCGTCCGCCAACCCGTTCTCCTCCGGCTCCACCACCATCCGCTACCTGGTCAGCAACTCCGGCAACGTCCGGCTGGCGGCGCACCAACACGTCGAGGTCGCCGGCCCGCTCGGCATCGGTCGCAACGGCCGCAAGGTCGCCGACCTGCCGGAGCTACTGCCCGGCGAATCCGTGCAGCGCACCGTACGGATCGCCTCCCCCGCCGCGGTTCACCTCACCGCCCGAGTGCTGCTCGATCCCTATGTCACACCGAATCCGGCAATGACCTCGGAGCTCGACGCCAAGATCAAACCGGCCGTAGTGCGTGCCACCACCGGGGTATGGGCGTTCGCGTGGTGGCAGGTTCCGGTCGTCTTGCTGCTGCTGGCTGCGCTGGCCTGGTGTGCCCGTCTGGCATGGAGTCGGTGGCGCAACCGCCGCGTCGCGGCCACCGGCGAGCGACTGTCTACCGCGATCGAGTGATGTCCTGTGGCGCCCCATCCCCCTGAACAGCAGCGCCGTGCCCGGTGTCTCCGCGAGCGCACCGCGAACGGCCCGGGCACGGCGCTGCGCCACCGCACTCTGCGTTGGGCCGGATTGCTCACGGTGCTCGTGGCCGCGTTCTCGGGTACCCCTCAGATTGCGCACGCCGCGCCCGCGCCGACCGTCGAAGTCAGCGACAGCGGCACGCAGATGCGAGTAGAACTCGCCGGATGGCCCGCTGCGGCACGGGTCTCGGTGACCGTCTGCGGCAACTCCGCCGTGCGTGGATCGGCCGACTGCGCGGTCGGCTCCGGCATCCTGTTGGTCGCCGTCCGGGACGGCTCGGCGGGTGGCGCGCTGCCCTGGACCCCGCCGCCGGTGCGCTGCCCGTGCGTTGTCCGCGCCGTCGCCGTCACAGGCACCGGAGGGAATCAGCTTGCCGCCCAGACGCCGGCGCCGCCGCGCATCGTGGCTGCTGCGCCGACGAACGCGGCGGCGCAGCAGCCGGCACGCGTAACCCCCGATCCGGCGACCGTGTATGCCCGCATTCCGGCCGAACCGCTGGTGACACCCGCCCGGTACGTCACGGTGGTCGGCGTCGTCGGCGGGCTGATCGTGATCGGGCTGGGTTGCTGGATGTGGCAACGAGCGCGACGCCGACCCGCGACGCCGCGCTCGGACCTGTTGTTGCTCCGGCTGCCGGCGGTGAGCTGCGCGCTGGCCGCGGCCGGAGTGCTCGCCACGTTCGGCTACGACACGGTGTCGGCATCGGCCGGCACGGCGATGGCGCAGCGCCGGCTCACCAGCCACCTCGCCGCCACTTGGAGCGGCGCCATCCAGCAGCCGGTCGGACATGCCCAGCTCGACTCGGTGGCCATTCCGCCCGAGGGCGAGGCGTTCGCGCTGTTACGTGTTCCGCGATTCGGCGCGGGCTACCAGGTGGCGATCGTGGAAGGCGTTTCGCATGCCGACCTCGCCAAGGGGCCGGGCCACTATCCGAACAGCGCTGTCCCCGGCGCCGTCGGCAACTTCGCCGTCGCAGGCCACCGTGGTCCGCCGGGCGAACCGTTCAACGACATCAACCGGCTCGTCGCCGGAGACGAGCTGATCGTCGAAACGGCTCGCAGCCGGTTCGTCTACCGCGTCACCGGGCACGCGATCGTGCAGCCGACTCAGGTCGACGTCGTAGCACCGGTGCCCCGACACCCCGGCACGGCACCGGTGAAGGCAGTCATGACCCTGACCGCGTGCCACCCGCGCATGTCGGGAACGCAGCGCTGGGTCACCTGGGCGACGCTCGTGCAGTCAGTGCCGAAGGGCGACGGTCAGGCGGCACCGTCATGATCACTGGTGGCCGGGGCGAACGCACGCTGCAGTCCGGCGGTCAGCGCGGTACGCCACCACAGCATGTCGTGGCCCCCGCAGTACTCGTCGTAGCGGACGTGGTGGCCGCGCTCGCGCAACACCTCGGCCAGCCTGCGGGTGGGGCCGGTCAGCAGCGACTCCCGCAGCCCGACCGCAAGGTGGACCTGCACCGGCACAGCCGGTTCCTCGGCCAACCGGTGCGTCAGCCATTCTGCGTCCGGGTCGTCCGGTTGGTGGGAACGCCACCAGAACGAGCCGGACTGGGCGAGCGCGACGCCAATGCGCTCGGGTACGCGGGTGGCCAGCCACACCGCGGCGAGCCCCCCCATGCTCTGCCCGGCCACCGCACGGCGAGCGGGGTCCGGAGCGATCGGCCACCGCTGCTCGATCCACGGAAGCCAGCGGTCGACCACGAGTTCGGTGAAGCGGGGGTTGCAGGCGAACTCCGCGGTCCGGTCCGGCCCGACCGCCGCTTCGGGCATGACGACGAGGAGCGGACGGACCAGGTCCGTCGCGACCAGTTGATCGAGGGCCGCCGCCACGTCCACCACCTCCGCCCAGCTCTGCCCGTCAAGCAGCAGCAGCAGGTCGTAGGTCGCAGCCGCGGCAGCTGGCTCATACACCCAGACCGCGCGGTCGTCGTCGAAGGCATGCCGACGCACCGCGCCGCGGGGCAGCGGCGGTTGCTCCGCCCGCGGCGTCCATTCAGGGGCCCGGGGAGCACCCGGGGCGTACACGGCGGACATGCCCGGCCCGCCCCAGATCGAGGCGAGCCGCTGGTGGTTGAGCGGATCGGGCCGGGCCTGCGCGAGCAGGTGCTCATCCTGCTGACGACGGAGATCCTCGGCCCCGGCGCGGTTCGGTCCGGCCGCCGTGCCGTGTCGCACCGGCGTGCCCGCGGGCAGCGGTGGCGTGTTCGGCGCCAGCTGGTAACTGGCCTGCCAGTCGGCGGGCATCCGGTAGCTCAGATGCCAGACGTCGGTACCGGCCAGGTGCCGCAGCGCCGACGCGGCGAGATCGCGCCGGTCGGTGACCCGGTTGACGAGCGCCAGGACACCGTCGGTTTCCGCGGTGCCGCGCCACAGAAACGTGACCACGCATTCCTCGGGCGAGTCGGCCGGCTCCAACAGCGGGGCGCCGCGC
>DASZVT010000131.1:0-5830 GCA_035546915.1 Mycobacteriales bacterium | reverse complement strand
CTCACCGGATGCGCTCACCGCGGACGGGACGCGCCGCGCCAACGCCGCCTGCTCGACGCTGACTACGCGGCTGTCGCCAGCCGTCTCGACCGCGAACGTGCCGGGCATCGACGTGTCGAATTGGCAGTACAAGGACAAGCCTGCGGTGGACTGGTCCGATGTCGGCACCACGTCCAACAAGTTCGTGATCTCCAAGGCCACCGAGATCTTCGCGAACTCCGACGGGTCGATCGGCTACTACCTCGACCCGACCCTGCAGACCACCGTCGCCGGGGCACGGGCGAACGGGATGTACGCCGGGGCGTACGCCTTCGTGAACCCCGGGGTGCTGACGCCGCAGGCGCAGGCCGACTACTTCGCGAACGCCTACAACAGCCTCGGCGGCCCACTGCTCCCGCCGGTACTCGACCTGGAGAACTCCGGCGGGCTCACCCCCACCGAGCTGGTCGCCTGGGCGCACGCATTCCTGGACGAGCTGCAGACCAAGACCGGCCGTACCCCGATGATCTACTCCGGGCCGTGCTTCTGGGCGCAGAGCATGGACAACGACACCAGCTTCACCTCGTACCCGCTCTGGGTCGCGCACTACGACAGCGCCCCCCCGGCCGCACCGCTGACCCAGCCGCTGGCCTTCGGCGGCTGGGAGCACTGGACGCTGTGGCAGTACACCAGCAAGGGCACCACCACCGGGATCACCGGCAACGTCGACCAGGACCGGGCCGTCGACACGACGACGCTGCAGTCGCTGGTGCGCAGCTTCGCCGACGTGCCGGCCACCGGGCCGAACGCGAACCCGTTCTCCGCGTCCATCGACCGGCTCTCCCAGGCGGGCGTGATCGAGGGCTACCCGGACGGCACCTTCCGGCCTGGTCTGGACGTCAGCCGGCAGGCGTTCGCGGCGTTCCTGGCCAGGATCCTCGACCTGACCGGGGACACCAGCTGCGCGCCGGGACAGAGCACCTTCCCGGACGTACCGGACGACAGCCCGTTCTGCGCGGCCATCGGCGCGCTGGTCACCTCCGGCGTGATCGAGGGCTACGACGACGGCGGGTTCCACCCCGGCGCCCCGATCAGCCGGCAGGCGATCGCCGCGTTCCTGCAGCGCACCGACGTGTTGCTGGCGGCAGGCGACGCGGCTGGCGCGGGTGCTGGTACCGGTGCCGGCGGTGAGAGCACCGGTGGCGGGGCTGGCGGCACTGGGACCGCCACCGGCACAGTGACCGGCTCCGTCGTTGGCGACTCCGGAACCGGCGACATCGAGCCGACCTGCCCCACCCCGAGGCCGTTCAACGACATCACCGAGCAGTTCTGCGGGGCGATCGCCTTCCTCGCCGACAACGGCATCACCGAGGGCTACCCAGACGGCGGATTCCATCCGACCGCGCCCACCACCCGGCAGGCCACCGCCGCGTTCCTGGACCGCTTCACCACCCTGGAAGGCCTGGAGCTGTAGCCGTAGCCCGCGGTGTGCGACTTGAGCGTCACGTAGCCCCGTGTCCACCGGCTTGTGCGACATGAGCCTCACGTAGCCCCGGTCGTGCGACTTGAGGGTTGCTTGGGCGACGGCTATGTCGCACAGCCCGGCACAGCAGGCCCAGCGCCGGCCCGACATGTTGCTACCGGAGTAGCATCCAGGTATGAAAGTTAGCGTGAGTCTGTCCGAGGACGACCTGGCCGTACTGGACGAGTACGCGCACGCAGCCGGACTCCGGTCCCGATCAGCAGCGATGCAGCACGCCATCCGGCTGCTGCGGTACGCCGACCTCGAAGAGGACTACGCCGCCGCGTGGAACGAGTGGGAGTCGTCCGGCGAGGAAGCCGCCTGGGCAGACGCCGCGGACGACGGGCTCCGCGTTGCGTCGCGGTGAGATCCGGCTGGTCGATCTCGACCCGGCGCGCGGCAACGAGGCTGCCAAGCGCCGGCCAGCGGTCGTCGTGAGCAACGACCAGGCAAACACCGTCGCGGCACGCCTCCGGCGCGGAGTCACGACCGTGGTTCCCGTTACCAGCAACACCGGCCGAATCTTTCCGTTTCAGGTACTCATCCCGGCTGGGACAGCGGGACTTCGGGTGGATTCCAAAGCCCAGGCTGAGCAGGTTCGGTCCGTATCCGTGGACCGGCTCGGTCCGCCACTCGGCCAGCTTCCGGGATCGATCATGGCAGCGCTGGATGACGCGCTGCGGTTACACCTGCAGCTCTAGCTGGCAGTTGCTGACCTAATCAGATAATCTGACATCATGCGTACCATGACCGCCACCGAAGCGAGCCGCGCGTTTGCTGCCGTACTCGACGAGGCGGAACAGGGCCACACGGTCATCGTCACCCGTGGCGGACGCCGCATCGCGACGATCGGCCCGGCGTCCGCGGGCAACGGGGCTGAGGTCCGGGATCTGCTGTCCGGCGCAGCTGTGGACGACGAGTTCGCAGCCGATGTCCGGCGCGCGCAGGAGTCCGTGTCTCGTGATGAGCCGGCGTGGCGCGACGACTGATCCTGGACACGTCCGTACTCGTCACCGCCGAACGAGCAGGTCTCAACCTGGGGCGGACCTTCGGCGACGACGACGACATCGTCATCGCCGCGATTACGGTGGCCGAACTACGTGCAGGTATCGAGCTGGGGCATGCGTCGCACCGGGCAAGTCGAACGACATTCCTGGCTCGCATTCTGGAGTCGCTGCCCGTGGAGCCGTACGACCTGCGCACCGCAGAGGTCCACGGGCAGCTCTTGGCCCATGCCCGGGCAGCAGGACGGCAACGCGGTGCACACGACACGGTCATCGCCGCGACCGCGATCTCCACGCAACGCACGCTCGTGACCGCCGACAAGGCCGCGCGTTTCCACGAGTTGCCTGGGTTGCAGTGCGTTCTGATCTCATGAGTCCGGCACGGCTGCCGTCAGTCCGGGGCTGACCGGTCGATCACCACGTACGGGTCGACGTCGAACCGCTGCCACTGCCGCCGGTACAGCGCGGTCTCCCGGTCGGCCAGCATCGGCGTCCGGGTGCTGCTCTCGAAGTGCAGCAGCCTCGCGTCCGGCACCAACACCGAGTGCAGCCCGCGGCAGTGCAGCTTCAGGCAGAAGTCGACGTCGTTGAAGTTCAGCGGGTAGTCCTCGCACAACCCGCCCACCGCCAGGTACGTGGCGCGCCGGGCGAGCAGGCACGCCCCGGTCACCGCCAGCCGGTCGATCGCCAGCTGCAGCGAGCCGTAATAGCCGGTGTTGCCGTCCGCCGGCTCGAAGATGTGGATGTGGTTGGGCAGTCCCTCCGCCCCGATGTAGACCCCCGCGTGCTGGATCCGGCCGTCCGCGAACAGCAGCTTCGCGCCGACCGCGCCGACGTCCGGCACCTGCGCCCACTCCAGCATCCGGGCGAGCCAGTCGCCAGAAACCACCTCGGTGTCGTCGTTGAGCAACAGCACGTACTCGCCGTCGGACGCCAGCACACCGGCGTTGACCGACCGCGCGAAGTTGAACGGCCCACCGGCGGTGACGAACCGGACCGGATGTCCCGCGGCCGCCGCGGTGATCCGTTCCCGCAACCCGTCCGGCTCGGTGTCCCCCAGCACGCAGACCAGATCCCAGTGCGGGTACGTGGTGCGCTCGGCGAGCGTGCTGACCGCGTGCACCGCGAGCTCGACGTCCCGCCCGGCCACCTCGCCGCGCTGCCCGGCGGTGGGCATCACCAGCGACACCGCCGGCTCACCCCGCAGCTGCGGCCGTACCTCCAGCCGCCACGGCTCGTCCAGCGCCCGGACCTGCGCCGCGAAGCCCTGCCGTAGCAGCTGGGCGCGGACCGCGGCGATCGCGGCGTCCCGGGTGGCGCCGTCCCAGCGCTGCGGCGTGTGCGGGGCGGCCCGGACCAGCAGCTCCGGTACGTGCACGACCCGGCCACCGGCGCCGGCGACGCGCAGCGCCAGGTCCCACTCCGCCGCATTCGCCATCGCCGGGTCCCAGCCGCCGACCGCCTCGACCGCCTCGGTCCGGTGCAGCACCGGCCGGCCGAGGTACGGCGCGCCGAGCGCGTAATGCGGCGAGTAGTCCGGCTTGCGGAACGGGCCGAGGTCCGCCGGGTCGAGGCTGTCGCCGTACACCAGGTCGACGCCCCCGCCGGTGCCCCCGCCGGCGGTGGCGTCCAGCAGCGTCCGTAACGCGTGCGGCACCAGCTCGTCCCCGGCGGCGAGCACCAGCACCCACGGCGCGGCGAGCTCGGCGAAACCGGCGGCCACCGCGTGCGCCTCGTCCGTGCCGTCCGGCACCGGCACCACCTGCGCGCGATAGGGCGACGGCCAGCCGTACGCGGCGATCCGGGCGGCGATCTGGCCGGCGGCGCGTTGCGGGGCGACCACCAGCAGCTGCCAGTTGGGGGTGTCCTGGCTGCCGACCGTCCAGAGCGTGCGCAGCAGGTCGTCGACGTCGTCCCCGGCGCTGCGCACGATCACGCCGGCGCGCATCAGCCCGATCGCCGCAGCAGCCGGCGCGCCGACAGTCGCCCGACCGCCCGCAGCTGCGGGCGCAGGCTCGCCCGGTACGTGGCGGCCTCGGCTTCCACCGCCGCCAGCCGCTGCTCGAGCATCTCGCAGCGTCGGTGCGCGGCGGTCGCGTCGTCCAGCGCCTGCTGGACGACCACCTCCATCCGCGCCACCCGGTCCCACGCGGCCCGAGCGCTCTCCTGCGCGTGCGCCAGGGCGTCGCGCAGCGCCAGCGCCTCGGCCTCCGGATCGCCCTGCGGCGACGCGGCAGCGGTCGGCGCACTCATGGCGGTCATCATAGGGAGCGCCGGCCGGAAACCGCGGCGGCGCAGCGGGCCGTCACTATGCTCGCGCGCATGCGGCTGCTGCAGGTGTCGGCGCATTTCCCGCCGAATTTCGTCTCCGGCGGCACGCTCGTACCGCAGCGGCTAGCGCGCGGACTGCGCGCTCGCGGGCACGAGGTCGCGGTCTACGCCGGGTACCTGGACGAGGCGCGGACGCCGCTGGAGACCTGGACGGAGACGGACGAGACCGGGCTGCCGGTCCGCTGGATCGTGAGCACGCCGTGGACCGGTTGGGCCGACCGCCGGAACATCGACAACCCGGACGTGGTGGCGGATTTCGCCGGTTTTCTGGCCGAGTTCCGGCCCGACGTCGTACACCTGCACTCGCTGCAGACGCTCGGTGCGGGCCTGGTGGGCGCGGCGAAGGCATCCGGGGCGCGGGTGGTCGTCACGATGCATGACTTCTGGTGGATCTGCGCGCGGCAGTTCCTGGTGTCGCCGGACCTGCGGCCGTGCTCGCTGGTGGTGGAGTGCGGGGTCTGCCCGTGCCAGGTGGACCACGGCTGGCTGACCGAGCGGAATGCCTGGCTGGCGGGACAGCTGGCCGGGGCGGACCTGGTGCTGGCCCCGTCGGAGGCGGCCGCCCGGGTGCTACGCGCCAACGGCCTGGCCGGCGGCCTGATCGAGGTGAACGAGAACGGCCTGCCCCCAGCGGATCCCGGCCCGGTAGGTGCCTCCGGTGCCGGTGTCCCGGCTGGGCCGACCTCCCCCAGCTCCGGTTTTTGTGCCCCTGACGGAACGTCAAGGGGCACAAAAACCGGAGGCGAACCGGGGACGCTCGCCGAGACCGCCGGTCCGGCATCCCCCGCCGGTCCGGCCTCCCCCGCCGGCATCCGCCGGGTCCTGTTCGTCGCCGGGATCGACGGCGCCCCGCTGCGCTACCGGGCCCGGCTGCCCGCGGAAGCCCTTGCGCTGCAAGGGATCCACACCGAGGTCCGGCACTACCGGGACGAGCAGGTCCCGGCCGCGGCGGAGGCTGCCGACGCAGTCGTGTTCTACCGGGTCCCCGCCACCC
>DASZVT010000130.1:0-4918 GCA_035546915.1 Mycobacteriales bacterium | reverse complement strand
CCATGCCACCGGCGACAGCAGCGCCATCAACAGCCCGATCAGGCTGACCGCGAACAGGTCGTCCCCCTGCCGCCAGGCGACCGATGCCTTCCAGAGCCCGACAGCACCGACGACCACCGCCAGCAGTACGAACGCGATGGTCGCGTGCCCCGGATCGAGCGCGGTGCGCAGCATCATGCCGCGCAGCGACTGGTTGGCGGGTGCGCTGTTGTCACCGAGCCGGTTGCTGTCGAACAGCGCGCTGCCCCAGTACGCCCGTGATCCGCCCGGTGCGACCACGGCGGAGAGCCCGCTGAGCAGCACGAACGTCGCGGCGGCCACCCACGACGCCCGCCGGGTGTCGCGGCGGCCGGCGACGAACAGCCCGACGATGAAGATCCCGGGGGTGAGCTTGATCGCGGCGGCGAAGCCCACCAGCACGCCGCGCCAGCGCCCGGTGAGCGGGGTCAGCAGGTCCACCACGATCAGCGCCATCAGGAACAGCCCTACCTGGCCGAAATGGATCTGTTGCCGGATCACCAGCAGGTAGGCGGAGGCCAGCCAGGCCGCCGGCAGCAGGTAAGGCACCAGCCCTGGCATCCAGGTACGCAGCTGTTCTCGGATCGGCGCCAGCACCACCCACAGGACGTACGCCAGCACCGCGTACACCGCGATGTCCCACAACGCTCCGAGCACCAGCAGCGGGATCGCGGCGAACGGGATCGCGAGCAGCGCAGCCAGCGGTGGATAGGTGAACGGCAGCACGCTGTACCGGGTGATCGTGTAATGCGAATACACCGGTTCGTGGTGCAGCAGCGAAACGCCCGCGTCACGGTAGACGTGCAGGTCGATGATCGGGTCGACCTGCATCCGCAGCTGGTGCCACGGCTGCGGCACGATCGCGATGATCGCGGCCACCCACACCCAGAACACCGGGTTGCGGACCAGCGCGGCTGCCCGGACCCGTACGGAGGCGGTACGTGACGCCGGTATCACCGAGGTGCGTGCAGGTGGGGTCACCACCGGCGGGGGCGCCGACGTCACGCCTCGATCCTAGGTGTGTTCGCTCGGATGCAGGGCCCCGGACTGCCGCAGGCGCAACGTGACAGACCGCACACAGACGGCCGCGACGGGGCACAGTGTGGGCATGGATGTGGCGCCCGTCGAACACGGGCCGGGTGGATCTGAACTGGCCGAGCGGGTGCCCGTCGAGGTGGACAGTGAAGTCGGGCCGCTGCGCAGCGTCGTGCTGCACCGGCCGGGTGACGAACTGCGCCGGCTCACTCCCAGGAACTCCGCGGACCTGCTGTTCGACGGCATCCCGTGGGTGGAGCGAGCCCAGGCGGAACACGACGCCTTCGCCGCGACCCTGCGCGCGCGCGGCATCGAGGTACTGCTGCTGCGAGACCTGCTGCGGGAAACGCTGGCGGCCAGCCCCGCCGCACGCGGCGCGTGCGTCGACGCGGCGGTGTCGCCGGCGCAGGTCGGCCCGCGACTCGCACCCGGCCTGCGCGCCGACTTGCAGCGGCTGGACGTGGACACTCTGCTGGAGGTGCTGATCTGCGGGCTGCGCGCCTCCGAACTCGCGGCCGGGCTGGCGCCGAGTGCGCTGCTACCGGCGGTGTCGGCGCCCGGCGACTTCGTCATCCCGCCGCTGCCCAACCTGCTTTTCACCCGCGACTCGGCGGTGGTGACCGGCAGTCACGTGGCGGTGACCCGGCCGTCGATGCCGGCGCGCAGGCGTGAGGTCGTGCTGACCGGGGCGATCTGGGCGCATCACCCCCGGCTCGGCAGCACCCCGCACCTGGACACCACTGCCGCCACCGGCCTGGAAGGGGGCGACGTACTGGTGCTCGGAGACGGGGTGCTCGCCATCGGGGTCGGCCAACGCACCACTCCCGCGGGTGCGGAGCTACTGGCACAGCGTGCGTTCGCGGCCGCAACGGCCCGGGTGGTACTCGCGGTGCCGATCGCCCAGGAGCGCGCAACCATGCATCTGGACACGGTCTGCACCATGGTCGACACCGACGCCGTGGTGATGTACCAGCCGGCGGTCGCCACCGCCGAGGCCTGGACGCTGACCCCGTACGGGATCACCGGCCCCGAGCCGTTCCTGCGTGCCGCCGCCCGAGCGCTCGATCTCGACGTACTGCGGGTGGTCGACACCGGTCCGGATCCGGTCGCCGCCGAACGCGAACAGTGGGACGACGGCAACAACACCCTCGCGGTGGCACCGGGCGTGGTGGTCGCGTACGAGCGAAACGTGCGGACCAATGCACGGCTCATCGACGCCGGCGTCGAGGTACTGCCGATCGCCGGCAGCGAGCTCGGCTCCGGGCGCGGCGGGCCGCGCTGCCTGTCCTGTCCGATCGCCCGATCACCACTGACCTGACGGCCGGCCCGAGGCAGTCACTACCTCGCGGGGTCCGCCTTCCGCCCGGTGCCCAAGACGGCGAGCGCGCAGCGCACCGGTAACCGCGACTGCAAGCCGGCCAGGCTGGTACGACCGCACAGCAGTGCCTGGAACTCGCGCCAACCCAGCGGCGTACGCAGCGCGGCGTGGAAGGTCCGCGGACTGCGGCCGAACGCGGCCAGCACCGTCCGCCCCGCGTCTACCTCCGGTTCGAGGACGGCGCGCGCACGAGCGGCGTATCCCGGGCCGTCTGCCGCCGCGACCGCTTCCCCGGCGAGCCTGCCGGAGCGGAGCGCGAACGAAATGCCCTCGCGCGTCCACGGTTCCAGCCACCCGGCCGCGTCACCGGCGAGCAGGATCCGGCCCCCGGGCGTGCTCAGCGGCGAGTCCGGCGCCCGCACCCGCGTATGGTGCCCGCCCTCGATCAGCGGCGTCCCGAGGCCGAGATAACGCACCGCGCGGCGGTAGTAGTCGCGCAGCGCCGCGGCCTGTGCCCGGTCGCCGATGACCCCGACGGTGACCGTCTCCCCCTTCGGGAACAGCCAGCCGTACGAACCGGGCACCGGACCCCAGTCGAGCCAGACCCGGCGCTGCCAGCCCGGCGGCGTGGCGAACTCGCCCTCCAACCCCAGGTCGACCTGAGCGGTACGCACCCCCACGGCGGCGGCGATCCGGGACGAGGCCCCGTCCGCCGCGACCAGATGCCGGGCACGCAACGAAGCACCTGCGCGCAGCCGCACCACGACGTCGGTCGGCCGTTCCTCCACCCCGGTTACGGCCGCACCGGTGCGCAGGTGTGCGCCGGCACGCTGTGCGGCGTCCACCAGTGCCCGGTCGAACGCGTCCCGCATCACCAGCCGCAGCAGCGGCTGGCGCGCCTGCCGGGTCCAACTCGCGCCGAACCGATAGGTCACCCGGATCGCCTCGGCCTCCGCGCGAACCAGCGGCGCGAGATCGATGCCGGCGAGGCCGGTGGAGATGCCAAGCAGGCCGCCGCCACACCGCTTGTAGCGGGGCAAGTCCGCCCGCTCGACTAGCAGCGTCCGTGCCCCACGCTGCGCGGCGGCACGAGCAGCCGCGGCACCGGCCGGGCCGGCGCCCACCACCACCACGTCCCAGACCGGTGCCATCCTGGCTCGCTCCCCGCGCGATCCGCCGCCCGCTACCTCAGCGCAACGTGAGCTGCCGGGACACCAGGCCGGCACGGGCCGCCCGCTGGTCGGCGGTGAGCGGGGTGCCGTCGGCGTACGCCTCTGCCAGCCGTTCCGCGAGCTCAGCCGCCGGCCCCTCCGTCGCGTCCGCTTCTCGGTCCATCGGCAGGTCCCACACCGGGATGAGCAGGCCGCAGGTGCGGAATGCTCCGATGAACCGGGTCTGCGGCCCTACCGTCAGTGACTTCGCCGCATGTAGCCGGGCGAGGGCGTCCAGCAGCGGCTCCTCGTCGTACGGCAGTGCCCAGCGCAGGTGCGCACGATCCCCGATCCGGCACCAGTACGCCGCCTCGACAGACTGCAACCGCGCGGTCGGCACCACCGTCGCGTTCGCGTCCGCGAGCGCCGCGACCGCGTCCTCGCCGGGTTCCTCGACTCCCTCCAGCCACCAGTCGAAACCGGGATGCACCGTGATCTGGATCGGAGCCGGGTCGAGCAGGTCTGCCAGCCGCGGGCCGGGATCCGGCGCGGGTAGTTGGTCCAACCCCTGTCCAGGCTCGGCTGCCAGCACGGCCTGCAATGCCTGGCCGAGGTCACGTCCGGCGTCGTCGCTGCGCGGTTCGGTCTGCAACCCGATCAGCATCCGGCCGTCCGATCGGACCATCGCCGGCCACCGGACCGGGAGCACGGTGCCGAGCAGTACCTCCCGGCCACTGCCGTCCGCGAGGACCAGCGGGGCGGTCGCGCTGGGCACGATCTCGCGGAGCGCGACGAGATCCGGTTCGTCGACCCGGCCGGCGAACGGCCGCGGATTGACCGCCACCCCGACCGCAGCGCCGTGGCGTCGCTTGCCGTGACATGCCTTGTACCGGCGGCCGGATCCGCACGGGCAGGGCGCGCGGGGTGCGACGGCGGGAACCTCGACGGGCGCGGTAGAACTCACCAGCGAAGGATAGGGCGGTGACCGTTCTCGTCGTCGGGGCAGGGATCAGCGGGGTGGCCTGCGCGCAGCGGCTGCGCTCCGCGGGCGTACCGGTGACCGTCCTCGAGCGCTCCGACTCCCCCGGCGGACGGATGGCCTCCGCGCACGTCGACGGCCGCATCACCGATCTCGGGGCGTCGTACCTCACCGTCGACGACAAACGGTTCCGGGACGCGCTCGCCCCGCTGTGCACGGACGGGATCCTGCGCCCGTGGACCGACACCTTCGCCACCGTGCAGGCCCGGACCGGGGTGCGCGGGACCTCCTCGGGGCCGGTGCGCTACGCGGCACCGCGCGGGTTGGCGTCCGTGGTCAGCGCGCTCGCCGAAGGGCTCGACGTACGGTTCGGCACCGGCATCGACCGGCTGAGCCGTGACGCCTCCGGTTTGTTGG
>DASZVT010000129.1:0-8603 GCA_035546915.1 Mycobacteriales bacterium | reverse complement strand
AGCTGGGCTTGTGGGCTGGCTTTGCGGGAGCGATCACCGGGGTGTCCCGGCGGTACGGAACCGGCCGCCTGTTACCGGACTTCGGTGTACGGATGCGGCCGGGCGACCAGTGGGTCGGTCTCGGCGCGTCGGTGCTGATGCGGCTGGCCGGCATGCTGGCGTTGCTGCCGTTGGTGCTGGTCTTCTCCCACTACTTCGACCACGCGCCGCGCTCCGGTGGCCCGTTCGACGGAAGTGACGGTGACACCGGGGCCGTGATCACCGTCGCGGTGATCGCCGCCATCGGTGCCCCGTTCATCGAGGAGATCCTCTTCCGCGGCGTGGTGATGGGCGCATTGCGGCGGTTCGGCCGGTGGCGCGCGATCGTGCTGCAGGGGCTGGTGTTCGGAGCGGTGCACCTGCAACCGACGGCCGGTCGGGCCAACATCCTTACCTTCGTGGCGATCGCCGTAGGCGGCTTCGGGCTCGGCTGGCTCGCGGACCACTATCGGCGGTTGGGGCCAGGCATGTGGGCGCACTTCTTCTTCAACCTGCTTGCGGTTGCGATCGTCCTCACGTTCTCGTTCTGAGCGCCCGTCGCGGCCTTGCCGGCTGACCGCGTGAAGTGCGCTGCGGTGGTCCGGTATCGTGGCGGACCGCATGCACGCCAGGCTCATCCGCCCGGCGCGCCGCCTTAGCTCAGTCGGCAGAGCACCTCACTCGTAATGAGGTTGTCCGGGGTTCGATTCCCCGAGGCGGCTCCGGGCACTTGTGTTACTGCGGGCACTCGGCGCGGCTGCCTCGGCTGGCTGGCGCTGCCGGACGACCCGGAGCTGGTTGAGGGCGTGCTGCACCCGCGCTGCTTCCTCGTCGAGGATCCGGGCCTGGCGAGCGCGGCGTTCCAGGTCGAGTTCGGCGCTGGCAACGTCCACCTCGAGACGATCGCGCCCGGCCAGCTTCGCCCGGTAGAGCGCCCGGTCCGCCCGGTCCAGCGTCGTCTCGGGACGCTCCCCGCGCAGCCGCAGGGCCATGCCGCCGGAGAAGGTCACCGGACCGCCGGTGACGGCCCACGCCGACCGGATCCGCTCGAAGACGTCGTGCCCACTCGCCCCGCCGTGCACCAGGATCACGAACTCCTCGCCGCCGAATCGTGCGACCAGGTCGTCCTCGCGCACCTCGTGCCGCGCGACCAGGGCGAACTGAGTAAGGACGAGATCGCCGGCACTGTGGCCGTAACGGTCGTTGAAGTCCTTGAAGTTGTCGAGGTCGAGGAACAGGACGAGTCCACCGACCGGCAACTGGGCCAGCTCGATCGCGAGCGTCCTGCGGTTGCCGAGGTCTGTCAGCGGGTCGGTCATCGCGAACGCGCGTAGCGCTCTTGTCTCCCGCCGCGACAGGCGCTGCGCTCGGGCGATCCCCTCGCCGATCAGGAGCATGACGGCGATCATCACTGGTAGTCGGGCCAGGACCAGCGCCGAGTGGACGGGGTTCGCCAGCCACCAATCCGCGATCAGCGCCGGTACAGCGGCGGCGGTGGCGCCCGGTGGCTGGGTCAGCCCGAGGTAGACGACGGTCAACACGGCGAGCGCGGGGAAGGTCTGGGACGCATCCGCGGTCACCGCGCCGAGCACGCCCAACGCAGTGAGTACCAGCACCGGAGTTGCCACCAGGGCGCGCCGGGACAGCCGGTCCCACGGGACGATCGCGAGTGGTTCGGCGACCAGCAGCAACGCGACACCGATGACGATACGGACATTCCGGTCATGCGTGCCCACGTCGAGGAGCCACGACGTCGCGATGAGGATCGCGCCGATGAACGCGATACCCGCGGCTCCGAGCAGTCCATGTTTGCGACGGTCACCCGTCGCCCGGCGCATGGGCATGAGTCCTCTTCGGCAGCGTGGGACCGTGAGTGAAGCAGCGATGGCATGCCCGGTTCCGCGCGAACCTCCACCCGGGATCCACCCGCATTCCGTTCGCGATCCGGCCGGGTGTCTGACAGGCTGGTTTTCGAAAAGCCTCTGATGAGCAGCGAGGAGACTTAATGATCGAGGTGCGTAACCTCACCAAGCGCTACGGCAGCACGCTCGCCGTCGACGACCTGTCATTCGACGTACCGGCGGGCGTCGTCACCGGCTTCCTCGGCCCGAACGGGGCCGGCAAGTCGACGACGATGCGGATGATCCTCGGACTGGACCGCCCGACAGGCGGGCATGCACTGGTCAACGGCCGGCCGTATGCCCGCTGCGGCGCACCGATGCGCGAGGTGGGCGCGCTCATCGATGCCAAGGATGTGCACGGTGGTCGCAGCGCGCGCAGCCACCTGCGGGCGCTCGCGCAGAGCAACGGCTTGCCCGCTCGAAGGGTCGAGGAAGTCCTCGAGATGGTGGGCCTCACTGCCGTTGCCAAGCGCCGGATCAAGGGCTTCTCGCTCGGGATGTCGCAGCGCCTGGGAATCGCGGCGTCGATGCTGGGTGATCCGCAGGTTTTGCTGTTCGACGAGCCGGTCAACGGGCTCGACCCCGAGGGCATCCAGTGGATCCGCAACTTCATGAAGGCCCTCGCCGGGGAGGGCCGCACCGTGTTGGTCTCCAGCCACCTGATGAGCGAGATGGCGCTGACTGCCACCCACCTGGTCGTGATCGGGCGTGGCCGGCTCATCGCCGACATGAGCACCGCCGAGTTCATCGCACGCAGCTCCGGCAACGTGGTGCGGGTCCGGTCACCGCAGCAGGCGGACCTGACCGCCGCGGTCGCCGAGCAGGGCTGGTCGTCGCAGGAGGTCGACGGTTACCTGGAAGTGACCGGCGCTACCTGCGCGGAGGTGGGCGACCTCGCCGCGAGCAAGCGGTTGACGGTGCACGAGCTGTACTTGGAGAAGGCGTCGCTGGAGGAAGCATTCATGGAACTGACCCGTGACAGCGTCGACTATCACGCTGGCAGCCCGGGCCAGCCGGTACCGACCGCCGAGGTCGCGTCATGAGCGCGGTCGCGGTCGACCGTCGGCCGGTGGTCACCTCCGGGGGCAGCACGCTGCCGAATGTGACCCGCTCGGAGTGGACCAAGCTCGTCTCGGTGCGTTCCACTCGGTGGACACTGTTGGTGCTGGCCGCCGCCACGATCGGGTTCGGCATTCTGTTCTGCTTCCTGACCAACCACTACTGGCCGAAGGCCTCGGCGCACGACAAGGCGACGTTCGACCCGACGTCGACGAGTTTCGGCGGGCTGATGTTCGGTCAACTCGCGATCGCCGTACTCGGCGTCATGGCCGTCAGCAGCGAGTACTCCACCGGCGGCATCCGTACCTCGCTCACCGCGGTGCCGAACCGGATGCGATTCCTGGCCGGCAAGTTGATCGCATTCACCGCGGTATCCGCGGTCGTCGGCTTGATCGTCGCCTTCGTGGCGTTCTTCGCCAGCCAGCCGTTCTTCGCCAAGCGCGGGCTCGGCGTCGGCCTGGGCGATCCGGACGTGCTGCGTGCGGTCATCGGCGCGGCGCTCTACATCGTGGCCAGCGGTCTGTTCGGGTTCGCGATCGGCACGTTGCTGCGACACACGGCGGGGGCGATCACCACGGTGGTGGCGTTCATGTTCGTGCTGCCCCTCGTGGTCAACGCCTTCCCCGGGAGTTGGGGCGACGCGATCATCCGCTACTTCACCAGCAACGCCGGCCAGCAGATCACGTACGTGCACCAGAGCGGCAACCATCTAGGGCCGTGGCTGGGGTTCGGCGTCTACTGCATCTGGTTCGTGGTGCCGCTGATTGCGGGTGCGTACCTACTGCAACGACGGGATTCCTGACCGGCCGCCGCAAGCCTGGCCCGGGTCTACGGCTCGTGCACCACGTAGGTCTTGTTCATCATGTCCCACAGCGCCTGGCGCTTCTCTCCGAAGACCCAGAAGGACCCGACCAGCCGCGGGATCCCGGCGAACAGGCCGAAGAGCAGGCCGTAGGTCAGGAAATTCCGGATCGCCGAGTGCGCCCAGTTGATCGGTTGGCCGGTCTCGCTGTGGATCGACCGCATGTGCAGGACCTGAAACGCGGGTGTGCGTCCCTCCTTCCACACCACCAAGGACCACACGATCCAGCCGATCACCAGGGTCACGATCACCAGCACGATGTTGAGCCAGAATGCGCCGAACCGGCGCCAAGGACCGGCCAGGTTCTGCGGTCGCCACTCGGCCGGCAGATGTCCGGGCGCGACCGGCGGGGCTGGCGGCAGGTCGTAGCCGGTCTGCAGCGGGGGCGGGTATCCGGGCGGCGGCGGGTACGTCTCCGAGCCGCCCGGCGGCTGCGGTTGGTCGGGCCCTGTCGTCACGGCTGCTCCTCGCGATAGGGGACGGTTGCCGAAGCGATGCCGCCAGTATGGGGGCTGACGGCGGTCGCTGGGCGCAGCAGCCCGACGCGACGGGCGGTCAGAGCTTGTAGTCCGGCGCTTCGCGCTCGACCTTGCGCAGCATCGCTGGCCACACGAGGGTCTCGGAGAAGGCCGCCGACACGTCGGGCTGGTAACCATCGGCGACGGATCGCACCACCGTTGGATCTGCGTGATGCAGCGGCTGACCGGTCGCCATCGCGCGCACCTGGACGTTGCAGGCCCATTCCAGGAAGTACGTCCGGACGAACGCCTCGGCGACGCTGGTGCCGACGGTGAGGATGCCGTGGTTGCGGAGCAGCATCAGGTTCTTCGCACCCAGATCGGCGGCTAGTCGGGCACGTTCGGCGAGGTCGAGTGCGACGCCTTCGTATTCGTGGAATGCGATGTCCTCCACGATGGTCATCGCGGTCTGGTTCAGCGGCAGCAGGCCGCCTTCGGTCATCGACACCGCCACGCCGTCCCGCGAATGCAGGTGCATCACGCACGCGGCATCGGGGCGAGCCTCGTGCACTGCGCTGTGGATCACGAATCCGGTCTTGTTGATGCCGAACGGGGTGGGACTGAGGATCTCGCCGTCCAGATCTATCTTCACCAGACTGGACGCGGTGACCTCCTCGAACAGCATTCCGAACGGGTTGATCAGGAACGCGTCCGGCTCTCCGGGCACTCGGGCAGTGAGGTGGTTGGCCACCAGGTCGTCCCAGCCGTGCAGCGCGATCAACCGGTAGCAGGCGGCCAAGTCGCGGCGTACTGCCATCTCCGCATCGGAGACCGGTGTCGCGACGACCTCCGCCCCGGCTTGTTCCAGCACCGACAGTTGGGTGGTCACGAGACCTCTCCTCCCAGGAGCGCGACCTGTACGTCGCGGGTGCCGGTGTAGGGGTTGCGGCCGTGCGCGGTGTTGTAGTTGTCCACGAACATCACGTCGCCGTGCTGCCAGGGGAACGCGACGATGGCGTCGTCGAGCAGCGTGTAGAGCGAGTCGACGTCGTCGGGATCGATCGGGGTGCCGTCGCCGTAGCGGGTGTCCCAGGGGCGGGGTCGGTCGCCGTAGTACTCCGGGTAGTGCAGCACCTTCTCGCTGCCCAGGTTCTTCACCGTCGATGACTGGGTTGCGATCTGGTTGAACCAGATCTCCTGACCGGTGTCCGGGTGGTCGACGAAGCCGCGGGATCGGTACGAGGTGGACAGGCTCCCGTCTACCCACTCCCAGGCCAGGCCCATCGCGTCGCAGTCAGCCTCCGCTTTGTGCCTGTCGGTGGTGGCGAATGCCAGCGTCCACGGTACGTGGAAGGAGTCGAGGGTCTCGTCGCCGCAGCTCCAGTCCGGATCGCGGAAGTTGCGGCCGTAGAACACGCCGTGCTCCTTCACCCGGGCCCGGAACTCGGGCCGGATCGCCGCGTCCACCCGGCGCATGTCACCGATGATCGTCTCGCCGCCGGTGGCCGGTGGCGTCTTGCAGAAGAACGCCAGCCGTGCCGGGTAGTTCGGCAGGTAGGCCATCTCCTGGTGCAGCTTGAGCTGCATGCCGGCCGGCGACCGGGTGGCCTCGTAGGCGCGGCCTGCGATCGCGACCCGCGGTGTCGCGCCGCCGGAGTAACCGAAGGTCGGGGCCGGGTAGCCGTCCACCAGCGCGTTGAAGTCAGCGGTGTCGTGGATCGGGAAGCCCCGGAGTACGACGGCACCGACGTCGGTGGCGAGGCGGTCGAGCTCCGGCCGGTGCGCGCTGAACCAGGACACCACCTGGTCGATGCTTTCCCAGGAGCCCGGCCGCTCCGGTTCGACGAACAGTGGCAATCCGCCGCCCGGGCCGTAGCCGTAGGTGCGGACGTCTTCGAGCGCCATCGTGGGTGACATCGGTGCGGAGCCTCCATCTGCCGGTACGTGCGTCCACGGTTGGACGTGACAGCCGACTGTCATCAGGTTACGTGCGGTGCAAGCGGTGGATCAAGATGCCAGTCCGAACAGCCTGGGTTGCGCGCTCGGCTAGGCGCCGGCTACACCGTCGCGGGCTGTGGCTGGTGGATTGTGCTGCCGCTGCGGGTCTTGCGGACCTCGATGCGGGTCGGGACGCGCTGGCGCAGCTCGGCGACGTGACTGACCACGCCGACCATCCGGCCACCTTCGCGTAGCCCGTCGAGCACCCCCAGCACCTCGTCCAGGGTGTCCTCGTCGAGGGTGCCGAAGCCCTCGTCCACGAACAGCGTCTCGATCCGTGCGCCGCCCGCCTCGGCGGTGACGACGTCCGCGAGCCCGAGCGCCAGGGCCAGGCTGGCCAGGAACGTCTCGCCACCGGACAGGCTCGCGGTGTCCCGGTCCTGCCCGGTCCAGGAATCCGACACCCGTAGCGCGAGGCCCCGGCGGCGCTGCGCACCCACCGCGTCATCGCTGTGCAGCAGTGCGTACCGACCATCCGTCATCCGCAGCAGCCGGACACTGGCGGCGGCCGCGACCTGCTCCAGCCGGGCCGCCAGCACGTACGACGACAGCGCCATCCTGCGGTGGTTCGCTCCGTCCCCGGCGGTGAGGTCGGCGAGCGCCTTCAGCTGCTCGCACGCCTGGCGCTGCGGCTGCAGCCTCGTCCATGCCGCGCAGTACCGCGGGACGAGCCGCTGCAGGTCGCCGGCCTGCTGGGCGCGGGCGCCCTGGGCTGCGACGGCAGCTCGGTGTGCGCGAGCCGATTCCTCCACGGCGCCGGTTGCGGCAGCCACCGCGTCGGCGAGGGCCGTTGCGTCCAGTGGATCCTCGCCGCTGTCGATCAGCCGGGTACGCGCTGCTGTGACGGCCGCGTCGTGCGCCCGCCGGGCAGCCTCCTGCTGCTCGATCCAGGACGGGTCCCGGACTGCGGCCTGCACCTGAGCGACACCGAGGAAGCCGGCCGCCGTCGCGGCCGCGTGAGCGTCCTGGTCAAGCCTGACCCGGGTGTCGACGGCCTCGATGGCCGCACGCGCGGCGCCACGAGCATCGGCGATCGCTTGAGCTCGCTGCTGTGCCGCCATGATGGCGGCGTCCAGGTCCGCCGCGCCGTCCAGGTGCTTTGCCAACCGGGCTTCGGCACGTGCGACGGCAGCGGATGTCTCGGCGGTGCGGTCGGTCAGGCTGGTGAGTTCCGCCTCCAGCCGAGCTCGCCTCGTATCCAGCTCGCCCCGTTCACGTTCCAACTCGGCTAGCGCGTCCTCGGCCATCTGGAGCCCGTCCGCGCGCTCGATTGCTTGCAGTGCAGCACTTTTCGCTTCGGTCAGCTGCTCGCGCAGCACCGTGGTCGCAACCTCGGCGCCGCCGAAGTCAGTGAGCTGGCCCGCCTGCTCGATCCGGCGCGCGTCGGCCGCGCTCAATTGCCGTTCCAGTTCCTGCAGCGCGGCACCCGCGGCCTGGTACGCGGTCTCGGCGCGCTCGACCTGCTCGGTGCTGACGGCGTCGACCAAGGGCTCAGCCGGAACCGGATGCTCGACTCCACCGCACACCGGGCACGGCTCGCCCGGGGCAAGTAGCGACGCCAACCGGGCCGCTGCTCCGTCGAGCTGCCGTTGTTGCAGATCCTGATACAGCTGCCGTGCCTCCTGTGCATGCTCGCGCGCGGCGACGACCTGCTCGTGCAGCGTTGCCCGGGTGGCGTCGAGCTCGTCCCGGGTGCCGGCGGTCGCGAGCGCCCGGGTCAGGCTCTGCGCACGCAGCTGCATGCCCTCCACCTGCGCGGCTGCGGTCCGCGCAGTGTCCACTACGGCCCGTGCGTCCAGCACCCGTGTCGGCAGCGTCGTCCTCGCCGCCTCGTTCTCCGCGAGCGCTGCCTTCGCCGTGCCGGAGGCGGAACCGGCGTCAGCGGCGGCCTGTCGCAGCTGGGTGATCTCCTCGGCCAGCGGCCGCAGCGCTTCCAGACCGCCGACGCGTTGCTGGGCGGCGTCGTGCGCCGCGAGCAGCGCAGCCGGCTCGGCCTCGGCCAATTCCGGTGCGAGCTCTGCCAGCCGGATCCGGGCTTGCTGCTCCTGCGCCGCCGTGCGGTCGACGTGCACCGCGCCGTCGGCGGCCGCGGCGAGATGTGGCAGGACCGGCGCGGCCCGGCGCGCCGCCGCGACTTCCGCGGCGATCCGGGCGAGTTCCTCATCCTGCTCGGCCAGCATCGTGAGTTCCGCGCTGGCAGCAGCTCGGGCACGCGCTCGGGCGAGCAAGTTGCCCACCTCGTCTCGGTGCTTCGTCGCCGCCGCCAGCAGCTCACCGGCGACGGACGACGAGCGCGTGGCCGCTGCC
>DASZVT010000128.1:0-6660 GCA_035546915.1 Mycobacteriales bacterium | reverse complement strand
GGAGCGCCGACTTCCGCTACAACGCGATCGTCGGTGAGGAGCTCGCCGCCGCCGTCGCCAGCGGGCCCGGCTTCACCCTGCAGAACGACGTGGTCGCGCCGTACCTGTCCCGGCTATGCACCGACGAGCAGAAGCAGCGGTGGCTGCCGGGATTCTGCGCAGGAGAGTGCATCACCGCGATCGCGATGACCGAACCCGGTACCGGCAGCGACCTGCAGGGCATCCGTACCCATGCCCGACGGGACGGCAGTGACTGGATCGTCAACGGCGCGAAGACCTTCATCACCAACGGGATCAACGCCGATCTCGTCGTCACCGTGGTGCGCACCGATCCGGGCGCCGGCGCGAAAGGCTTCACCCTGCTGGGCATCGAGCGAGGCATGAAGGGCTTCGAGCGCGGCCGCAACCTGGACAAGGTCGGGATGAAGGCGCAGGACACCGCCGAGCTCAGCTTCGACGACGTCCGGGTCCCGGCGTCGAACGTGATCGGCACCGAGGGCCAGGGCTTCATCCACCTGATGCAGAACCTGCCCCAGGAGCGGCTGTCCATCGCGGTCGGTGCGGTCGCGTCGATGGACGCCGCGCTCGCCCGCACCGTCGCCTACACGCAGGAGCGGACCGCCTTCGGGCAGCCCATCGGCTCGTTCCAGAACACCCGGTTCCTGCTCGCGGAACTGCACACGTACGTCACCACAGCGCGCGTCTTCGTCGACCACTGCATCACCTTGCACAACGCCGGGAAGCTCACCAGCCAGGACGCCGCGATGGCCAAGTGGTGGAGCACCGAGCTGCAGAACAAGGTCATCGACCGCTGCGTCCAACTCCACGGCGGCTACGGGTACATGCGCGAGTACGACGTGGCGCGAGCCTGGATGGATGCGCGGGTGCAGACGATCTACGGCGGCACCACCGAGGTGATGAAGGAGATCATCGGCCGCGGCCTCGGCTCCTGACCGCCGTCGGTCAGTCGGCCGACCAGTAGCGGTCGTCCCCGGCGAGCACCAGTGCGGCGGCACCCACCAGCCCGGCCTCCTGTCCGAGCGCCGCCGGCACCACTCGTACATCCCGCGCGAACTGCATCCGGGCATGCCGGCGGAAGGCCTCCTCCAGCGGATCGAACAGCAGCGGCCCGGCCTGCGACAGCCCGCCACCGACGGTGACCACCTCCAGGTCGAGCAGGTGCGTCGCGCCGGCGATCGCGACCCCGAGCGCATGACCGGCGCGCGCGAGGGCGGCCTGCGCGACCGGATGCCCGCGGGCCGCGTCGTCGGTCAGATCCCGGGCGGTCGCCGTCGTCGCGCTCCCGGGGCGCCAGCCCTGGCTGACCGCCCAGCTCGCGACCGCCGGTCCGCGGGCGATGGCTTCCAGGCAGCCCCGACCGCCGCAGATGCAGTCCGGGCCGTCAGCGTCGACGACGACGTGCCCGATGTGGCCGGCGTTGCCGCTGGCTCCGTCGACCAGCCGCCCGCCGAGCACCAGCCCGCCGCCGACCCCGGTGGACACCACCATGCCGAGCACGTGATCGCGGCCCCTGCCTGCACCCCGCCAGTGCTCCCCCGCCACGAACGCGACCGCGTCGTTGTGCAGCCGCACCGGGACGTCCGGGAACAGCTCACGGACCCGGTCCCGCAACGGGAACTCGGTCCAACTCGGGATGTTCAGCGGCGATACCCGCCCGTCGGGCCACTGCATCGGGCCGCCGCAGCCGATGCCGACCCCGCTGATCGCGCCGTTCCCGGGACCCTGCACCAGCTGGCGCGACAGCGACGCCACCGTCGACCACAGGCCCTCGCCGTCGAGCCCTTCCGGAGTCGCGATCCGAGCGCTCGCCACCACGCGTCCGCCCGTGTCGATGATGCCGGCCGCCAGCTTGGTTCCCCCGATGTCCAGCGCCAACACGGGTCCGGTCACCGGCACCACCTCCGCCGTCATCCTCGCAGAGGCTCGGGGCCGGACGTAGGCTCTCGGAGTGAGCCAGCCACCCACCCCCCAGACCCTTGCCGAGCTTCGCGCAAGCGGGCACACGCTGCGCGGCGTCAAGGCGGAACTGCGCGACAACCTGCTCGCCCGCCTCGCCGCCGGTGCGAATGCCTTTCCCGGCATCATCGGTTTCGAGCACACCGTGCTGCCCCAGGTCGAGCGCGCCATCCTCGCCGGACACGACATCGTGCTGCTCGGCGAGCGCGGCCAGGGCAAGACCCGGCTGATCCGGACCATCACCGGCCTGCTCGACGAGTGGACACCGGTGATCACCGGCTCCGAGCTGAACGAGCATCCCTACGCCCCGATCTCTCGATGGGGCCAGAACATGCTCGCGCTGCACGGCGAGCAGACGCCGATCTCCTGGCTGCACCGGGACGACCGATACGGGGAGAAGCTCGCGACGCCGGACACCAGTGTCGGCGACCTGATCGGCGACGTCGACCCGATCAAGGTCGCCGAAGGGCGCACCCTGGGGGACCCGGAGACCGTGCACTACGGGCTGGTCCCGCGCACGAACCGCGGCGTCTTCGCCATCAACGAACTCCCCGACCTGGCCGAACGCATCCAGGTGGCGCTGCTCAACGTCCTGGAGGAGCGCGACATCCAGGTACGCGGTTACAACCTGCGGCTGCCGCTGGACCTGTTCGTGCTGGCCAGCGCCAACCCGGAGGACTACACCAACCGCGGTCGGATCATCACGCCGCTCAAGGACCGCTTCGGCGCCGAGGTGCGCACCCACTATCCGCTGCGGCTGGAGGACGAGATCGCGCTGATCCGGCAGGAAGCACTGCTGGACTGGCCCGGCGAATTCGGGTTCCCGGTACTACCCGACCACCTGCTGGAAGTGGTGGCCCGGTTCGCTCGAGCGGTACGCGCCTCCCCCAGCGTCGACGCCCGCAGCGGGGTCAGCGCGCGCTTCGCCGTCGCGGCCGCGGAAACGGTATCGGCCAGTGCAGTGCGCCGGGCCGCCGTGCGCGGCGAGACGGAGGCGGTGGCTCGGGTCAGCGACCTCGCAGCGGTGGTGCCATCGGTACGCGGCAAGGTCGAGTTCGACCAGCTCGAGGAGGGCCGCGAGGCGGAATTGCTGGCGCACCTGCTCCGCAAGTCCGTTGCCGACACCTTCCGCGCCCGGCTGGCCGGTGTGGACCTCAGCGGACTGCAGAACCGTTTCGCCGAGGGGGCGACAGTGGAAACCGGCGACCTGGTGCCCGCCGCCGAACTGCTACGGGAGCTGGGTCCGGTGCCTGGGCTCGCGCAGCTGTTGACCGCCTTGGGCATCGAGCGGGAATCGCCGGGCCTGGCCGCCGCCACGCTCGAGTTCGCACTCGAAGGACTGCACCTCAATCGCCGGCTGGCCAAAGAGGAACTCCCGGGCCGCACCGTCTACGGGGGCTGACGGTGGCGACGCGTCCCGATCCGTGGGCCGGTAGCTACCGGTACGGGCCGTGGGACGGCGGCCCGGACCCGCTGGCCGAGCCCTTCGATCTCGCCGGCGCCATCGACGAGCTCGGCGACCAGGTGATGGCCGGGGCCACCCCGGAGCAGGCACTGCGGTCGCTGCTGCGCCGGGGCTTGCAGGATCGCCGGGGCCTCGACGAGTTGCTCCGCCGGATCCGGGCACAGCAGCGTGCGCTGCGCGAGCAGGGTCAACTCGACGGCACCCTGCAAGAGGTGCGACGGCTCCTGGACACCGCCGTCGGGCAGGAGCGCTCCGCGCTGTTCCCGGATCCGTCGGACGCGGCCAGGCTCGCGGAAGCCGAGCTCGACGGCTTGCCGGACGACCCGGCCCGCGCCGTCCGGCAGCTGGCGGACTACTCCTGGCGTAGCGACGAGGCGCGCGCGACGTACGAGCAGATCCGGGACCTGCTCCGCCGCGAGGTGCTCGATAGCCAGTTCCGCGGCATGAAGCAGGCGATGGAGAACGCCACGCCGGAAGACATGGCCGAGCTGAAGGACATGCTCGCCGACCTCAACGCGATGCTCGAGGCCGACGCTCGCGGGCAGGACACCACCGACCAGTTCGAACGGTTCATGGCCGAACACGGGCATTTCTTCCCGGAAAACCCGCAGTCGCTGGAGGAGCTCACCGACGCGCTGGCACGCCGGGCAGCGGCGGCGCAGCGCATGCTGCAGTCGCTGAGCCCGGAGCAGCGGCAGGAGATGGCGGACCTGATGGCGGCGGCCATGCAGGACATGGGCCTCGCGGCGGAACTGTCCCGGCTGAACGACGCGCTACGCAACGCCCGGCCGGACCTGAACTGGGGCCGTCGTGGACGCGGCGAGCGGATGAGCGGCGACGGAGAGCTCGGGCTCGGAGATGCGACGTCGGCCCTGGAGGAGCTGGCTGACCTGGACGAGCTGGCATCGGCGCTGGGACAGGACTACGCCGGCGCCTCCCTGGAGGACATCGACCCTGAAGCGGTCCGGCGCGCGCTGGGCCGCGACGCGGTCGATGACCTCCGCGCGTTGCAGGCGCTGGAACGGGAGCTGACCGAACAGGGGTTCGTGATGCGCGACGGCGGACGGATGGAGCTGACGCCGCGGGCGGTCCGCCGGATCGGTCAGACCGCGTTGGCACGGGTATTCCGCGACCTCGACTCGACCGGCCGCGGCGGGCACGACGAGCACGACGCCGGCGCGGCCGGCGAGCTGACCGGCGCCACGCGGCAGTGGGAGTTCGGGGACGAGCAGCCACTCGACGTGGTGCGTACCGTGCGCAACGCGGTGCTGCGCGGCGGGCCGGGGCCGGTGCGGTTGCGGGTCGATGACTTCGAGGTCGTGGAGACCGAGCGGCGGACGGCCGCGGCGGTATGCCTGCTCATCGACCTGTCCTGGTCGATGAGCCTGCGTGACACCTGGGGTGTGGCCAAGGCCACTGCGCTTGCACTGCACAGCCTGATCAGCACCCAGTTCCCGCAGGACCGCATCAGCATCATCGGATTCAGCGACTACGCCCGCGAGATCCGCCCCGCGGACCTGGTCAGCCTCGAGGTGCAGATGGTGCAGGGCACCAACCTGCAGCACGCACTGATGCTCGGCGGACGGCACCTGGCGAAGTACCCCGACCACGAGCCGGTCGTCCTGGTGATCACTGACGGCGAACCGACCGCGCACCTGATGCGGGACGGGCACCCGTACTTCTGCTGGCCGCCGGCGCCGGAGACGCTCGAGCTGACCATGGCCGAAGTCGATCGGATCACCCGGCGGGGCACCACCATCAACGTGTTCATGCTGGACGACGAACCACGCCTGATGGCGTTCGTCGAGGAGCTGGCCCGCCGCAACGGCGGCCGGGTGTTCTCCCCCTCGCCGGAACGGCTCGGATCGTACGTCGTGCGCGACTACCTGCGGATGCGCAAAGGGGCGAGGGCAGCGCATCGCGGATAGGTTCTCGTCATGAATCTGGTCACGTCGCTGCATGTCGTCGCTGCCGTCTTCTTCCTGGGACCGCTGGTGTTCGCGGCCTCGGCCAGCCCGCGAGCGCTACGGGCCGGTGCGGAGGGACTGGGCACGCTGCGGTTCCTGAGTACCACGACCCGGATCTACGGGTATCTCAGCCTGCTCGTCGTCGTCTTCGGCCTGGCCAACGTGCAGCACAAGTACGGGTTCACCTTCGGTCAGACCTGGGTCTGGCTCTCGCTGGTGCTGACCGTCGCCGCGCTTGCCGCATTCCTTCTCGTCGTCGCGCCGGCGCAGTCCGCGGCGGTCGCCGACCTGCAGGCCGGTCGGGACGCCCGAGGCCGGCTCCCACTGATCGCGGCTGGCAGTGGCGTCGCCTCGCTCGCGCTGCTGACCGTCGTCTTCCTGATGATCTACAAGCCCGGCCTCTGACGGTCACCGCAAGCCCGGGAGCGGACAGGCTCACGGCTCGGGCGGGCCGGCAGTGCGACCGGGTTGACCTCGACGAAACGAAGGCGACAACGGTCGGTAATCGCCGATTCCTAACCTCACGACGTGACCGCGCCCCAGATCCTCGTCGTCGGCAACGGCATGGTCGGGCACCGCACCGCCGAGGCCCTGCACGCCCGTGGCGTTACCCGCACGCACCAGGTGCTGGTGCTCGGTGACGAGCCGCATCCGGCGTACGACCGCGTGCACCTGTCCCGCGCGCTGACCGGGGATCACCACGACCTCTACCTGGCCCAGGATTCCTTCTACGACCAGCCGGGCCTGGCGCGGCGGGTCGGTACGCCGGTCACTCGGCTCGACCGGCCAGCCCAGGAGGTCGTGCTCGCGGACGGCTCCCGGCTTCGGTACGACGCGCTGGTGCTGGCCACCGGCAGCCACCCGTTCGTTCCCCCGATCTCGGGCGCGCAGGCCCCGCACGTGCTGGTCTACCGCACGCTGGAGGACGTCCTGGCGCTGCGTCACGCCGCCGCAACGGCCCGTTCGGCGGTGGTGATCGGTGGTGGCCTGTTGGGTCTGGAGGCGGCCGGCGGGCTACGCGACCTGGGGCTCACCGTGGCCGTGGTCGAGGTCGCCGACCGGCTGATGGCCCGCCAGGTCGACGAAGGCGGAGGTGCCGTGCTGCGCCGGCTCGTCACCGACCGGGGCGTCGCGGTCCATGTCGGCGGCGGCGTCGCGAGCGTCGACACCGACCGGGTCACCCTCACCGACGGCAGCACCGTGACCGCCGACCTCGTGGTCGTCGCCGCCGGCATCCGGCCGCGGGACGAG
>DASZVT010000127.1:0-4622 GCA_035546915.1 Mycobacteriales bacterium | reverse complement strand
GCTGGTCGTAATCACCGGCGCGGACGTGCACCCCCCGGTCGGCCAGATCCGCCGCCCGGTGTGGATCCCGCACGCTGACGGCTAGCTCAGCCTTCGGCCGTAACCGGAGCACCTCGTCCACGACCGCCCGGCCGAGTTGGCCGTTGGCACCTGTAATCCCGATCACGGCGGTCCTTCCCACGCATCGAGGAACGGGCCTGCGAATCCGCCCGGGCGAAGTGCTTCGAAATGCTAGCGCCGACTCCGTCGGTCAGCCCTTGTCGGGTAAACCGGCTCGGTCATCGCGACGGTACGGTGCCGGCGTGCACACTCATGTCGCGTTGCTCCGCGGGATCAACGTCGGCGGCCGTAATCGGGTCGCGATGGCGGACCTGCGTGACCTGGTGCAGGAGCTGGGGCACACCGACGTCGACACCTACGTACAGAGCGGGAACGTGCTGCTGTGCACCGAGCAGCGCGACACCACGGCGATGGCTGCCGCGATGGAACGGGCGCTCGTCGACCGGCTGGGTGTGCAGGCGGTGGTGCTGGTGCTGGCGCGGGATGAACTCGCTGGCGTGATCGCCCGCAACCCCTACCCGGAGGAGACGAACCCCAAGGCGCTGCACGCGGTGTTGTTGACGCAGCAGCCGGCCCCGGACCTGACCGACCGGGTTGCGGCCGCGCAGCGAGCCGCGATGGCGAAGGGGAGCCCCGACACCGCTGTGGTCGACGGCCGGGTGATCTACCTGCGGACGCCGGACGGGATCGGGCGCAGCGAGCTGGCGGCGCGACTCACCCGGGGTGGGAGCAAGCAGGTCGCGGCGACCGGGACCGCCCGTAACTGGGCCACGATGACCGCACTGCTGGCACGTTGCGGCGGCTAGTGTGGCCGTTCCGCGCCGGGCGCGTCGTGGTGCCGCGACGCGGCGGCGTCGCGGGGGAGCCGACCGTTCGCGAGCAGCCGTTGGCGGTGCGCGACGGCATCGGAGGTGTCCTCCAGGACGGCCATCATGTCCGCCGACAGCTGCAGGTGCTGGCGCATGCCCATGCCCTCCCAGGCACGCACCAGCAGTGACTTGGTGGCCATCAGAGTGGACAGCGGCGCCCGCGCGATGTCCGCTGCCAGCTCGTCAACCACCGCGTCGAGTTCCGCGCGCGGCACCACCCGGTTGACCAGCCCGAATTCGAGCGCCTGTGCGGCGGTGAGCGTTTGCGCGGTATAGAGGTATTCCGCGGCGCGCTTCCAGTTCATGAACGCCCACGGCTCCACCATGGTCTCGCCACCGGCAAATCCCAGCGCCTGTACCAGCGGCATCTGGAAATACGCGTCGTCCGAGGCGATGGTGAGGTCTGGCAACAGCGCCCAGTAGGTGCCGCCGCCGATGGCATAACCGTGCACCTGCGCAATCATCGGTTTCGGGAACTCGAAGAAGCGCAGCGTCGGGTCGAGGAAGAGCTGGTGACCGCCCAGCCAGTTCTTCCCGGTCGCCGCCTGCGCGTCGGCGAATTCCGGGTAGGCGCCCGGCGCCATCACGTGCCCTGCGCAGAAGCCTTTGCCGTTCGCCTTGAAGATGACGACCTTGATGTCGTAGTCGTGGGCTGCTTCGTCCAGGTACCGGTCGACCAGACGGACCATCTCGGACGACTGGGCGTTCGCCCGGTGTGGTGCGTTCAGCACGATCCGGGCGACCGGTGGTTCACGCTCGTACAGGACGGGTTCGGCATCAGATTCGACCATCGTGCATGCATACACCGCCATCCGTGGTCTGTGCATGCTCCCGGGTAGTCCCCGACCGGTCGCGGTGTGGTGACGGTCACCGCGCAATCGTTAGGCTCCGGCTCATGGGGCAGCAGGACGGCGCGCGGCGGGCAGTGACCGGTCCGGGTGCCGGCGACATCGCGGGCACCTATGCGGGAGTCCGGGTACTGGACGTTACGACGACGCTCGCCGGCGCCACCGCCAGCATGTTCCTCGGTGACTTCGGCGCGGACGTGCTGCGGATTCAGCCTCACGCGCCCGACCCCGGTGACCCGGCTTACCTGTTCGGCAACCGCAACAAGCACGTCGCCGTTCTGGACGAGCGCCGGCGCGGCGACCGGGACGAACTGCAGCGGCTGCTCGCGGCAGCAGACGTCGCAGTCTTCGACGCAGCGGCGGCCACGCTCGCCGGGCAGGGCCTGGACGCGTCGACGCTGTCGGCAGCCGCGCCGGGCCTCGTGCACGTGACGATGCCGGGGTACGGCGAGACCGGCGCCTGGTCGCAGTTGCCGGCCGACCCGCTCCTGTTAGCAGCGCTGGCCGGTGTCTCGGACTACCACAAGGCGACCGAGGAACGCCCTGTCACGCCGGTGGTGCCGGTCCTGGCATATGCCCACGGCGGCCTGGCTGCGACCGCTGCGGCCGCCGCCCTCTTCGACCGGCTCGAGACGGGTGTCGGCAGGCCGGTGGTGGTCACCGGCCTGCACGCGGTGGCCGCGATGCAGTCCGTCGTCATGGTCGACGCGGTCGGCGTGCGGCGCCTCTTCAGCGGGGCGAAGGGGCAGGCGGATTCGAGCCCGAACTACACCACGTACCGGTGTGCGGACGGCGAATGGCTCTATCTCGGCGCCCTCGTCGAGCCCTTCTTCCTGCGCGCGCTCGACGTACTCGACGCCATGGAGATCATGGTGCTGCCCGAGGTGGACGGCAGCTTCGCGAACGTGCTCGCACCGGGGACCGCGCGCACGGTGAACGCGCGGCTCCAGCAGGCCTTCGCCCGGCGACCCCGCGCGGAGTGGATCGCATTGTTCGACCGCGCCGAGGTGCCGGTGTCGCCAGTGCTGGACCGGGACGAGTGGTTCGGGTCCGAGACGATCAGCGCCAACGGGATGCGGGTATCGGTCGGGCAGGCCGGCCTAGGCGCCGTCACGCTGCCGGGCGTACCGGTCCGGCTGTCTGCGACGCCGGGACGGGTGCGGTCATTGCCGGGGCCAGAGCAGACGCCGGAACGATTCTGGACCGTCGCCGGACCACGGATCGTCGAGCCCGGTACCGGTGCGAGGACCAAACCGCTCGCCGGGCTGCGCGTCGTGGACGGGGCCACCTTCCTGGCTGCACCGTTCGCCTCCACGCTGCTGCTCGAGTACGGCGCCTCGGTGGTCAAGGTGGAATCGCCCGAGGGGGACCCGTACCGCTTCTTCCCGGCGTCGTTCGCGGTCGCGAACCGGGGCAAGCGCAGTGTGGTGGCCGATCTCAAGGACGAAGCCGGGCGTGCCACCCTGCTCGAGTTGCTGCGGACCGCGGACGTGTACGTCGACAACCTACGGCCGTCGGCGCGAAGCCGCCTCGGCCTGGACGAGAGCGCGTTGCTGACCGCGAACCCGCGCCTGATCCACGCCTCGTTCAGTGCATACGGCGAGGGGCCGCTGCGCGACCACCCGGGGTTCGATCCACTGCTGCAAGCACGTAGCGGCATGCTGCGGGCGCAGGGCGGTGACGACGCACCGAGCATGTCGACCATGCCGGTGAACGACATCGGCGCCGGTATCGCGCTGGCCTTCGGCATTCTCGCCGCGGCGTACCACCGGCGTAGCACCGGGCAGACTCAACAGGTGTCGAGTGCGCTGGCGAACGTATCGGTCTGGCTACAGGGGGTCGAGCTGACCCGCTATCCCGGCTCCCCGCCGCCGCAAGCCGGATGCCGGGACTTCCCCGGCCCGACGGCCTTCCACCGTCTCTACGGCTGCGTGGACGGGTGGATCGCGTTGGCCGCCACCGACGAGGACAGTGCGGCTGCGGTGTTGCAGGCGTTCGGCGTGCCACGGACTGACCCGGCCGCCGCGCTCGCAACGGTGGGGCATGACGGGCCGCAGGCGATGCTGCTGGCCGACGCGCTACGAGACCTTCCTCGTGATCAGGTGATCCAGCAGCTGTCCGAACGCGCCATCCCGGTCGTGCCGGTCCTCGCTCGCACCGATGTCTTCACCGATCCGTGGCTGCAGGAGAACGGGTTTTACCGAGACGTGCAGGAACCGGAACTCGGCACCTGCACGATCGTCGACCAATTCGCGCGTTGGCCCGGCGTCGCGGAAGCGCCGGCAGACCGTGTCGCCGCGTTGGGTGAAGACAACGGACGGGACCCCTGGAGGGACGGCAGATGAACCTGGCGCAGGCGCTGTCCGACGCGATGGCCTGCTTCTGTGCACTCGCCCGCAGCGAGTCGGTGGGCGAGTGCTGGGATCGGGATAGCGCGCTGGAGGGACTCAGCGTCGGTGCGGTCGTATCGCACGTGTGCATCCAGACCGGTTGGTCGGAGACGGTGGTTACCCGACCTGGCCCGGTCGACCATCCCGTGGTGACCGCCGGGATCTGGTTCGCGGATGTCCGGCCGGGCCCCGGTTATGACCCGGACGTGCACCAGGGAGTCGTGCAGCAGTCGGTGCAACTGGCCACCCGAGGTCACCAGAGCGTCACCGACAAGCTGGACCGCGTCACCGGCCGGCTCCGGGACCGGCTGACGGGAGCGGAGCTCGATCGACTCGTCGGGCTGGAGCCGGTCGACCAGCATGCGGTCACGCTGCGCGACTTCGTCCGCACCAGGATCGTCGAGTTCGTCGTGCACGCCGACGATCTGGCAGCGAGCGTCGGCGTCGCGGAAGCG
>DASZVT010000126.1:0-11202 GCA_035546915.1 Mycobacteriales bacterium | reverse complement strand
CCGCCGGTCGACGGTCTTCACGCAATGCTCGCGGTGCACCTGCGGCGCCGCCCTTATAGTCGACAGGGTCGGCGAGGAGGGCATCGTGTCCGAGGTGCGAACGTTCTGCCGGGTCTGTACGGCGGCGTGCGGCATCGTGGTCACCGTCGAGCCCGGGCCCGACGGTCCGCGGGTCACCCGGGTCAAGGGGGATCACGACCACCCGCTGAGTCAGGGGTACACCTGCCCCAAGGGCCGGGCACTGCCGGCTCTGCACCACCACCCGAATCGGCTCGAGTACCCGGTCTTGCGCCGTCCCGGTAGCGCCTCGGGGCAGCGGGTCGGGTGGAACACCCTGCTGGACGATCTCGCCGAGCGGATGCGGGCGGTCATCGATCGCTGCGGACCGGACGGGGTCGCGCTGTTCCTCGGCACCGCTTCCGCGTTTGACACCGCCGGGCGGCGCACCTGCGAACAGTTGCTCAAGAAGCTCGGCTCCCGGCAGAAGTACACCTCCCTGACGGTCGACGCGGTCGCCAAGGTCTTCATCGCCGAACTGATGGGCGGCTGGTGGGGCCTGAACCCGATCTGGGACGAGACGCGCTGCCCGCTGCTGCTCGTACTCGGTCACAACCCGGTCGTCTCGCACGGACACGCGAACGCGATGAGCAATCCGCGCCGCAAACTGCGGGAACAGCGACGCCGCGGCGAGTTGTGGGTGGCGGACCCGCGCAGCACCGAGACAGCGGAGCTCGCGACCCGGCACCTACGTACCCGTCCAGGATCGGACTACGCACTCGTCGGCTTCCTGGTCCGCGAGATCCTGCGCGACGGCGCCGACCGTGACTTCCTCGCGCAGCACGCCAACGGCCTGGATGAGCTGGCGGCAGCTGTGGAACCACTCGACATCGACCGCGCCGCGGCTGAAACCGGCGTGTCACGGCAGGAGTTGGCTGAGCTCCTACAGGCGGTACGACGGGCCGGACGGCTCGCCGTACTCACCGGCACCGGCGTCGATATGGCCGCGACCGGCAACGTCACCGAGTGGTTGGTCTGGGCGCTTGAGGTGATCACCGGCTCCTTCGACCGCCCCGGTGGGATGTGGTTCAACCCCGGTTTCCTGATCCGCGCTGACACCCGGCCACGTAAAGCGGCGCCGCCCGAGGGGCTACGCCAACCAGGACCAGCGTCCCGACCCGACCTGCCCGGCCGTTTCGGCGAGCGGCCGTCCGCCGCCATCGTCTCCGAGATCGAAGCCGGCAACATCGGCGCGCTGCTGGTGATGGGTGGTAACCCGCTGCTGTGCCTGCCGGATACGGCGCGCACTCGCGCGGCACTGGCGGGCCTCGATGTGCTCGCCGTCTCTGACGTCGTCGAGACCGAGACGACCCGGATCGCCACCCACGTCCTGCCCGCCACCGGGCAGCTCGAGCGTGCCGACCTGCCGCTGCTCACGGACACCTTCCATGCCGCCGTCATGTCGCAGTTCACGGCGCCCCTGGTTCCTCCGGTCGCCGAGCGCAAACCGCTGTGGTGGTCGCTCGGTCAGCTGGCCCGGCGGCTGGACGCCGACCTGTTCCCCGACGCCGACCTCGACGCGCTGACCGACCGGGACGTGATCGCACCGATCATCGACAACTCGGTCGACGGCGCCGCGCTCACATCGTCGCCGACCGCAGTCATCGGCTCCGGCCCGGTCTTCGGCTGGGTCACCGAGCGGATCCTGCCGGATCGGCGGTGGCGGCTGGCGCCCACGCAGCTCGTCGAGCAGCTGCGGGACGCGCTGACCCGGCCGGCACCAGTCGGGCTGACCGTGACAGTCCGACGCACCCTGCGCACGATGAACAGCCAGCTGCGCGACGCCTGCGCTCCGGGCGAAGTCGCCGAGGAGCCGGAGATCTGGATCAACCCCGGCGACGCCGCGGATGCCGGTGTCCTCGACGGCGCCCGGATCAAGGTGGCTAGCAAGACCGGGTCCACGTCGGGGCGCGCCCGGCTCACCGTCGACGTCGCGCCGGGAACCGTCTCGATGACCAACGGCTGGGACAATGTGAACGTCTGCGCGCTCACCACCGCGGAGCACGGGCTGGACCCGCTGACCGGGATGCCGTTGCAAACGGCCGTCCCGGTGGAGATCATCGGCGTCTGACCAGAATCAACGTCTGATCCGGGATGGACCGGCGGGAGGTCATCCGTGAAGCTCGGCATCTGCGCCAACTGGGGCGAAGACCTGGACGCGTTCCGCACCGAGATCCGCACCGCGGCCGAACACGGCTACCAGGTCGTCGGCGTCGGGGACACGCCTGCCGGCTGGCATGACATGCATGTGTCGCTGACCTTGGCGGCGCTCGATGCGCCGGAGGCAACGATCACCCCGATGGTGACGTCACCGTTCCTGCGGCATCCGCTCATCTCCGCGAGTGCGTTGTGCTCGCTGTACGACCTGCGCGGCGGCAATGTTGCCTGCGGCCTGGCCACCGGCGGCAGCAACGTGCTCGCACTCGGTCGCGGCCGGGCGACCCAGAGCCAGATCCGCGCCGAATTCAACGCGCTACGAGCCCTGTTCGCCGGGCAGAGCATCGAGTGGGATGGCCGTACCACCTCGTCCTTACGCTTCGCGCGCGACGTACCGATCTATTACTCCGCATTCGGGCCCAAGGCGTTCGCGCTGGCTGGGGAGCAGGCCGACGGCGCAATCCTGTTCACCGGGAGCGAGCAGCTCGACGGGCTGCGCGCGAAGATCGCGGCGGTCCGCGATGCCGCGAAGGGTGCGGCTCGCGACCCCGACGACGTCGACATCTGGGTGATCAGCTACGCGTCCGTACGCCCCACCCGGGCGGAGGCCATCGCCGACCTCAAGGCGTTCATCGCCGTCAACGCGCTCGCGATCGGAATGGCCCCAGGCGGACTCGCCGGCGTCCCCGTGGAGCATCGGTCGGCGATCGAGGAGTTCAACCGCCGTTACGACCCCAGCCACCACGTCCAGGTCGACGGGCCGGCAGTGCAGATGATGGAAGAACTCGGGCTGACCGAGTACCTGTCCGAGTTCGACACCTCGATGGGGGACGTGGCAGAGATGACGACGCTGCTACGCGAGCTCGAGCGGATGGGCGTATCCACGTTCATCGCGTCGCTACCGGGGCACGCTGATCCGCTGACCACGATCCGTGGATTGGCAGCGGCTCGGGACGCGATGTAACCGGCCGGGTTGCCACGGCGTCGCCGAGCAAAGCAGCCACTTCCGACTCCACTCTGGTCCGCTATGTGCTACGATGAAGCTCATGACCGATGTCGGGATCCGAGCGCTCAAGCAGAACGCCTCGGCGGTCGTGGCGCACGCTGCAGCCGGTGAGACGATCACGATCACCGACCGGGGGCGCCCGGTAGCACAGCTGACTGCAATTCCATCCTCACCGCTGCAGCGGATGCTCGACGCCGGACGTGCCCGCCCACCCCGCCGTCCGCTGGGAGATCTCCCCGCTCCGGAAAAGGGACCGAACCTGAGCGAGGAGCTCGCGGCGATGCGCGACGCCGAACGGTACTGAAAGTGGCGCACTACCTGGACACGTCCGCACTCGTGAAGCTCGTCATTGCGGAACCGCACTCGGATGCGTTGCGGACGTGGCTCCGAAAGAAGGTCAGCGTGCCGGTTTCGTCTGATCTTGCTCGCACCGAACTGATGCGTGCGGTACGCCGGACGGCACCGGAATCGGCTGGCCAGGCCCGCGTGGTACTCGACTCGATCACTTTGATCAACATCACCACGGACATCTGCGAGCACGCCGGATACCTCGACCCGACGATCTTGCGGAGCCTTGACGCTGTACACCTGGCCGCCGCGCTGAGTCTCGGCGACGACCTCGCCGCCATCGTCAGCTACGACGACCGGCTCGCACAAGCTGCACGCACTCACGGCGTGCCGGTTGCAGCCCCGGAGTAGACCTCGGGTGAGCCACTGTCACGCAGCGGGATCCCCCGGCAGCGGCCCGCCGCCACCTCACTACGCTTAGCCTCCGGGCTTACCGTCCGGTAGGCGGAAACGACGAGCGGAGGCCGTGGGATGGGACTGCTGGACGGGCGTGTGGTGATCGTCACCGGTGCCGGGCGGGGACTGGGGCGCGCGCATGCGCTCGAGCTGGGCCGGCAAGGTGCCACCGTGGTGGTGAACGACCTCAACGTAAGCCTGCGTGGTGACGCCGAGGACTCGGCCGTGTCGCCGGCCGACGAGGTGGTCGCGGAGATCAAGGCTGCCGGCGGAAAGGCGGTCACCAACGGCGCGTCGGTCTCGGACTGGGACGCGATGGAGGCCCTGGTACGCGACACCGTTGCGGAATTCGGCGACCTGCACGCTGTGGTCAACAACGCAGGCTTCCTGCGCGACAAAATGCTGACCTCGATGACCGAGAACGACTTCGACGCTGTCATCAACGTCCACCTGAAGGGCACCTTCACGGTCACCCGGCACGCCTGCGGCTACTGGCGCGAACAGGCCAAGGCAGGACGGCCGGTCACCGGACGGGTCGTGATGACCACCTCGGGAGCGGGGCTGTGGGGCAACGTCGGGCAGGCCAACTACGCCTCTGCCAAGGCGGCCATCGCGATGCTGACCACCATCACCGCGATGGAGATGGAGCGATACGGCGTGACCGCGAACTGCATCTCCCCGATAGCGGCAACCCGGATGCTCAACTCGATCGGCATGGAAGCCGGCAGCGGCGACTGGGACCGGCTCGACCCGGCCAACGCCTCTCCCGTCGTCGCCTGGCTGTGTAGCGAGGAGGCCGGTTGGGTGTCCGGCCAGGTGCTGCGCATCGACGGACACAAGCTGATCAAGGTGGGCGGCTACACCCTGGACGGCGAGTACCTGTCCCGCAGCGGTGAGATCCTCACCGTCGAGGAGCTGAGCACCGGCATGCGCAAGCTGTACGGCGCGTTCCCGACCGGCTTGGTCATCAAGTAGCGCGCTGCTCCGTACCCGGCGGGGCTGCGCCGGGTGTCAGCCCCGCCACCGGCTGAGGTGCTGCTCGGCGAGATCCGCGAGATCCAGCACCCGCCGGTCCAGGTGGGCGAAGTCCACGTCGGTGCTGGCCATCTGCGCGGTCTCGTAGCGCCGCTTCACACCCTCTGCCAGTACCGCCATCCGCCAGTGCTGGAACGCTCGGTAGTACTCCACCGCCGAGACGTCGAAGCCGGTCCGATCGGCGTACCGGGCCAACACGTCCGCACGCGTGCCGAAGTCGCCGGTGACCGTGGGCGGCCATTCCATGAACACCAACGGATTCGGGTCGTCCGGCTCGTACCAGTTGTTCAGCACGAAGCCGAGGTCGGCAAGCACGTCACCCAGCGTCCACAGCTCCCAGTCCAGCACGGCCGCGAGGGTGCCGGCCGAGTCGAACATCACGTTCCCGATCCGGTAGTCACCGTGCACGATCCCGGTGTAACGCTGCGCCGGACGGTCCGCTTCGAGCCGGTCGGCCAGCGCGGTCATGGCCGGCAGTTCGCGGGTCTTGTTCCGCTCCCACATCTGCCGGAACCGGTGCAGCTGCCGGGCCAGGAAGTCTTCCCGCCGGCCGATGTCACCGAGCCCCACCGCGTCCACGTCGACCCGGTGCATGTCGGCCATCACGTCGACGACCTGCTCCCCCGCCCGCCGGCGCGCGGCGGGGTCGGGCAGGTGCATGTCGGCGGCTGCGGTGTTGTCGAGCACCGCCCCGTCGACCCGGGACATCACGTAGAACGAGGCACCGGTCACCGCCTCGTCCTGGCACAGCGCGTACGCACGCGGCACGGGCACCGCGGTCGCCGCCAACGCCGCGATCACCCGGTACTCCCGGCTCATGTCGTGCGCGCCGCCGCCCTCGCGGCCGAGCGGACCGCGGCGCAGCACGTAGCGGCGTCCGGTGGCGTCGGTGGCGCCGTAGGTCAGGTTCGAGTGCCCGCCGGCGATCAGCGAAAACGTGATCGGGGCGGCGGAGCCCTCGACGTGCGCGGACATCCAGTCGGCCGCGGCCGACTGGTCGAGACCACGCAGTTCCCCGGTGGCCTTCGTCATGACGCTGCCCTTCCCTTGAGCTTGTGGCGCAGGATCTTCCCGCTCGGGTTGCGCGGCAACGCATCGATGTACTCCGTCACCGCGGGCAGCTTGAAGTGCGCGAGCTTGTCGGCCAAGAAGGCCCGCAGTCCCTCGGGATCCGGCGGGGAGGCGGGATCCACCGGAACGACCACGGCCTTGACGATCTCGCCCCAGCGCCGGTCCGGCACCCCGACGACCGCGGCCTCGCGGACACCGGGGTGGTCCAGCAGTGCCGTCTCGATTTCGAGCGGGTAGATGTTCTCGCCGCCCCGGACGATCCGGTCATTCACCCGCCCGTGCAGACTGATGTAGCCGTCGGCGCTGATCATCCCGAGATCGCCGGTACGGCGCCAGCCGTCCGCATCGACCTGGAACAGGTGCGGTCCGCGCAGCGCGATCTCACCGATCCCGTCCGCGTCCGGATTCTCGACCGCGAACTCGGCGGCCCGCACGCCGCGACCGACCGACAGCAGCAACTCCGGGCGGTCCGAGATCGCGCGCAGGTGGTCGGAGTGGCTGAGGTAGGCGATCGGGCTCGCCTCCGTCTGCCCGAAAATCTGCAGCATCCGGGTCTGCGGCAACGCCTTCAACGCGCCGCGCAGCGTGTCCGGATGAATCGGCATGGCGCCGTATTGCAGCACCTTCGGCGACGCGTCGGCCAGTGCGCCTTCGGCGAGCAGCGTGTCGATCATCGTGGGGACCAGCAACGCGACCGTGACGCCGAGCCGCCCGGCGCGCCGCCAGTTCTCCAGGCTGAACCAGTCCTGCGGGATGATCCCGGCGCCGGCACCGAGCACCGTGGCGTCCATCGCGACGCTCGCGGTGTGGTAGAAGGGCGACGCCGAGCAGTACAGGTCGCCTGGTCCTATCTCCAGCAACTCGGTGTAGATCGGGACTCGCGCGAGCATCGGTCGCTGCCGCTCACGGATCGCCTTCGCCCGCCCCGTCGTGCCCGAGGTGTGCACGATCACCACCGTGTCGTCGTCCTCGCACACGCCATCCAGCGGCGGCGCCGGCTCGAGCGCGCGGTCGTGCACGACGAGTTCGGCGTCGCACTGAGCGACGACCCGTTCGCCGAGCTCGGCCCGCTCCGGCGACACGAACAGGTGCTTCGCACCGAGCCCCTGCACCGCGTAGGCGAGATCCTCAGCGGGCAGCTTGGTGCCCAACGGGGCGAGCGGCCGGCGGGAGAGCGCACCCCCAACCAGCATCGCGATCGCGTCCCGGCTCTCGTCCATCAGTGCGGGTATCCCGTCACCGGGCGCGAAGCCGTACTCGTCGAAAACCGCCGATGCACCGGCAGCAAGCGGGAGCAGCTCACGGCCCGTCACGGTGCCGTCGTCGTCCACTACCGCGGCGCGGTCACTGTCTGACCAGTGACCGATGACCAGCTCGTTCCACGACCGGGCGCTCACCCGACGGACGCTAGCAGTGCGATAAGAACGGGTACGAAGCAGCACGCTGCGGCCCGCCCGCTACGAGCGAGTTGTTGACCAAGCGCTTGCTAAGCTGGGGCGCGTGACCCGGCCGAGTGCCTCCGCCCCAGACCGCCCTGATCCTCCGGACTTCGCCGGAATCGAGGGCGCCGCACTTGTCATCGGCGCCAGCGGCGGCATCGGTGCTGCGATCGCACACAGCCTGCAACGCCGTGGATCCGCGGTGGCGGCGACCTACCGGCGCGAGTCATCCCGGATCGCCGAACTGCTCCGGTCCGGCACGGGCCCGCGGACGCGGGCCTACCAGCTGAACCTGACCGACGCCGAGGCCTGCGTCACCACGGTCAAGGCCGTCGTCGCCGACTTCGGCGCGTTGCATACCGTCGTCTATGCGGCCGGACCGCCGGTCCCGATGGTGCACCTGAGCAAGGTCGAACCGGGACTGTTCCGCGAACAACTGCTGGGGGACGCGGCCGCATTCTTCAACATCGTGTCCGTCGCGCTGCCGTACTTGCGTACCAGCCACGGCAGCGTCGTCGCGGTGACCACCGCGGCAACCACCCGGTTCCCGGTACGCGACGGCCTGTCGTCCGCGCCGAAGGGGGCGGTCGAAGCCGTTGCTCGCGCGCTCGCGGTCGAAGAAGGGCGGTTCGGGATCCGGGTCAACTGCGTCGGTCCGGGGATGCTCACCGAGGGCATGGCAGAGGGACTCATCGCATCCGGCGAGCTCAGCGAGCAGGCGCTCGAGATCACCCGCGCCAATACCCCGCTGCGCAGGTTCGGCGTTGCCGACGACATCGCCGAGGCGGTGTGCTTCCTGGCCTCCGGTCGCGCCGGCTTCATCACCGGGCAGAAGCTGAACGTCGACGGCGGCTACACAGTGTGAGCGGCAAGCTGTGGAACGGCGAGTCCGCGAACGAGATGTACCCGTGAGCGGCGTAGGCGACCGCCGAGCGCTCATCCTGACCCGCGCGGCCGAGTTGTTCGCGCGCAAGGGAATCGGGGCGACGACGGTCCGTGAGATCGCCGACGCGGTCGGCGTGCTGTCCGGCAGCCTCTACCACCATTTCGCGTCGAAAGACGCCATCGTCAGCGAGGTGCTCGCCGGCTATCTGGACACGATCCGCGCCCGGTACGCCGAGGTTCGCTCCAGCGGCAAGAACCCGACCGACTGTCTGCGCGAGCTGGTCCTCGTCTCGCTACAGGTCGCCGAGCAGCAACCGAATCCGACCGCGATCTACCAGAACGAGCTGCACTACCTGCGGGAGCAGCGGCAGTTCGCCGAGATCCAGGCCGCCGCCGCCGACGTCCAGGCGACCTGGCTCCAGGTCATCGAGGCCGGCGTGGCCGACGGGAGCTTCCGCGACGACATCCCGCCACGGGTGTTCCACCGGCTGATCCGGGACGCGGTGTGGCTATCGGTGCGCTGGCATCGGCCCGACGGGTCGTACCCGACGACCCAGTTCGCCGACGACGTGACCTCCGTCTTCCTGCAGGGCTACGTGCCGCGCTGACCCCCGCGCTCCCGGCGGCATCAGGGTTGTGCCGGTGCATTCCCCTGCCGCAGCAGGTACTTGAGCACCTTGCCGGTCGCGTTACGCGGAAGTTCCTCGACCACTCGGACCGACCGCGGCACCTTGAAGTTCGCCAGGCTCTCCCGACAAGCCCCGATGACCTCGTCCTCGGTCACCGTGGCTCCCGGCCGCGGGATCACGTAGGCGCGGCCGACTTCGCCCAGCCGCGCGTCCGGCACGCCGACCACCGCGGCCTCCGACACGTTCGGGTTCCGGACGATGGCCTGCTCGACCTCGGCTGGATAGACGTTGAAGCCGCCGACCACGAACATGTCCTTGATCCGGTCGGTGATGCGCAGGTTGCCGGCCTCGTCGAACATGCCGACGTCACCGGTGTGCAGGAAGCCGCCCCCGTCGATCGCCTCGGCCGTCGCCACCGGATCGTCGAAGTAGCCGCGCATGACGTTGTAGCCGCGGACCAGGACTTCCCCGCTCTCCCCCGCGGCCAGCGCGGCGCCGTCCGGCCCGGCGATGATCACCTCGACACCGTCGATGGGGCGGCCGACGGTGTGCGCGATCGTCTCCGGGTCTGCCTCCGGCCGAGTGATCGTGACGGTGCCGCAGGACTCGGTCAGCCCGTAACCGATCGCCACCTGCGGGAACAGTTCCGCCTGCATCCGTTGCACCAGTGCCACCGGTACCACCGCTGCGCCGGTGACCGCGAGGCGCAGCGTGCCGAGATCGGCCCCGGACCGATCCGGGTGGTCCAGGATGGCGGCATACAGCGTCGGCGGTCCGGGCAACACCGTCACCCGCTCCCGCGCAATCAACCGGATCGTCTCGGGAACGTCGAACACCGGTTGCGTGATCATCGTCGCCCCCTGCAGCAGGCACGCGAGCATTCCGGCCTTGTACCCGAAGGTGTGGAACATCGGGTTGACCAGTAGGTACCGATCAGCTGGGCGCAGACCGACACCGTCGATCCAGGACCGGTAGACGCGCAGGTTCTGGCCGTGCCCGGTGACCACCCCCTTGGGCCGGCCGGTGGTACCGGAGGTGAAGAACATGTCCGACGGGTCCTCTGCAGCGACCGCGCCGGCGCGGGCGACGACCTCGTCCGACGCCACACCGTCACCGCGCTCGAGGAAGCGCTCCCAGGGCAGCGGACCGGTGCCGTCGAGCGCTACGACCTCGGTCAACGCAGGCAGCTGCTCGCCGGTGGCTGCGAGCATGGCCAGGTAGTCGTTCCCCAAGAAGCCGTTGTGCACCAGCAGCACCGTCGTGCCGCTGCGGGCGAGGATCCAGGCGGCCTCGTTGCCCCGGTACCGGGTGTTGACCGGAACGACCACGGCACCGACGCCGAGTGCTCCGAGCACGGATACCACGAAACGGTGGCCGTTCGGCGCCCACACCGCGACCCGGTCTCCCGGCCGGACACCGGAAGCGGCGAGCGCACCGGCACAGCGTTGCACCTGCGCGCTCAGCTTCGCGAAAGTCCATCGCAGTGGGCCGTCCACGAGCGCCTCACGGTCCGGGAACTCCGCGACCGCCCGGGCCAGCACGGCCGGAATGGTCACCGGATCGGGCCCCATGACAGCTACCCGCCCGGTCCCGGCTCGCTCGCACTCGGAGCAAGCGCTTGGTAGGGTCCTTCCATGCCTGAAGCGTACCTTGTGGAAGCGGTCCGCACCCCGGTCGGACGCCGCGCTGGCGCTCTCGCCTCCGTGCACTCCGCAGATCTCGGCGCGGCGGCTGTCACGGCGCTCATGCAGCGCAGCGGGATCGACCCGGCCGCGGTCGAGGACGTGATCTTCGGCTGCGTGGACACGGTCGGCCCGCAGGCAGGTGACGTGGCCCGCACGGTCTGGCTCGCGGCCGGCCTACCCGATCACGTGCCGGGGGTCACTGTGGACAGGCAATGCGGATCATCACAGCAGGCGGTTCACTTCGCCGCCCAGGCCGTGCTCAGCGGCACGGCCGACGTGATCGTCGCCGGCGGCGTGCAGAACATGAGTGCGGTGCCGATCTCGGCCGCGATGACCGCTGGTGAAGCGCTCGGGTTCGCCGACCCGTTCAGCGGCTCGACCGGCTGGCAAGCCCGGTACGGCGACCAGCCGGTGTCGCAGTTTCATGCTGCCGAGATGATCGCCCAGAAGTGGTCGTTGAGCCGCGAGGCGATGGAGGAGTTCGCCATCGCCTC
>DASZVT010000125.1:0-3173 GCA_035546915.1 Mycobacteriales bacterium | reverse complement strand
GGACTGCCGGGTGCTGCCCGGCACGAAGGCGACCGGGCGCAGCGCGCCCGACACCGGCAGCCGTACCGCCTGGGGTACACCGGCATCGTCCATCCAGGCCAGCGTCGCACCTCCGAACAGCGCCGCCGCCACGTTGTCCGGGTGTCCTTCCAGGGCGGTGGCGAGGCGGAGCGCTTCCGGGTCCGGCAACCCACCCAACGCCACCGCGCGAGCGGCGCAGATTCCGGCGACGATCGCGGCGGCGGACGAGCCCAGCCCCCGCCCGGCCGGGATGTGGTTCGCGCACACCACCTCGAGTCCACGCGGCTGGCCGCCGAGCAGGTCAAAGGTCTCCCGCATCGCCTTGACCACCAGGTTGCGTCGATCCCGGCGCAGTGTCTCGGCACCCTCCCCCGCCACGTCGACGTGCAGGCCGGAATCCACCACCCGGACGGCGACAACGTTGTGCAGGCCCAGCGCGATACCGAGCGCGTCGAAGCCGGGACCGAGGTTAGCGCTGGTGGCCGGCACCCGGACCTGGACGGGGCCGCCCCGAAACGACGGCACGCGTCAGGCCAATCCGAGTTCGGCCGCCGCCGCATGGGCGTCCACCGGAACCCGGCGCGGCGTCGCAGCGCCGCTGATGGCCCAGTCCGGGTCCTTCAGCCCGTGCCCGGTGACCGTGCACACGACCGTGGCGCCGGGTTCGTAACGGGACGGGTCCTGCAGCAGGCCGGCCACGCTGGCCGCGCTGGACGGCTCGACGAACACGCCCTCCCGGCGGGCCAGGAAGCGGTACGCCGCCAGGATCTCCCGGTCCGTGACAGCCGCGATGTGGCCGCCACTGTCATCCCGGGCCGCCACCGCCTGCTGCCAGGACGCCGGGTTGCCGATCCGGATCGCGGTGGCGATGGTGGACGGCTGGGCGACCGGCGCGCCAGTCACGATCGGCGCGGCACCGGCTGCCTGGAACCCGTGCATCGCCGGCAGCTTTTCGATCACGTTGTCGGCGAAGTACTCCCGGTAGCCCTTCCAGTAGGCGGTGATGTTGCCAGCGTTCCCGACCGGAAGCAGGTGATGGTCCGGGGCGCGACCGAGCGCATCGCAGACCTCGAACGCAGCCGTCTTCTGCCCTTCGATGCGGGCCGGGTTCACGCTGTTGACCAGCGTCACCGGGTAGTCCACGGACAGCTTCTGGGCCAATTCCAGGCAGTCGTCGAAGTTGCCGTCGACCTGCAGCAGCCGGGCCCCGTGCACCAGCGCCTGGGCGAGCTTCCCCAGCGCGATCTTGCCGTCCGGAACCAGGACGGCGCAGATCAGCCCGGCACGGGCCGCATAGGCGGCGGCGCTCGCGCTGGTGTTGCCGGTGGAGGCACAGATCACTGCTTTGCTGCCGTGCTCGACCGCCTTCGACAGGGCCATGGTCATACCGCGGTCCTTGAAGGACCCTGTCGGGTTGTCCCCTTCCACCTTCAAGTGGACGTCGAGACCGAGCTGGGCGGAAAGGACCACCGCGGGCAACAACGGCGTGCCGCCCTCCCGCAACGTCACGACCGGGGTCGCGTCGGTTACCGGAAGCCGGTCGGCGTATTCGGTGATCACGCCACGCCACGCCTTGCCCAACAGACCGCCGCCCAACAAACCGCCCCCCAACGACCCGCCGCTCATGACATCCCTTCGACCCGCATCACCGAGGAGACCGCCCGCACGATGTCCAGCTCACGCAGCTCCTCCACGGTGGCTGCGAGCGCCGCATCGGGCGCAACGTGCGTGACGATCACCAGCATCGCATCGCTTCCGCGCCCATGCTGTCGCATCGTCTGGATGGACACCTCGTGACGGGCGAACACGGTGGCGATGGCTGCCAGCACGCCGGGCTTGTCGGCGACGTCTAAGGCGAGGTGGTAGCGCGTCACGGTGTCGCCCATCGGACGAACCTGCAGGTTCGCGTACGCGAACGCCGGCACGCCCCGGGTCCCGGCGACCCGGTTGCGGGCCACCGCGACGAGGTCACCGAGAACCGCGCTGGCGGTCGGGGCGCCGCCGGCGCCCTGGCCGTAGAACATCAGCGACCCGGCAGCCTCCGCCTCGACGAACACCGCGTTATACGCGTCGCCGACCGCGGCCAGCGGATGGGTGCGCGGCAGCATCGCGGGGTGCACCCGTACGCCGATACCGGCTCCGTCAGCGGACCGCTCACAGATCGCGAGCAGCTTGATCGTGCAGCCCATCTCCTGAGCGCTGGCGACGTCGGCACTGGTCACATCGCTGATCCCCTCGCGGTGCACCTGGCCGCCGGTGACCCGGGTATGGAACGCCAGCCCGGCCAGGATCGCGGCCTTCGCCGCAGCGTCGAAGCCCTCGACGTCGGCGGTCGGATCGGCTTCCGCGTACCCGAGCGCGGTGGCTTCGTCGAGCGCCTCGGCGAAACCGGCTCCCGTTGAATCCATCCGGGACAAGATGAAATTGGTGGTGCCGTTCACGATCCCGAGTACGCGGTGCACCCGGTCACCGGCAAGGGACTCGCGTAGCGGCCGCAACAGCGGGATCGCACCGGCCACACTGGCCTCGTAGTAGAGGTCTACCCCGCTGCGCTCCGCGGCCGCGTGCAACGCGGCGCCATCGTCGGCCAGTAGCGCTTTGTTCGCGGTGACCACGCTCTTACCCGCGTCCAGCGCAGTGAGCAGCCAGTCCCGGGTCAGTTCGACGCCACCGATCACCTCGACCACGACGTCCACGTCGTCCCGCGTGACCAGCGCGGTCACGTCCTTGGTGAACAGCGACGCGGGCACCGGCAGGTCCCGGGGCCGGTCCGGACGGCGCACCCCGATGCCGCGCAGTTCCAGCGGGGCGCCGATCCGCGCATTCAGCTCGTCACCGTGCTCGATGAGGATCCGGACGACCTCCGATCCGACCGTTCCACATCCGAGCAGCGCGACCCCGACCGGACCCTTCACGACACATCCAGCGCGAGCAGGTCGTCCTCGGTCTCGCGGCGTACCAGCAGCCGAGCCGTCCCGTCGAGCACCGCGACCACCGGCGGCCGCGGCACGTGGTTGTAGTTGCTCGCCATCGAACGGTGGTAGGCGCCGCTCGCCGGCACGGCCAACAGATCGCCCGGACGCAGATCGGCCGGCAGCGCGACGTCGTGCACCACGATGTCTCCACTCTCACAGTGCTTACCGGTGATGGTG
>DASZVT010000124.1:0-8300 GCA_035546915.1 Mycobacteriales bacterium | reverse complement strand
CGCACTTCGAGAAGATGCTCTACGACAACGCGCAGCTCGCCCGGGTCTACCTGCACTGGTGGCGGCAGACCGATTCGTCACTCGGCCGCCGGGTCGCGGCCGAGACCTGCGCCTTCCTGCTCCGCGATCTCGCCACTCTGGAGGGCGGGTTCGCCTCGGCGCTGGATGCCGACTCCGAGGGCGAGGAGGGCCGGGCGTACGTCTGGACCCCGGAACAGGTCGGCCCGTACGCGGCGGCGCTGTTCGGGGTGACCGAAGCCGGCACGTTCGAACACGGCCGTTCGGTGCTGCAACTGCCGGCCGACCCGCTGGATCCGCAGCGGTACGCGCGCGAGCGTGAGCGGTTGCTGGCGCTGCGTTCCGGGCGGGTGCAGCCGGCTCGGGACGACAAGGTGGTCGCGTCCTGGAACGGAATGGCGATCGCCGCCCTCGCCGAGTGCGGGGTGCTGCTGGAGCGACCGGACTGGATCAGCGCGGCGCGCAGTGCCGCCGACCTGCTGCTGCGGGTCCACCTGGTCGATGGCCGGCTACGCCGTACCTCGCGGGACGGCCGCGCCGGCACCAACGCCGGCGTTCTCGACGACCACGCGCTGGTCGCGGACGGTCTGCTGGCGCTGCACCAGGCGACCGGTGAGCGACGCTGGCTGGACGCCGCCGGCAGCCTGCTCGACGTGGTGCTGACCCGGTTCGCGGACTCCACCAGCGGCTCGTTCTTCGACACCGCCGACGATGCGGAGACGCTGCTGCGCCGGCCCCAGGATCCGTCCGACAATGCGACGCCGTCCGGCGCGTCGGCGGCCGCCGCCGCGCTGCTCACGTACGGGTCGCTCACCGGTTCGGGTCGGCACCGGGACGCGGCCACGGCCGCGCTCGCCGCGCTCGCCCCGATGGCGCAGTCGCATCCCCGCTTCGCCGGTCACGCGCTCGCCGCCGCAGAGGCGTTGGCGACGGGACCGCTGGAAGTCGCCGTGGTGGACCGGCCGGATCTGCTCGCGCTCGCCCGGCGCACCCCGTCTGCCGGCGCCGTGGTGGTCGGCACGCCGGCCGAGTCACCGCTGCTCGCGGACCGGCCACAGCCCGCCGCCTACGTCTGCCGGTCGTTCGTCTGCGATGCGCCCACTACCGATGCGGCGGTGCTGGCCCGTCAGCTCGGCATCCGGCCCTGACGAGTCCTTGCCGGAGCTAGGCCACCGCGGGCATGACCTCCCGGGCTACCAGTTCCAGGTGGACGAGGTCGTGCAGGTCGAGTACTTGCAGATACACCCGGGCGGCACCCAGCGCCGCGAACTCCCGTAGCCGGGCGATGCATTCCGCCACGGTCCCGGCGACGCCGTTGCGCCGCAGTTCGGCGGGGTCGCGTCCGATCGCACTCGCGCGGCGGACGACCTCCGCCTCGTCCCGGCCGCAGCACAGCACCTGCGCCGCGCTGTAGATCAACGTGCGTCCCGTCCCGTCCGCTGCTCGGCGTACCCGGTCGAACTGGGCCCCGGTATCCGGGACGGACGCGAACGGGATGTTGAACTCGTCCGCGAATCGGGCAGCGAGCGCGGGCGTGCGCCGCGCCCCGCCGCCCCCGACGATGATCGGCAGGTGCTGCTGCAGCGGCTTCGGTAGTCCCGGCGAGTGGGCCAGTTGGTAATGCGCGCCGTCGAAGTTGTACTCCGCGCCGACCGGGGTCGACCACAGCCCGGTGACGACCTCGAGCTGCTCGGCAAGCCGGTCGAAACGCTCGCCCAGTGGGGGGAACGGGACGCCGTACGCAACGTGCTCGTCCTCGTACCAGCCGGTGCCCAATCCGAGTTCGACCCGGCCGCCCGACATCTGGTCCACCTGGGCGACGCCGATCGCGAGCATCCCGGGGAGCCGGAAGGTGGAACTGGTCACGAGCGTGCCGAGCCGGATCGTCGAGGTCTCCCGGGCGAGCGCCCCGAGCGTGATCCAGGCATCGGTGGGTCCGGGCATGCCGTCGGTGTCGCCCATCGCCAGCAGGTGATCAGAGCGGAAGAAGGCGCCGAACCCGCCGGCCTCCGCCGCTTGGGCGACCGCCAGCAGATCGTCGTACGACGCGCCCTGTTGTGGCTCGGTGAAAATGCGCAGTTCCATGCCGCCAGCCTGCCACGGCCCGGGTCTCACCCCCGCCTCCGGGAAGTACGCGGATTCCCAGGCTGAAAGGCGCGAGAAAACCGGAGCTGGGTTGTCAACCGGAGCGGCGCTGGCCTCCTGACACCTGCTGGCCTCCTGACACGTGCTGGGCGCGGCGGCCGCGACGTTCGCCCCCTGCTCGTCCGACGCGACCCGGCCCGCGCCCGGCCTGCCGCGACTCGGTCCGGATCTCCCGGACGACTACCAGGTCGGCCGCCTCGCCTCGCAGCTCGGCCAGGTGCTGGTCGGTCGGAGCGGTCGGTACCGCCTCGACCCGCACCGACGCCAGGCGCAGCAGGTTGCGGACGGCTGCGGCTTGGTCCGGCAGGGCGAGGGTGACCACCCGACCGCTCGCGCCGGCGCGCGCTGTCCGTCCGGACCGGTGCAGGTACGTCTTGTGCTCGGTCGGCGGATCGACGTGCACGACCAACTCGATGTCGTCGACGTGGATTCCGCGCGCAGCCACGTCGGTCGCCACCAGGACGGAGACCGATCCGTCGGCGAATGCGGACAGGGCCCGGGTACGCGCGTTCTGGTTGAGATTGCCGTGCAGCGCGCCGCTCGGAATGCCGTCCCGGGTGAGCTGCTTGGCGAGACGGTCGGCGCCGTGCTTGGTCCGTACGAACAGCAACGTCCGGCCGGTCCGTTGGGCCAGTGTCCGCACCACCGCAGCCTTGTCCGAGCCGGACACGGAAAGCAGGTGGTGCTCCATCGAGGCAACCGGATCGGCGCCGGTGGACAGCGCATGCACCACCGGATTCGTGAGGTACTCGCGCACCAACCCGCTGACCTGCCGGTCCAGGGTGGCGGAGAACAGCAGACGCTGACCCGGTGCGCACAGCGCGAGCAATCTGCGTACCGCGGGCAGGAAGCCCATGTCACACATCTGATCGGCCTCGTCCAGCACGACGATCCCGGTGGCGCTGAGGTCGCAGTGGCCCTGCTCCACCAGATCGGTGAGCCGTCCGGGCGTGGCGACGAGCACGTCGACTCCCTGCGACAGTGCACTGATCTGCTTGCCGTAGCCGACACCACCGACCACGGTGCGCGTGCGCAGTCGCAGGCTCTGGCCCAGCGGGGCGAGGGCCGCATCGACCTGCGCGGCCAGTTCACGAGTCGGTACCAGGATGAGCGCACGAGGCCGCCTGGACTGCGCCCGCTTGTTCTCAGCGGCGAGCCGAGTGAGCACCGGGAGGCCGAATCCGAGGGTCTTGCCCGAGCCGGTCCGACCACGGCCCAACAGGTCGCGGCCGGCGAGGGCGTCCGGGAGGGTGTGCGCCTGGATCGGGAACGGCTCGGTCAGCCCGTCCTGTAGCAGCGCTTGGACGAGCTTCGCGGGCAGGCCGAGGTCGGCCCACCCGGGGGTCGGAGCGTTCGGATCGATCGCCGGTGCGACGTCCAGACCGTCGAGCAGGTCCGGTTCGGCCGCGCGGCTACGGGGCTGGCCGTTGCTCGCGGTCGGCCGGCTCTGGCCACGGCCACGATGGCGGCGTGGCTTGCGCGAGGTCGGGCTCGCGTCTACCGCGTGGCGGCGCGCGTTGTGGTGGGCGTTCTTCGGGGTGGCAGCATCCGCTGCCGGGCGTGGCGGAGTCACAGGAAATCTCTCGGTACGTAGGCGGGCCCCGAGCGGTGTGCCGGTCCGGGCGGAGGCCGCGGTACCGGGGCCGCATCCAGCGGCAGGTGTTCCGGGAGTCGTTCGACTGCGCGATGCGCGGCCGACGGCGACCTGTGTGCGGTCAGCCTAGCAGTGCGGTTGTCACTCCCGATTCGGGACCGTGAGAAAGAGCCGGCCGCGCACTTGACGGACTTTGCTTGCAGTGTAATCATGTATTTACAACAAGAAAGGGGATGCTATGGAACAGCACCCATACTCGGCGGCTCGCCGCCGACACCTTCAGCAGTACGCCGCCCTTCTGGTCGAAGCACCGGGAGAGGCTCGCGCCCGCCGTGGCCGCGAGTCGCATCACGAGGGAGTCCGCCACGGCGGTCGTCATGGTGGCCGCGGTGGCCGGCGTCGGTTCGACGACACGGAGCCGACGCCGGTGAGCACCGAGGCGATTACCGCCTGGTTCAGCGGTCGTCTCCCGCAGGACTGGTTCGTCGAGCCGGTGGAGTTGGTAGTCGACCGGGACGAGATCACTGTGACCGGTGCGCTATCCGTCCCGGACGTGCCCGCCGGCGCGGACGCGGCAACCACGGCGGAGGCCGAGCGGGGTCGCATCAGCCGCTTCCGCGAGGACACCCGGGAGGCCCGCGTCGAGATCGCCCGCGAAGCGGAGCAGCGTTACGGCCGGGCGGTCGCCTGGGGCGCCCAAGCGGGGGAGACCCGCGAGTTGTTCACCCACCAGTCGGTGCCGGTGATGACGCGGCTACGCCAGCCGGAGCGGCAGGTGCTCGACACGTTGGTCGACGCCGGTGTCGCGCGGTCCCGGTCGGACGCGCTGGCCTGGTGCGTACGCCTGGTGGGGCGGCACAGCGACGAGTGGCTCGATCAGCTGCGCGGAGCGATGACCGAGGTGGAGAGGATCCGCGACCTGGGACCCGGCGCCTGAGCGGCGCCGGTCCGGCCTAGGCGTCAGCTGACCTGGTACACCGCGAACGAGACCGCGATGTAGTGGCAGGTGGCCGCGATCAGCGTCATCACGTGGAAGAGCTCGTGATATCCGAAGATCCGCGGTGCCAGGTTCGGCCGGCGCAGGGCGTACATCACGCCGCCGACCGTGTACGCGACGCCGCCGACACACAGCAGCACGAACGGTGCGATGCCGCCACCACCGATGAGCTGCGGGACGATGAACGCGGCCACCCAGCCGAGCCCCACGTACAGCGGCAGCGTCGCGAACCGGGGGGCTCGCAGCCACAGCAACCGCGATCCGACGCCCAGCACCGCACCGGCCCAGACGACGGTGAGTACCACCAGCGCAGTAGCCCCGTGCAGTACCAACAGGGCGAAGGGCGTGTACGTCCCGGCGATGAACACGAAGATCATCGAATGGTCGAGGCGTTTCATCCAAGCCCGGAGGTTGGGTCGCCAAGCAACCCGGTGGTACAGCGCGGACACCCCGAATAGCGCGACCAGGGAGATGGCGTACACGCTGGCAGCCAGCCGGGCCCGCTCGGTCTCCGCGAGCGCCACCAGGACGCACCCGGTGGCGACAGCCACGATGCACGCGTACTGATGGAGCACGCCACGCAGTCGCGGACGGACCAGATCACCGACGTGACCGGCCGCCGCGACCGACGCGCTCAGCGGGACGGGCATCGGCATGCAAATCACGGTAGCGACCCAGTGGCGGAGTGTGCACCCTCAAGCGGCGGATTGCCGCCTGAGAAACTGCGCAGAACAGCCCGGTGCCCGTCCCGCGCGGTCGGTTCCCGACCTGCCGTGTCCACAGCCGCCGAGTAGGATCGGAAGACCGAACTGAACGGCGAAGGGTGCACTCCATGACCACGACCGCAGGCACGATCCCAGGGCTGGATTTCGGGGACGGCGACGCCCCGACGACCCATGCCGGGCTGATCGCCTGGGTACGCGAGGTCGCGGAGCTCACCGAGCCGGATCGGGTCGTGTGGTGTGACGGCTCCGACGCCGAGTGGACCCGACTGACCGATCAGCTCGTCGAGACGGGCACGCTGCGCCGGCTCAACCCGGACAAGCGCCCGAACTCGTTCCTGGCCAGCTCGGACCCGTCCGACGTCGCTCGGGTGGAGGATCGCACCTTCATCTGCTCCGAGAAGGAGGCAGACGCCGGCCCGACCAACAACTGGGCCGCTCCGGCCGAGATGCGGGGGACGCTGAGCGGACTGTTCGCGGGTGCGATGCGCGGGCGGACCCTCTATGTGGTGCCGTTCTGTATGGGGCCGATCGACAGCCCGATCGCGCAGCTCGGTGTCGAGCTGACCGACAGCGCGTACGTCGCCGTCTCGATGCGGATCATGACCCGGATGGGGCGGCCGGTGCTCGAGCGGCTCGGCAGCGACGGCTTCTTCGTCAAGGCGGTGCACTCCGTCGGCGCGCCGCTGGCCGACGGGCAGGACGACGTGTCGTGGCCCTGCAACAGCACCAAGTACATCACCCACTTCCCGGAGACCCGGGAGATCTGGTCGTACGGCTCCGGCTACGGCGGCAACGCGCTGCTGGGCAAGAAGTGTTACGCGCTGCGGATCGCGTCGGTGATGGCCCGGGACGAGGGCTGGATGGCCGAGCACATGCTCATCCTCAAGCTCACCCCGCCGGAGGGCACCGCCCGCTACGTGGCCGCCGCCTTCCCCAGCGCCTGCGGCAAGACCAACCTGGCGATGCTCGTCCCGACCGTCCCCGGCTGGAAGGTCGAGACGGTCGGCGACGACATCGCCTGGATGCGCTTCGGCCCGGACGGCCGGCTGTACGCGATCAACCCCGAGGCCGGCTTCTTCGGGGTGGCACCGGGGACCGGGCGCGGCACCAACCCGAACGCCATCGACACGCTGTACGCGAACAGCATCTTCACCAACGTCGCGCTGACCGACGACGGCGACGTGTGGTGGGAGGGACTCACCGACGAGGCGCCCGCGCACCTCATCGACTGGAAGGGCAACGACTGGACGCCGGCGTCGTCCGACCCGGCTGCGCACCCGAACGCGCGCTTCACCGTGGCGGCGAGCCAGTGCCCGACCATCGCACCGGAGTTCGAAGACCCGCAGGGCGTGCCGATCTCGGCCATCCTGTTCGGGGGACGCCGGGCCACCGCCGTCCCGCTGGTGACGCAGTCGCGGGACTGGACCCACGGGGTGTTCCTCGGCGCCACCGTCTCCTCGGAGCGGACCGCGGCTGCCAACGGAACCATCGGTGAGCTACGCCGCGACCCGTTCGCGATGCTGCCGTTCTGCGGCTACAACATGGGTGACTACTTCGCGCACTGGCTGTCCATCGGTGCCAAGGCCGCCGACGAGAGCAAGCTGCCGAAGATCTTCTACGTCAACTGGTTCCGTAAGGGCGATGACGGCCACTTCCTGTGGCCCGGGTTCGGGGAGAACAGCCGAGTCCTGAAGTGGATCATCGAGCGGCTGGACGGGAAGGCGGACGGCGTCGAGACGCCGATCGGCGTGCTGCCCGCGGCCGATGCACTCGACACCGACGGTTTGGACGTGCCCGCCGCGGACCTCGCCACCTTGCTCAGTGTCGACACCGGGCTGTGGAAGCAGGAGTCGGCGCTGATCCCGGAGCACTTCGAACGGTTCGGCGAACACATGCCGGCCGAGTTGTGGGCGCAGTACGAGGGTCTCGTCTCCCGGCTGGAGGCAGCCGGCTCCTAGTCCGGCGCTGATGCGGTTGTGGCGACGGTCCGCGGCGTACCCTGCGGGTGTGGGCGTTCGTGATCTTCTCTACCGCGGATACGAGCGCCATCTCGTCGCCCAACTCGGCGACGCGACGGTTCCCCGGCACGTCGGGGTGCTGCTCGACGGCAACCGGCGTTGGGCGCGTTCGGTCGGTCTCGCCGACGTCAGCGACGGTCACCGCCGCGGCGCGGACAAGATCGTGGACCTGCTCGGTTGGTGTGAGGAAGCCGGCGTCGAGGTCGTCACGCTCTGGTTACTGTCCACCGAGAACCTGAGCCGGCCGCCCGAAGAACTCGGCGCGCTGCTGGAGGTGATCGAGGGCACGGTTGCCCGGCTCGCCGCCGCCCGCCGCTGGCAGGTCCGCGGGATGGGGGCTCTGGACCTGCTGCCCGGACAGACCGCGGCAGCGTTGAAGAAGGTGGAAGCGGATACGGCTGACGTCGCCGGCATCACGGTGAACGTCGCGGTCGGCTACGGCGGCCGGCGTGAGATCACCGACGCGGTCCGCTCGCTGCTCACCGAATACGCGGCCAAGGGAGCGTCGCTGGAGGACGTGGTCGGTGTACTCGACGTGGAGCACATCGCCGAGCATCTCTACACCCGCGGCCAGCCCGATCCGGATCTGATCATCCGCACGTCCGGGGAGCAGCGGTTGTCCGGCTTCCTGCTGTGGCAGAGCGCGCACAGCGAGTTCTACTTCTGCGACGCGTACTGGCCCGCGTTCCGTCGAGTGGACTTCCTGCGGGCGCTGCGCGCATATGCCGACCGTAACCGCCGCTTCGGCGCCTGAGCCGGCTTCGCCGGTCCGACCAGCCTCCCTCGCCTCCGGTTTGTTGGGG
>DASZVT010000123.1:0-7191 GCA_035546915.1 Mycobacteriales bacterium | reverse complement strand
ACTGCAACGCTTTGATCGCACCGTCGTTCATCCCCATAGCCAGCGCGGTCTCGCTCACCGACAGGCCCTGCAAGAAGCGCAGCACGATGCACTCCTGTTGTTCTGGCCCGAGCTGGCGGACTGCGCCCAGCAGCGCCTCGTTGGTGAGGTGGGACAGCACCTCGGATTCCGGGGTGGACACGCCAGGCTTGTCCCCGGCAGCCGCGAGCAAGTCCGAGGTCGCGATTTCCAGCCGGTACCGGCTGGACTTGTAGTGGTCGGCGATCAGGTTCCGGGCGATCGTGACGAACCAGGCGCCGACGTCGCGGCCCTGCCAGGTGAACGACCCGAGTCGGCGCAGTGCGCGCAGGAAGGTCTCGCTGGTGAGGTCCTCAGCCAGTTGCTGTGACCCGACGCGGTAATAGACGTAGCGGTAGATCAGGTTCACGTACCGGTCGTAGATCTCGCCGAATGCCTCGGCGTCACCGGCCTGGGCACGCTCGACCAGCGCCATCACTTCCGCGCTGGCTGCGGCCCGCTCGTCCCGTTCCTCCTGCACCGGGATCCGCGCGGGGATGTCCGAAGGGGGAGCCACCAACCGGACCGACGGCTTGTTCTTGTCGGTGGACAGCAGGCCGTCCGCTGCGATGGCAGGCCGCGGCGCCTTCATCGCGGGCTCCCCTCGTGCGTTCGGTGGTCCGGAAGGTGCGCGATGGCATGCGGCGCTGCACCCGAGCAGAGCGTAGGGCTCCCCTCTTGTCGTCGACAGCACAATGCGTGATCTGGACCATAAGCGCGTATTGGGTGTGATCTGGGCCATTGCTCACGCGCGTCGCCGGCCGGCAAACGGGCCTGCGGGCCGGATCCGCGTACGTTGCGAGGATGGTCGGCGCCGGCAGCATCGGGGCCCGGTTGGGTCGTCGCTGGCGCCGAGGGCGGGTTCACCTGAGCCTGTGGATATTGCTGGCGGTGCTGGTGACCGCGGTGACGTTCGTCGGCGGCCTGCTCGCCGCGCCGGTCGATTTCACCCCACCGCCGGCGCCGCGTCCGGCGCTGGTCGTCGACCGACACGGCACGCTGTTCGCGGAGATCCGTAGCCCCGAGCAGCGCGAGGATGTCACCACTGCCCAGATGGCGCCGGTTCTCCGGCAAGCGGTCGTCGCTGCCGAGGACCGGCGGTTCTACGAGCACCGGGGTGTGGACCCGACGGCGATCGTCCGCGCCGCTTGGGCGGACCTGACCGGAGGCGACACGCAGGGCGGTTCGACGATCACCCAGCAGTACGTGAAGAAGGTCTTCGTCGGATCCCAGCGCACCGTGCTGCGGAAGGTGCGCGAGGCCGCACTGGCGATTCGGCTGGAACGCAAGCTTTCGAAGGACGAGATCCTCACCCGATATCTGAACATCGTGCCGTTCGGTGAGGGCACCTACGGCGTGCAGGCGGCGAGCAAGTTCTACTTCGGCCTCCCGGCGTCGGCGCTGAACCTGTCCCAGGCCTCGATGCTGGCCGGCATCATCCCGGCACCGAGCAGGTACAACCCGGTGGCGAACATGGCGCTGGCCCGGGACCGGCAGAAGTACGTCCTCAACGGCATGGTCGAGTCCGGTGACATCACCAGCGAACAGGCATCCGATGCCTACACGAACCCGCCGACGATCGTCGCGAAGTCCGCTGCTATCTCGATTCCGGCGCTCGCGCCGCAGTACTTCGCGAAGGTGGCCCAGCAGGTCAAGGCCCGGTACGCCGACAACCAGGACACCCTGTACAAGGGTGCCTTGCAGGTCCAGACGAGCCTCGACCTGACCTGGCAGGAGGCGCTGAACAAGGCGGTGCAGGACGTGCTGCCCAAGGCCGACGACCCGGAGGCGGCGGTCATCGCGATCGACTACACCACCGGCGACGTGCTGGGCCTGGTCGACAAGGTCGACGCGGATCATGCGCAGTTCGACCCGGCGACGCTGGCGGTACGCACCTCCGGCTCGACGATCAAGCCATTCACGCTCGCCGCCGCCCTCGAGGCCGGCATGACGTTGGACACCACCCGGCACGCGCCGAGCAGCAAGACGTATTCGGTGGCCGAATGCGGCTCGCCGCAGTACGTGATCCACAACGACGAAGGCGGCTCCGGCACCTACACGCTGGAACGTGCGCTGGCCAGGTCGGTGAACACGGTCTACGGGCCGCTCGCGGTGGAACTGGGTACCACGAAGGTTGCGGCGCTGGCCGAGGCGGCCGGCCTGGGCAACACCGAGGGCAAGGTCAACACCAACTGCGCGATGGGGCTCGGTGCGGACATCACCCCGTTGTCCGAGGCGGTCGGGTATGCCACCTTGGCCAACGGCGGCGTGTACAACCCGCCTCGCTTCGTCACCGGCATCAAAGCAGGGGTGTCCACGTCGGGCGAGGGCGGCAGCACCATCTACACCGCACCCAGTAGGCCGAAGCAGGTCGTCCCGACCTCGGTGGCGAACGACGTGGTGCGGGCGATGGGGGACGTGGTGCGTTACGGCACCGGTACCCGCGCACAGCACCCGGGCGGGCTCGAGGTGTTCGGCAAGACCGGGACGACCGACGACAACACCGACGCCTGGTTCACCGGCTGCGTGCCCAGCTACCACGTGTGCGTGACGACGTGGATGGGATACGACTCGCCACGGCCGATGCGGAACGTGGAGGGCTTCGGCGAGGTGCAAGGGGGCACCTTGCCGGCCAAGATCTTCGCGGCTGCCATGGATGCCTACCGGTCGGTGGCCGGCGGGTCAGCGCCGTAGCGCCGGCACGCTCTGGCCGAAGATCAGCGCTCGTGCCAGTGGGTCCCCGGCCGCCTTCAGGGCGCGGATCTCGGCCGCCGCCTTGGCTGCGGCCGCAGCCTTGGCTGCTGCTGCGGCGGCGGCCCGTTGCTCCGCTGCCTTCGCGGCGGCCTGCGCTGCCGCGATCTGCGCTGCCGCCTCGGCCGCCGACGCCGGCGTCGTGCGGTGCGTCGGGGCGGCCGCCTTTGTCGCGGTCTTCGTCGGCGGCTTCGCCGGGGTGGCCGGCTTCGTGCCGGTGGTGGTCTTGCTGCTCGTCGTACCGCTGCTCGTCGCGGCGCCGGCGTTCGACGGACGGCGGAAGTCGATCGTCACGAAGATCTCGCCGCGGCTGTCGGTCACGGCGCCGATCCCGACCTGGGTGTATCCGGTGTTGACCTCGTTCGCGTAGTGCCCTGATGAGTTGTCGAACGCGTTGTCGATGGCGGCCACGGTGGGGCCCATGCCGACGTTCTCGCCGAGTGTCTGCCAATTCGACACCTGACTCGGCAGGCTGTCGTTGTGGAAGATCTTGCCCTGCGCCGCCATCGACGCGGAATGCTGCCGGGCGATCGCGCTCAGGTCGCCCACCAGGGTGAGACCGGGTAGGCCCTTGCTCGCTCGCAGGCCGTTGAGGTGTGCCAGGAACGCGCCTTCGTTTCCGCTCGCCTGTGCGGCGATCGGGTTCAGCCCCACCAGGCCGGCACCGAGCAGCACGGTGGCAACCGCGGCGGCCACGGTGCCCCGAAGGGTTCGTCGCATGATCCGGCTCCCTGATTGGGGCCGGGACGGATCGCCGCGACGTAGAGCGGTCGCGACCCTCCTGCGCTACGGCAGGTCGGGCGGCCGTGACGTTCGGCGGACCGGCTGACTCCGCGGGGGAGTCCCGTGTCTTTGCGGCCCACGCTCGCGCGTGGTGTGCCTTTGTCGGGTCGGTGGCCGCCCCGGCGGGGCTGTCGTAATGGGCGTGCACTGAAGAGATCGGGGCGCGTGGCATGGAGCTGACTGCTCCAGGTGGGTGATGCCCAGGTTCCCCGGTTGGGCCGTTTGCAGCCACGGCCGGAACCGGTCGCGAACGCGCGCGCGAACGGCGGCTGGTGTGGAACGATCGCCGCATCGACACCCATCCGCCTTCGCCGCCGCCCGGTGGACCGCTCGACGGTGTCACCCAGGTGGCGCAGTTGCTGCGCCGCGCGGCAGCCCGCGCTGGCCAGCGCACCGCGATCGTCAGCGGCGATGCGCGCCCGACCTGGTCGGAGCTGGACGCTCAGGTCGACGCGGCGGCAGCGGGCCTGCGGCGGCGTGGCCTGGTGCCGGGCGACCGGGTCGCCATCGTGCTCGGCAACCGCCTCCCGTTCGTGGTGGCCTGGTTCGCTGTCCTGCGCGCCGGGCTGGTGGCGGTGCCGGTGAATATCGCCTTCACCGATCGGGAAGTCGCCTACCAGCTGCGGGACTGCGGAGCGCGACTGGTGATCGTCGACGAGCAGCGCCAGCCCGCGCTCGCATCGGCGCTAGCGGAGGCCGAGCAGGTGATCGTGCCGGGCGATCCGGATTGGCACGATTTGCTCCAGGATGCAGGGACCGGAGACGTTCCGGACCCGGTCGGTGGCGAGGAGCTGGCGGCGCTGGTCTACACCTCGGGCAGCTCGGGGCGGCCGCGCGGCGCGATGCTCTCGCACCGCGCGCTGCTGGCGAATCTCAGTCAGCTGCAGCAGACCGCGGTGCCGGTCATGACCCCCGACGACGTCACGCTGCTGGTGCTGCCGCTGTTCCACATCTACGCCCTCAACGCTGGCCTGGGTAGCGTGGTGGTGCACGCAGCCACCGCCGTATTGGTGGAGCGCTTCGACCCCGTGCTCAGTCTCGAGGTGATCCAGACGGAGCGCGTTACCACCGTCGTCGGCGCGCCGCCGATGTATGTGGCCTGGTCGATGCTCCCGCAGCTGCAAGAGGGCTTCGCGAGCGTCCGGCTGGCGGTGTCCGGCTCCGCACCGCTGGCTCCGGAGGTGTTCCGCCGGATGCGGGAGATCACCGGTCGCCCGGTGTACGAGGGGTACGGCATGACGGAAGCGTCGCCGGTGTTGACCGCGGCCGTAGTAGCCGACGAGCCGATCCCGCTCTCGGTGGGCCGCGCACTGCCAGGGGTGGAACTGCGGTTGCAGGCGCACTCGGGGCCCGGTGCGCCGGAGCCAGGTCCGGGCGAGGCCGGCGAGGTGGTGGTACGCGGGGCGAACCTGTTTTCCGGCTACTGGCCGGACCGGCACGGCGGCCCGGATCCGGACGGGTGGTTCGCCACCGGGGACATAGCCCGGATCGATACCTCGGGCAACGTCTTCCTGGTCGACCGGCTCCAGGACCTCATCCTGGTCAGCGGCTTCAACGTGTACCCGCGCGAGGTGGAGGCGGTGCTGGCCACGCACCCGGACGTCGCCGAGGTGGCGGTGGTCGGTGTCTCCCATCCGTACACCGGCGAGGCGGTGAAGGCATACGTGGTGCCGGTCGAGGATGCCGAGCCGTCAGCCGAGGAGTTGATCGACCACGCCGCCCGCAGTCTGGCCCGGTACAAGTGCCCGAGTTCGGTACAACTGGTCGGTTCGCTGCCGCACGTCGTCAAGGGAAAGGTCGCCAAGGGCCCACTGCGTGAGGAGGCTCGCTAGTACCACGGTCCGCCGATTTTGTGAAGACCTTCACATGCGCGTAGCCTTGGTGGGTACCCGCTGCGTGGGAGCATGCCTGTGACCGCCCGACCGTCTGACGACGTTTCCGCCGCCGGCGACCCGCTCGACGTTCCGTCGACCGGTCTCGGTGCCGCGCGCTCGGCGCACGTCCCGGACGCCACCGTGGCGCGCCTGCCGGTATACCTGCGGGCGCTCCTGCAATTGGCCGATGCGAAGGTGGCCACCGTATCGTCCGAGGACCTCGCGCTGGCGTCGGGGGTCAATTCCGCGAAGGTGCGCAAGGATCTCTCCCAACTGGGCTCGTACGGCACCCGGGGCGTGGGATACGACGTCAACAACTTGCTGCACGAGATCAGTCGCGAACTCGGGCTGACCCAGCCTCGGGCAGTCGCCATCGTCGGGATCGGCAACCTCGGCCACGCCCTGGCCGGGTACGGCGGGTTCGCTCCACGCGGGGTGCGGATCGCCGCGTTGCTGGACGCGGACGCCCATCGCATCGGTGAGACGGTGAACGGGCTGGTCGTCCAGCCGGTCAGCGCCCTGGAAGAGGTCGTAGCCGGCTGTGACATCACCATCGGGGTCATCGCGACCCCTGCGCTGGCGGCCCAGCAGATCTGCGACCGATTCGTCGGCGCCGGGGTGCGCAGCATCCTGAACTTCGCGCCGGTCACGCTCACCGTTCCGGATGACGTCGACGTCCGGAAGGTGGACCTGTCGGTGGAGTTGCAGATCCTGTCGTTCCACGACCAGCAGCGTTCGCGCGGTCGCCGCGCCTCGGCCGTCCTTGCCGTTGATCCGTCCGTGGACGGATCCGGCCCGGATCTCCCGGTGGAGCTGACGTCATGAGCGTGCTCGCCGTCGGGCTGTCCCACCGCACCGCACCCACCGCACTGCTTGAGCAGGTCAGCGCCGGGGTGGGTGACGGGGTGAAGCTGCTGCACGCGCTCACCGAGGGTGAGCACGTGGCGGAAGCCGTGGTGCTCTCGACCTGCAACCGGGTCGAGGTGTACGCACATGTCACCGCGTTCCACGGCGGTCACCTCGAGGTCACCGACGCGCTCGCCGAGGTTACCGGCACGCCGGTGGACGAGCTGACGCCGCACCTGTACGTCGACTATGACGCGCGGGCCGTACAGCACCTGTTCCAGGTGGCCTGCGGGTTGGATTCGATGCTGGTCGGCGAGGCTCAGGTCGGCGGACAGGTCCGATCCGCGTACAAGCTGGCCCAGGACGAGGGCACCGTCGGCCAGGTGCTGGGCGAGGCGTTCCGGCACGCGATCCGGGTGGGTAAGCGGGCCCGTTCCGAGACCGGCCTGGATCGAGCCGGTGCATCGCTGGTCGGGCTTGCGGTGGAGCACGCAGCTGAGGTCCTCGGCTCATTGCAACACCGGCCGGCCGCGGTGGTGGGGGCGGGGAGCACCGGAGCCCTCGCCGCCAGCACACTGCGGCGTGCCGGGGTGGGGTCGCTGCAGGTCGCGAACCGCACCGAGGATGCGGCTGACCGGCTCGCGGCGCGCTTCGACGGTTTTTCCGTGCGCTGGAGCGAGCTCGGCCAGCTCCTTGAGGCCGCGGATGTCGTGGCCTGCGCGACGGCGTCCGTACACAGCGTCGTGAGTTATGCGGCGACCGCCGCCGCACTGCGCAGCCGGGCCGGGCGGCCGTTGGTACTGCTCGACCTCGGGCTGCCGCGCGACGTCGATCCCGCCGTGCGCGAACTTCCCGGCGTCACTGTCGTCGACCTGGTCGA
>DASZVT010000122.1:0-34512 GCA_035546915.1 Mycobacteriales bacterium | reverse complement strand
ACCCGGGCGTGTCCGACCCGGGCGTGTCCGACCCGGGCGTGTCCGACCCGGGCGTGTCCGACCCGGGCGTGCGACATGAGCGTTGCTCCGGCGACACCTATGTCGCACAACCAGGAGAGCAACCACGTGCCGAGGTCCGGCGTGCGACATGAGCGTTGCTCCGGCGACACCTATGTCGCACAACCCGGGCGGGACCACAACCCGGGCGGGGGCCACACCCGGGCAGGGCCACACCCGGGCGGGGCCACAACCCGGGCGGGGCCGGCTCGGCCGTCAGCGGAGCGCGAAGACGCGGACCTCGATGCTCTGCCGAGGCGGCGCGCCGGGGCTGCTCGTCGGATCCTCGAACGCGGTGTGCGGCACGCACCGGGCACGCGAACCGTCGCTGTCCCACTGCTTGAACACCGCGACCTCCTGCGGCTGCATGTCGCGGAAGTAGTACCAGCGCTGGTCCGGGTTGAAGGCGAGGTGGAAGTAGCGGACCGTCGGGTAGTACTCGTCCTCGGGCGTGCCGGGAAATCGGCCGTCGAAATGCGCCGGAACGAGATCCTGGGGTCGGACTGTCGGTGCGTGACAGAACGCGAGCGGCATCCGTTGGACCGGCGCGATCGGCCGCCAGACGTTGTAGACCGCGAACGGCTCCGTCCTGCACTGCGAGACGAGTTCCGGCTCGGCGACATGCGCGGCCCACTCGCGAAAGGTCGCCTCGTCGGCATCGACGTGCGCCTTCAGCGCCCAGCCGAGGAGCTGACGTCCGTAGTCCGGGTGCTCGCGCGCCATGCTCCGCGGACCGCGGATGACCTGCTCGAGCACGACCGCGGCACTGGCTCCGGACAGGTCGCGCACCAGAGCCGTGACCTCCGGCAGGTAGGTCGACTCGACGTGGTCGAGGTCGAAGAAGTCGGTGGTCGCGGTCGGGAACTGCCGGAGCGCGAAGCCGTCGTCGTCCAGCACCAGGCCGTCCGCGGCGTCGCGGGCATCGGTGATCGCGACCGTATGAAGCTCGAGCGCGTCCTGCGCCACCAGGTCGTCCGGCGGCAAGGTACGAGGATCGAAATCGCGGCGGGCGTGCGCGATCCGCCCGGGCACGCTGCGTCCCGCGGTCAGTACCGTCATCATCGCCTCTCGACGAGCGCCTGGAGCACTTCTTCCTACCGTACCGAGTTATCGCCGCGCCCGGCCTACTCCGAAATACTCAGCCCACGATGTGAGCCCGGTGCTCATCACGAAGGGAGCGTCATGAAGTTCTCGATCTCGCTGCCGCTATTCCGCGACCGCACGCAGCAGGACCCGTACCACCAGGCGTACGAGCTCGCGGTGTTGGCCGAAGAGAACGGCATCGACATGGTCACCACCGGGCACCACCACTTCCGTCCCGGCAACCAGAGCGATCCGCTGACGCTCATGGCCACGGTGGCGGCTCGTACCAGCAAGCTCCGGGTCACCACCGGCATCTTCATCCTGCCGATCCAGCACCCGCTCCAGGTGGCCGAGCAGGTCGCCACGATCGATGAGGCGTCGGGCGGCCGGATCACGCTCGGCGTCGGCACCGGTTGGTACCCGCCGGAGTACGAGAGCTACGGGGTCCGCTTCGCCGATCGCGGCAAGCGGATGGAGGAGTCGCTGCAGATCCTGCGCAAGGCGTGGACGGAGGAGAACATCAGCTGGGACAGCCCGTTCTTCCAGTTCTCCGGTGTCACCGTCTACCCGCGGCCGGTGCAGCAGCCCAACCCGCCGATCTGGGTTGCCGGCGGCTCGACGGTGGCCGTGCAGCGCGCGGCGCGGCTCGGGGATGGCTGGCTGTGGGGCCCGGTCGAGAACCTGGCCAAAGGCAGTGCCCTGGGCAAGGTCTACACCGACGCGTGTGCCGAGGCGGGCCGACCGTCCACCGTCGTCCTGCGCCGGTTCGGCTGGATGAAGGCGACCCGGCGCGAGGTCGAGGAGACCGTGCTGCCCGGCTACTGCAAGGGGCTGGTCGACCACTGGCGGGGACCGGTGCAGACGGACCCGCACATGACCGAAGAGCGGGCGTTGATCGAGCGGATCGACGCCGGCGAGGATGTCCCGCCGGCCGAGATCGTCCGGGACCGCGTGCTGTGGGGATCGCCCGACGACGTGATCGAGCAGATCGAGCGATTCCAGCAACAGACGGCCTGCGACTGGATCAACATCGGCTTCGGCCAGGGACAGCCGTCGGAGGATTCCACCTATGACTTCATCGGGACGCCGGACGACCACAAGGAGATCATCAAGTTGATGGGCCGCGAGGTGATCCCGCACTTCAAGGCCTGACGGGCCTCGCCCGACGGCGCCTTCGCCCACCGGCGCCTCCGGCCGCCGGCCGCGTGCCTGCCCCTTGTGCGACATAGCGGTCGCTCGGGCGACGCTCATGTCGCACAACCCAGGTCCGGTAGCCCGGACCTCCGTCCGAGCAGATCGCGTCCGTATATTCGCAGGCGCCGAACAAGCACGTACGTCGATGCATGCGGAGGACGGGGTCGATGGACTACGGAATCGCCGGAAAGGTCGCCCTGGTCGTCGGGGGCAGCAAGGGCATCGGGCTCGAGGTCGCGAAGATCCTTGCCGCCGAGGGTGCTCAGGTCGCGGTCGTGGCGCGTACCCAACACCACATCGACCGTGCAGTCGCCGGAATCGGCCGCGACGGCGGCCAGGCGATCGGCGTCGCCGCGGACATGAGCACACAGGACGGGATCGAGTCCGCTGTCGGTGAGGTCCGGGACCGGCTCGGCCCGCCGATGATCGTCGTCACCCAAGCTGACTTCCACGTGCGCGGGTTCTTCGCGGAGATCACCCGGCCCGAGGACTACGTCGACTCGTACCGCACCTACACGCTCAGCCAGGTGTTCATGCTGAACGCGGTGCTGCCGGCCATGAAGGAGGCGGGCTGGGGCCGCTACGTGCACATCGGGTCAGCCACGGCGAAGGAGCCGCAGAACAAGCCACCGCACACCGTGGCGAACGCGACGCGGCCCTCGACGGTCGGTCTGCTCAAGAGCGTCGCGGACGAGTACGCGCAGTTCGGCATCACGATCAACACGATCGCGCCGGGCTGGATCGCGACGAAGACCACGAACTGGTACCTGTCCACCCACGAGGGACTCGAGGACGACGAGGCCCGGCGGACCTGGATGATCGAGAAGGCGGGCGTTCCGGCCGGCCGGCTGGGTGATCCGGTGGAGATCGCCTCGACGATCGCGTACCTGTGCTCGGATCAGGCCGGCTACGTGAACGGGCACTACATCGCGGTCGACGGCGGACACCACCGGTCCGCGTTCTGAGCGGGTGGCCGCACCGGCCGCACCGGCCGCAGGCAGGCCGCGACCGCTACGACTCTCCCATCAGCTTCATGGTGTCGGCGTAGGTCGGGGCGTGGGCGGTGAAGCCGCCGTCCACGTGGATCGTGGTCCCGGTGATGAACCGCGCCTTGTCGGACGCCAGGAACGCGACGACCTCGGCGATGTCCTCCGGCCGGCCGATCTCGGTGGTGAGGTGGTGCGAGGCGATCAGGTCGCGCATCTGCGGGGTGAGCTCACGGGCCACCGCGGGGGTGGCGATCAGGCCGGGGGCGATGCCGATGCACCGCACGCCGTACCGGCCGAACTGTGTCGCGACGTACTTGGTGAAGCCGACGATCGCCGCTTTCGAGGTGCCGTACGCGGCGCGGACCGGGTCACCCTGGTACGCGGCACCCGAGGACATGTTGACAATGACGCCGCCCCTCGCCTCGATCATGTCCGGGACCACGTGCTTGACCATGTTGACGTAACCGCGGACGTTGATCGCCATCGCGCGGTCCCAGTAGTCCAGGTCGATGTCGGTGAGGACCACATCCGGGTGGTTGTCGGTGAGCGCGGCGTTGTTGTGCAGGATGCCGACCGGGCCGAGTTGCTCACGTACCCGGCTGACCAGCGACCGGACCTCCTCCTCGGACGCGACGTCCACCTGCGCCGAGATCGCCGGTACGCCGGTGGCGGCGATCTCGTCGGCCACCGCCCGGGCCGATTCTGCGTCGAGGTCGGCGACGGCAACCGATGCGCCGCGCTGCGCGAGCAGCCGGGCGGTCGCGCTGCCGATCCCACCACCGCCGCCGGTGACGATCGCTACCCTGCCGTCCAGATCCGCCATGGCTGCTCCCCGGGTGTCCGTCGCGCCGATGGCGTCACCGTACCCGCAGGACAGGGGTTTCCGGGCGGTCAGTGGTTGGCCGTCTCCCGCAGGATCCGGATCCGCGCGTCGCTTCCGCGGTGACCTGGTGCGTCCCGCCGGCGTCAGCCGGTACTTCTGCTGGTAGCGCCCCTCGTGCGAGTTGTCGGTGTAGTACGCGATCCCGGTCTTGGGTCATAGCCGGCCTTGGGTCATGGCCGGTCTTGGGTCATAGCCGCGCCGCCGGGCGACGTGTCCGAGACGTGGAACGCCCGGCCGGCCGGTAACGCTGTCTCGTCCGCGCGGCGTAGCCTGCGGCCCATGCGGCTTGCCATCTCCATACCGCAGCGCGTAGGTGCGGGCGGCTTCGACCAGTCGGCGTTCCGGAACTACCTGGTACGGGCCGAGGAGCTGGGTTTCGAGGGCGCCTGGGTGCAGGAGCAGTTGATCGGGTCCGGTCCGGTGCTGCGGCCGCTCGACACGCTCGCCTTCGCCGCGGCCTGCACTGACCGGATCCGGCTCGGCTGCGCCGTGCTGGTAACGCCGCTGCACAGCCCCGTGCACCTGGCGGCGGAGATCGCCACCGTCGACCAGCTCAGCCGCGGGCGCCTGGATGTCGGCGTCGTCGCCGGTGGGAAGGGCCGCAACTACGCCGCGTTCGGGCTGTCGCCGGAAGGGGCGATCAGCCGGTTCCGGGAGGGGCTCGAGCTGATGAAGCGGCTGTGGGCACAGCCCGAGGTCACCGCCGAGAGCCGCTTCTGGCGGCTGGACTCGGTACGCGCCGGACTCACGCCGTTCCAGCGGCCGCACCCGCCGATCTGGTTCGGTGGTCACCATCCCGACGCGCTGCGCCGGGCGGTCCAGCTCGGCCAGGGCTTCATCGGGGCCGGATCGCAGACCACCGCCCAGTTCGCCGAACAGGCAGGCGCGATCCGGCGACTGCTGGCGAGCGAGCAGGCAGCGCCCGGCTTCCAGATCGCCAAGCGGGTGTACGTCGCGGTCGACGAGGACGTCGAGCGGGCTCGCACCCGGACCGCCGAAGCGCTCGACGAGCTGTACGGCGACGGTGCGGCCGGACGATTGCTCCCGGTCGCCGTGATCGGCCCGCCCGAAGCCTGCCTCCAGGGATTGCAGCAGGTCGCCGACCTCGGGCCGGACCTGATCCTGCTCAACCCGCTGTTCGACGAGGCGGCGCAGCTGGAACGGCTTGCGACAGAGGTGGTCCCGCAACTGGTGGCTCGGTGAAGACCAGTCGGCTGGAGGCGTTCAGCGACGGCGTGCTCGCCATCATCATCACGATCATGGTGCTGGAGCTGAAGACTCCGGAGGGCCATGACTTCGCGGCGCTGCGCCACACCACCGGCACCGCGTTACTCAGCTACCTGTTGAGCTTCGTCTACGTCGGTATCTACTGGAACAACCACCATCACATGTTCCAACTGGTGGGGCGGATCAGCGGCAGCGTGCTGTGGGCGAACCTCGGGCTGCTGTTCTGCCTGTCGCTGTTCCCGTTCACGACAGCGTGGATGGACGAGACCGACTTCGCCCGCACCCCTGTCGTCGCCTACGGGGTGAACCTGCTCGCGGCAGCGGTCGCCTACTTCGTACTGCAGTCGCTGATCATCCACGGCGAGGGCGGGGACTCACCGCTGCGACGAGCCGTCGGCCGGGATCTCAAGGGCAAGGGGTCGGTGGTGCTCTACCTCGCCGGCATCGCCGCCGCGCTGGTCATCGACCGCGGCGGGCGTGTCGGCATCTGGGTAGGGATCGGCTTTTTCGTCGCAGTCGCGCTGATGTGGGTCATCCCGGACCGGCGCATCGATCGGGCGGTCCGGGAACACGGCGCTACCGAATAGCAGCCTCAGTGCTTGAAGGCGTCCTTGACCTTCTCGCCCGCCTTCTTCAGGTCAGCCTTCGCCTGGTCCGCCTTACCTTCGGTCTCGGTCTCCGGGTCGTCGGCAGCCTTGCCCAGCGCTTCCTTGGCCTTGCCCGCGGCGTCTTCGATGGCGTTCTTGGCCTTATCCGTCGCACTCATCCGGCTCTCCTCTGCTCGATGGGTGATGGGGTAGCTGATACCCACCCACCGGGAGCGGAACCGGTCCAGGTCAGCCCGGTTCCGGGTGGGGACCGGGATAGTCCAGCTGACCGGTTTCGACGACCTCGCGGGCAATGTCGCCGAGCTTGCGCTGAGTGCGCTGGCTGGCGACGCGCAGTAGGTCGAAGGCTTGCTGCTGGGTCGCGAGGTGGCGGTTCATCAAGATCCCCATGGCCACGCCGATGTCGCGGTTGGTGGCCAGGGCCCGTTCGAGGTTGACGACGCGTTCTAACCGCATGGCGCCGGCCAGCGCCAGCGCGCCGTGCGTCGCGAGCACGAGTCCAGTGGTCTCGGCCCCGTCGTCGAACGCGTGCGGCTTCGTCGCGTAGACGTTGAGCGCCGCGATGAGGTCACCTTCCTCGAAGAACATCCGGAACGACAGCATGCTCAGCACGCCGGTCTCGGCGGCGGCACGCCGTCCGAACTCGGGCCAGCGCGGATCGGTGCGCAGGTCGTCGCAGTGGAAGGTCGAGCGTTCCAGCACGGCGTCCACGCAGGGACCGCTCCGCAGCTCGTACTGGATCTTGTCGACTCGCGGAGGCAGGTCGTTCGTCGCGGCGACCGTCTTGAAGCTCCCGGTCCTCCCGGTGGTGACCGCGGCAGCTTCCGCGTTGTCGATGGCCTCGACGGCGGCCGCCGTGATCATCGTCAGCGCGTCGTCGGGGTCGCGGGCGGAGCCGATCGCAGTTCCGAGACGAGCGAAGACCTCGGCGAGTTCACGGAACGCTGGCATGTACGGCGGCCTCCATCCCACAACAGCTGCGTCACGGCGCCCGGCAACCGAGGCCCGGTCCCTCGACCCTAGTTCGTGCCCGCGCTCGACGTGTGTACAGTCCGGGACGGTTGGACCAACAGCCGTCTCAGTTGACCGCGCGCCGGCGGACGCGTTCGTTTCGTCTGGCGTGCTCGCTGCCCGGCGGAGAGGTCTTTCTCGATGTCCGACTCGATCACCCCGGACGGCGGCCAGCCGATCGCGGCCCTCGTGGTGACCGTGAGCGTGGACGTCGATCCGGGGCGCGGCACCGTCCGGGTCGAGGGAGAACTCGACATTGCGACCGTCGACCGGCTGACGAAGGTCCTGGAAGACCAGTTGGCCCGGGGGTGCCGGCACGTCGCCCTGGACGTCTCAGCGCTCCGGTTCTGCGGCGCGACCGGGCTCGGTGCTGTGATCGCGGCCCGGCGGCGCTACCGGGCCGCCGGGGGTGACCTCGTCGTGACCGGAGCATCCGGACGCATGCTCCGGCTGCTGCAGGCCACCGGCCTCGAGGACCTGCAGGCACCCGACGTCTGACTAGTCGTCACCGAGGCGGGATCGCCAGGCGGTCAGGAGTCTCGACCGCAGGAGGAGGGTCGTCGACCGCCTGCGCGCTTCCGGATCAGACCCATGATCCACCCCCTCACTCGGCTGAAGCTGCGCCGCGGGTACGACATCCATGGCGGGTGCGGGGACTCGTGGCCGACGCCGGGCTATTGACATGCTCATGCCAGTTAGTCATCCTCGTGCCACGACGGAGCGGGCGGAGCAAGGTGCCGCGAGCCTCGGGTTGCGTTCGCGACAGGCTCAGCTCGCGCGCGATGCCGCCCTTGACGCGGTCGTCGACCTGTTGGAAAACGGGGACCTGGACGGCGTCGATGACGTGGCCATGCCCGATGTCGCACGCACAGCCGGGGTGTCGCTGCGCACTCTGTACCGGTATTTCCCCACTCGCGACGCCCTGCTGCGCGAGGCTGGCGCACGAATGCAGACCCGGCTCGCCCTCCCCATCGAGATCGACGGCCCGGACGACATCCCGTCCTCGTTCTGGTCCGCGTCGGCGCGATTGGCCGAGCACCCGAAACTCGCCAGGGCCTTGGTACGCACCGAGACCGGGCGTGCCGCCCACGGTCGGACGCGCAGCGCCCGCGTCGACGCCATCCATGCGGCGCTGGGTCCGCTCACGGACGAACTACCCGCAGACCAGGCACGACAGATCGCGGGAGTGATCACGCACCTGTGCAGTTCGATCGCGTGGGTGAGCATCAGCGACGAATCACAGCTGAGCACCGACGACGCGCGCGCCGGCGTGAAGTGGGCACTCACCGTCCTGCTCGACGCCATACGCGCCGAGGCGAGCCCACCGAAGTCACCCGCATCAAGGAGGAAGAAGCGATGAGTATTTCCATGACATGCGGCCCCTGCGGCAGCGTCATCACCGCCGAGGACGAGGACCAACTCGTGGCGCGCGTGCAGGCTCATGCCCGCGAACACGACGGCGCACCGGACCTCTCCCGCGAGCACATCCTCGCCCACCTGCGCGGCGAAAGCCCCGAGGAGTAAGACCACCTGTTGCGAAGGTCGATCTCGGTCAGGCGATGTCGATGTTCTGTCGGCCGGAAATGCTCCATAGTGGAGGCGACCCGTAGGACCGCTAGAGGAGCGAGCTATGCCTGACAGCAGCGAGGCAGGCAGCACCGTCGATGTGACGGCGGCTGCACGGGAGGGCGAGGGCCACTGGTCCCTCGACCCGGCCAAGTCGAGCGTCGAGTTCCACGTCAAGCACTTCTGGGGCCTGATCACCGTCCACGGCCGATTCGAGCGCTTCGAGGGGGACGGCACCGTCGGGCCGGATGGCGCTATCTCGGGACGTCTGGTGATCGACGCCGCGTCGCTCACGACGAAGAATCGCAAGCGTGACGAACATCTCCGTTCCGCTGACTTTTTCGATGTCGAGCACCATCCGAAGGTCGTCGTGACTGCGCACGACGTCGTACCGACTGGACCGACGGCACTACGAGGACGGGTGACGTTGGAGGCCGCGGGACACGAGCAGGAACTCGACGCGACGATGCCGGTGCTCGAGGCGGGGCCCGGCGCAGTGACGCTTCGTTGCGAGCTGGTCGTCGACCGCACCGCCCACGCCATGACCTGGAACCCGCTTGGCATGACGTCCAGGCATGCCCAGGCCGTGGTGACCGCCCACTTCGTCCGGTCGTAGCCGGAACCGATGCCACAGTCACCCGATCGTTTGGCGAAGCTCTTCACCGCTGCCGGCACCGTTGTCCGGCCGCTGCTTCGTTCTCCGTTGCATCGTGCAGTCAGTGGCCAACTGATGCTGCTGCGCTACACGGGCGGACGAAGCGGTCGCAGCTACAGCTTCCCCATCGGCTACTTCAGCTGGGACGACGCGGAGGTCGTCTCCTTCAGCAGCCGGCGATGGCCGTTCGCGCTCCGCCAGGCGCGCGACATCGAGCTGCTGATCCGGAGGACGGCGTTCCCCGCGACCGCCGAGGTCATGAGCGACCCCCAGGAGAAGGCGGCCCTCCTTGCCGAGTTCGCCCGCCGCAAGGGACCACGGACGGCACGGCGGTTGATGCTGGGCCTTCCCGGCGACCGGTTGCCCACCGCTGAAGAAGCCGCGGACGCGGCGACGGCCACGACCATCGTCCGCTTCCGCCTCGGCGCCAGAACCGCCGGCGCATCGCAGGAGTAAGACTCGTCTACCGGGCATATCCAACGGGGACCACCAGCAACAAGAGCGCTACGTACATGTGGGATAGCCGGCCCAATACTTCGCATAGCTCCGGACCGTGAGGCCGAGGTCAGTGGCGGAGGATGCGACGCGGTCGTCGAACGTGGCAACGTGCGCTTCGGCGGTGCGCTCATGTGTCTGCTCACGGTGCCACGTGACCATTGCTTGTGGGCAACTCCATCATGCGCCACCAGTGGGCGCCCAACACGTCACGACCCGAGCACCGTTGCAGCGCGAATCACGACAGAGGGGGCTCGCGCAAGGTACGTGCCACCGCGATGAGATCGTGCAACAACGGCGACCGACGTCTTCGGTCCCAAACCAGATAGCGGCCATGGATCGGCGGGAGGGGCCCAACGACAGGGATCATCGTCGTCCCGGTCGGCGCTCGAAACGACGAGAGCACATGGCATACACCTTGCCCGGTTGCCACAAAGTCAATGGCCTGCTCCGTAGAGGTAACCACCCGCGGTTGAAAGTCCGGGCGGACACCGTGCTGACCATAAAACGCGACGATGAGATCGTGCGCTTCAGGCTCCTGTTCGCGGGCGACGATCAAGAGCGGTTCATCGGTGAGATCGGCGATCTCCACCGAGCTCTGCACTTCGAGGCGATGCCCCTGGGGAACGAGCAACGACACAGTCACCGGAGGTCCGAAGGGAAGCGCTTTGAGACGTGGCGATGCCCAGACCGTTATCCCCGCTTCGCAGTCGCCATCGATGACCGATTTCTCAAGATCCTGGCCACTGAGTAGCGCCGCGCTCACCAGCACGTCGGGCCGCAGAGCGCGGTATTCGCGAATCAGATCGGCGGCTATGTCATTGGTGTACGGCGTGTAGCTGATAGCCAGCGTCCGCTGTACGTTTCCTTGAATTTCGGCAGCACGACGATGGAGTTCGTCGACCGCTTGCAGAACTGCCTGTGCGCTCCGGAGCAAACGTTCGCCTTGGACCGTCAACGCGACCCGTCGGCTCGTTCGGCGAAACAAGGTGGTACCCAGCTCGTGTTCGAGCCGGCGGATCCGGTAGCTAACATTCGACGGGGTGTAGCCAAGCTTCGCGGCCGCCTGTCCGAAGTGCAAGGCTTCGCTGACCGCGGTGAAACATCGAAGGTCGCTTAGCTCAACGCCCACCCGCCTAAGGTATCCGACGCTCGACGCAGCAAGTGCGAGCGAGCCAGCAGCTGGCCCGATCAAGTCTCTCCGACCGGGGACGTCAACTCACCGGCGGGCGGGCCCCGGCTGGAAATGCCTGTTCGAAGCTTGCCGCAAAGCTGAAGAGCTTGTGCTCGCTGCACGGTGGCCCGATGGCCTGCAAACCGATCGGCATCCCGTCGATGTAGCCGCACGGGATCGAGATCGCCGGCAGGCCGAGCAGGTTCGCGAGCACTGTGTACCCAACGTAGGCCTCGGCCATCGCCAGGTAGTCGCTGCCCCAGAGCGCTTTCCAGTCCTCGATGGTCGGTGCGATACGCGGGCTGGTCACGCTGACGATCAGGTCGTACCGGTTGAAGACGTCGCGGAATCGCTTCCAGTTTCGCGCTCGCCATTCGGCCGCGGCCCTGTACGCCTCGGGATCCGTCGGCGGAAGTTGCGCTGGGCTACCGGTGACTTCGATGTCGTATACCGACGGTTCACCCTGCGCGGGCCCGCCGCCGCGCAGTGCCGGCTCCCAGCTGATGTCAATGACGTCGATCCGGGCGCCATGCGTCGTAAGAGACAGCACCGCGTCTCGTGCGAGCCCGATGATTCGAGACGTCTCGCTGGTGGCATACCGGGACGCGAAGCCGAAGTCGTCGGTCCAGGCGAGTCGTACGTCACGCAGCCCGTCGCTCAGGGGAGCGATGTAGTCGGGTGGGTCATGCGGGAGACAGATGTAGTCGCGGCCGTCGGGACCAGCGACGGCTTGCATGATGAGGGCGGCGTCGCGCGCGTGCCGGGCCAGCGGACCGCTCGTACCGGTCAGCCTGAAAGTGGGGTGGGTGTAGTCGATGAAGGGAATCAGGCCCTGCGTGGGGTGTAAGCCGAGGACGCCGGAGTACGCGGCGGGGAGCCGGGTAGAGCCCCCTCCGTCGCCTCCGATCGCAACTGGGACCAGGGCGGCAGCGGTAGCGGCGGCCGGACCCGAACTGGACCAACCGGGCACCCGGGACAGGTCCCACGGATTGCGGGCCTCAAGCTCCCAGTTGAAACTGCCTCGTCGGTCACTGCCGCCTTGCGCGGCGCCGTCCAACTGCTGTCCGGTACCCATCATCGAGTTCTTGCCGACGATGACAGCGCCCGCGCTCCTGAGCCGTTCGACGAGTATGTCGTCGTAACGGCCCTGCCGCTGCACGCCCAATCGCGGCATGCTGTATGGCATCCCTTCGACTTCGATGTTCTCCTTCACCGCGATCGGTACCCCGTGCAGCAGACCTAGCGGTGCCCCTTGTCGTTGGTCACGGTCGGCGCTTGCCGCCCGCTCGCGAGCTCCGTCGGTATCGACGTGTGCGAAGGCATGGAGGACGGGATCGAACTCTTCGATCCTTTGTAGGAAGTGCTCAGTTACTGCTGTCGCGGATATCTCGCGCTGGACGATCAGGTCACGGATTTCCCATGCTGATAGCCAGGTGATTTCGTCGAACACCGGGCGCTCCACGTTGCTTCGGGCGCTGTACTAAGACGCGGGTGCGCACTTGCGACCGTATCCGTACGGCGCCGTCTCCTGACCGCCCTTCACGGCCATGTACCAGCCACATGACTGTTGGACCGCAGGCTTGCCAGCCGCATAGGTCACCGGTGCCAGCGCCCCGTCGAGGTCGAAGTCGGGGCCCAGTGCGTGCATACCATTCGTCACGTCCGCGGCGGTGATATCGCCGGTGGCTCCGGACTTTTCGACCGCCTCCTGGAAGACCTTGGCGGCGTACCAGCCGGCCGTCCCGCTGCTGTCCAGCACGGAGTCTGGCTGGTACTTCTTCACTGCCGCCAGGTATTCAGCCGTACCGGGGCCGTCCCCGAACCACAACGGCGCGTCGGAAGTGAACAGGACCCCGTCCCAGGCGCTGTTCGAGAGCTGGTCCTGCGTCCAGTTCTGCGGGTTGTTGATGAACAGCGGGCTGTAGCCCTGCTGCCGGCAGTTGTCGATGAACCGCACCGACGTTCCGCCCTGGGTTGCGGTGAAGACGGCCGCCGCCTGCTGTCCTCGTAGCGTCAGGCATTGCGCCGTGTAGTCCGTGGCGGAGCCCGAGAGCGGAACCGCTCCGCTGAATGACAGCCCCAACTTCTTGGCCAGTGACTGACCCAACGGGACGACGTTCTTACACGCGGGAAATTCAGCGCAGTAGACCGCGCCGAACGACGTCTTCCCGGCGAGCTTTGCACCGTAGATCGTCGCGAAGATCGTGTTGATCGGGTTGTTGGTCACCGGATAGAAGTTCGGATCCGTTAGGAACTCCGCGCCCGCGGCCGATCCACCGATAACGGGGATCTTCTTCGCATCGACGTAGGACTGCCAGGTCTGCTCGAGGCCGGCCTCGTGCTGCCCGACGATCGCCACGACGTGCTCATTCTCGACCAGGTCCTTCACTGCCGCCAGGGATTTGGCGGCCTCGCCCTGGTCGTCCTTCGCGAAGACCTGAACCGGATGACCGTCCAGGCCGCCCGCGGCGTTCACGCTCGACGCCCACGCCTGCACCGCCTGCGCCGATGCCTTGGCGGTCCCGTTCGAACCCGTACTCCCGAACGTCCCCACCGTGCCGATCTTGATCGGGCTACCGGTTGCGGCCGCGCCGGACGAGCCGCTGCCACCAGCTGCCGGGCTGTTGTCAGCTGACGATGAACTTGAGCCGCAGGCGCTCAGCGCCAGCGTCGCGAGGACGGCGCCGGCAACAGCCGTCACGAAGCCGCGGGACCGTCGGGTGGGTCGGTGCGATAGGTCCGGCATGATCTTCGCCTTCGTCGTGGCCCCTGACGGGGAGCGCGGAATGGCACGGTCACACGCCCCACCACGGCGATCAAGGCTCAGGAATGGTTTGCAGCGTTCTGCCTTCTTGCACGATTCGGGTCGATCTCGGCTGCCCGGTGCGCGATACGCAGTATTGATCGTGATCGAAAATTGCATGCTACGCACCGGAACTGAGGCTTGATCTGGCTCACGCATCGGGATGAGCTTCACCAAGCAGCGAAGTGGTCGCGAGGGCGCTCTTGGTGCCGCTGGCCGACGGACGAGAGGACGCGACGTGACGTCAACGGGTGGGTCAGGAAAGTCCCCGGAAAGCGGTGGCCAGGACGACCTCGCGTGGTTGCCGGGATGGCGGCTTGTCGAGCTGATGCGAGCCCGAGAGCTCTCACCGGTAGACCTGATGAAAGGAGCGCTGAACCGAATAGAGCGGATCGATCCTGCTATCCGCGGGTTCCTGCGCGTTGTCCCCGAGCAAGCCTTACACCAGGCCCGGGCCGCGGAGGCCGCGATCATGCGCGGCGACGGACTCGGACCCTTGCACGGTCTGCCGATCGCGGTGAAGGACAATCTGTGGACCGCCGGTATCACCACCACGGGCGGTTCGAGGCTGTTCGAGGACTTCGTGCCGTCCGACGACTGCATCTCTGTCGAGCGGATCCGCGGCGCAGGGGGGATCGTCGTCGGCAAGACGCACATGCCAGAGTTCGCAGCCTTCCCGCGGTCCGTCAACCTGCTCCGGGAGGAGTGCCTGAACCCGTGGGATACCGCCCACGTGACCGGCGCTTCAAGCGGAGGGTCGGGCGCCGTGGTGGCCGCCGGAATGGTGCCCATGTCGCTCGGTACCGACGGTGGAGGCTCGACCCGGATACCGGCGTCGCTGTGCGGGGTATTCGGGCTGCAGCCGAGCCGTGGTGTGGTCCCCGCATGGGGCAGGGTCGGCTACGTACGATTCTCCGGCATCGGACCGATGACCCGCGATGTGCGTGACGCGGCCCGGCTCCTTGACGTCATCGCCGGACCGGATCCCCGTGATCCGGCCTCCGCCGGTGTCCCCGGCGTGGACTACGAACGAGGCCTCGACGCCGACCTTTCGGCGACGCGGATCGGCTGGCTGGACAGCTTCGGTGAGCTGGAGGCCGATCCGGAGGTCGTGGCAATAGCTCGCGGAGCCACCCAATTGCTCGAAGGCGTAGGGGCGACGATCGAGACGCCGACGGCGCGGTTCGAACGCCTCTGGGAGATGCTCGCGGTCCTCACCACGAGTGCGCACTCCCACGAGGGGACGCCGCCCAGCTTCGTGCAGATGCCCGAGGTGGTCGAGGTAGCGAACGATCCGCAGCGCCGCCACCTCTTGACGCCGTACATCGCGGAGGCAGTCCGCGCTTACGTCCCGTTCTCCGACGAGACGTACAGCGAGATCTCGCGGGCTCGCTCCGAGGCGGCGCAGAAGCTGTCAGCGCTGTTTGAACGCTACGACCTGCTCATGTCGCCGACGATGCCGGTGGTGGCACCGATCGCACCAGACGACCCGTGGGCCAACCCCTTCACCTCGACGGAGTACTACACGTCGCTGACCAGCCTCATCAACGTCACGGGTGTTGCGGCGGCTTCCGTCCCTTGTGGCTTCCTGCGAGGTCTACCCGTCGGACTGCAAGTCATCGCGCCGGCCGGTGGCGAGCTCACCGTCCTGCGGGCGAGCCGGACGCTCGAGAAGCTCCGGCCGTGGGACGGGCAGAAGCCACAGTTGGCTCAACCCAACGTCGTTTAGCCACTGGCACCATTAACTAACCGCCGCAACGCGTCTGGATGACGAGTCGCACATGTCGCTGGCTGAAGTGCCGCTGTACTACCTATTTCGCTCGGTGGATCTCACCGGCTTGCCTATATTTGCTGGCGCGCTGGCAGAGCTGGATCCTGCCCATCGACGACGTCTCGTTCGTAGTGCCCATGACGCAGCCACCCGCTAGTAGCCTGGCCCGGCCGGCAATAGTTGCACCTCAACAGCCGCAGAGTCCGATGAAGGCGCCGAGTTCCGCCAGCGCCGCCGGATTGTTCGGGAGGTAGTCGGTCAGGCTTGGGGAACGCACGATGACGGTGCGCCACTTGGCACGGGAGACCGCGACATTGACGCGGTTGCGGTTGAGCAGGAAGCCCATGCCGCGGGGTACTTCGGACGGCGCCGACGCGGTCATGGAGACGATGACGACGGGAGCCTCCTGTCCCTGGAACTTGTCGACGGTGCCGACGCGGACTTCTTTGAAGCCGGCGCCGTCGAGCGCGCGGCGGACCGCCGACACCTGGGCGTTGTAGGGCGCGACGACAAGGATGTCGCGCTCGGCGAGTGGCCGGGGACCGGAGTCCTCGTCGGGCGCGGTCCACTGCTGGCCGAGGAACCGGCCCACCTGGCCGGCGACTGCCGCAGCTTCCTCAACGGACGAGGTCGCGTTGTCCTGGTGGTCGATCTGGACGACCTCGACCCCGGCGGAGAAACCGGCAAGGTGCCGGGCGCTCGTGACCTCGGCCTGGGACGCCAACTTCCCGTCGTAGGACAGCCGCGACACTGCGGCGCAGAGATCGGGGTGCATGCGCCAGCTCCGGGATAGGAAGTAGCCACGGTCGGAGGGCATCACGTAATGGCCGTCCATGATCCAAGACAGCGCCGATTCGTCGCACGGCTCCGGGTGGGTGCCCTGACTGACCTGCGGCAGCTGCTGCGGATCGCCGAGCAGCAGCAGTCGCTTGGCGGCCACCGAGACGGCGATGGTGTTCGCGAGGCTGAACTGGCCGGCCTCGTCGACGACGAGCAGGTCTAGCTCTCCACGCGACACGCCATTGGTGTTGACGAAGTCCCATGCGGTTCCGCCGAGGACGCAACCGCCAGCCCCGTGATCCGCGATCCAGGAAGCGATCTTTGAACCCTTCAGCCCAGTCCAGCCGGGATTGGGAGCCTCCGCCTTCTTGCCGATCTGTACGGCAGGAAGGCCCGCCTGTGCCACGCAGTCCAGGAAATTCTCGACGACGCGATGGGACTGGGCGACGATGCCGACCTTCCAGCCGGATTCCACCAGCAGCTTCACGACCCGGCCCCCGGTGTACGTCTTGCCCGATCCGGGCGGTCCCTGGACCGCGAGGTACGAGCCGTCGAGGTTGGCGACGACACCGGCGAGCAGTTCCGCATCCGGTGGCCCGGCACTGGGCGGCACAGGCCCCCCAGTGCGCAGACGCGGCGGTCGGCGGGCGAGCAGGTCGAAGATCGCGGACTGCGTGCCGCCCGCGGCGACGGCCATAGCCACCTCGGTGATCGCAGTGCGCAGCGTGCTGGTCGGCACCACGCTGCACGGGGCCAAGGCAACGGGTCGTGCCGCTCCCCCGGCCTCTGCGGTCGCACTGATCTCGTCGATCACGACGGTGTCGGGATCGTCGCCAGCGCGCCCGACTACCGTCGCCTTGGTCGTTCCGCGGTATCCCGGCGGGGCCTCGACGCCGGTCGGCATGTCGGTCGGGTCGTAGAGGACGAAGACCTCGGCGGGGACGTCGATGCCTCCGCCGACCGTGCCGCTGACGCGCGATGTGCGGTGGGGCTTCTTCTGCTTGCCCGTGATGGCCCAGTCATCGAGCAGCTCGACCTCGTCGACGAGCATGACGCCGGCGGTGTCGGCCCAGTCCTCGACCGGGTGCTGCAACCGGTCGAAGTGCGCCCACCAGACCGGCTTGTCCTCCCGCTGGTGATAGCCGAGCGAGGCGGCGAGCAGCGCCCGGGCCTGCTGTTCGGGCGTCCGCTCGGCGCGCGGCAGGTCGGCGAAGTCAGCGGTGAGCTTCCGGGTCAGCTCGGGGTCGGCGTCGATCAGCTTTCCGGCTGACCCGTCCTCCTCCGACGTCACTGTCTGCGCGAGGTCCACCCGGTGCTCCGCGGCGCGCTCCAGCAGCCAGTCCCGCAGGCGCAGGGTCGAGACGCAGTCGTATTCGTTGTAGTCCGCGATCGCCGCCAGGGCGTCGTCCGCCTCCTGCCGCTTGCCCGCGTCTCTCAGCTCGCAGTAGTGCGCGTACGCGACGATCGAGTCGCCCGCGGTCGTCACGTCGCCACGGCGGAACTGGTCGCCCATGTAAAGCGGTTCGAGCTTCTTGATGCTGTACGACGGCTGCGAGACACGCACTGCGTTCCGCACGACCGCGTAGAGGTCGACCAGCACGTTCTCCCGCAGCAGGTCGTCGACCTCGTCCTCGCCGACGCCGTACCGGCCGGCGAGCCGGAGCAGTGCGGTCTTCTCGTAGGAGGCGTAGTGATAGATCCGCATGTTCGGGTACTTCGCGCGCCGCGCGGCGACATAGGCAAGGAAGTCGATCAGGGCCTGGCGCTCCTGTGCGCGGTCGTGCGCCCAGAACGCGCGGAATACCGGTGCGGCGCCAGTGCCGACCGGGGCCTCGACTACGCCGAAGAGGTACTCCAGGCCGCTCTGGCTCACGTCGGCGTCGGTCCACAGCGGGTCGCCCTCGAAGTCGAAGAAGATGTCGCCGGGGTCCGGTTCGGGCAGCACCGCGAGTGCTACAGGATTGAAGACGTCGTAGCTCATTTCGTTGCGCTGATCGGGACCGGCATCCGGTGGACTCTGCTGGACCTGAAGGCGTGCCTGCGCGGCGAGGGTCGCGAGCGTCGTGGTGGACAAGCCGGTGACCGGGTCAGTGGTCGCGGCGAGCGCGTCGATGGTGCCGATACCGGCAGCGATCAGCTTCGCCCGCTGGCTCATCCGCAGGTTCGCGACCAGCAGCAGGTCACGGTGCGCCTCGACCTCGGTGGCGCAGGTCTCGCAGCGGCCGCAGGCCCCGTACCGGGGATCTCCCCAGGCGACGGCAGACGCCTCGGCCTCGTGCTCGGCGGCGATCGCGTCGAGACGAGCCCGCCGCTCGCGATACACCGGCACGAGGTCGGCGACGCGGTGGCTCGACCGGGTGCCGTCGCCGAGCAGCAGGTGCGCCTCATCCGCGACCGGGATATCCAACCGGCCCAGCTCGTCGGCGTAGGCGGCGATCTGCAGCAGCGCCGAGACCTTGGCGTGGCGGGCCAGCTTGGTGTCGTAGACCGCCCACCGTGTCCCCGCCGACGTGTCACGGATCAGGAAGTCGGCGTACCCGAGGAAGCCAGGACGGTAGAAGGCGCCCTGGTAGACGACGTCCGCGCCGCCACGCAGCACCCGAAGCGTCTGCTCAGCCACGGCGCTCATCGCCTCGATATCACCGGTCGGCCGCTCCAGCGTGAACACCCCGGTGCCAGCTTTCGCGTCGTACGCGCCGTACCGATCGGTCAGCTCCGCCAGCACCCGGGCCTCGTACGCGTCGCCGAGGAAGGCCGTCCGCTGCAGCATCGCGTCGTCCGGTGTCTTGGTCGGCTCGACGCGGCCGAGCTTCTCGTCGAGCCGCCGCAGCCAGCCGAACTCGCATTCGACCGCAGCCGTCAAGTCGGACGGGCTGCAGACAAGGAGTCCGTCAGCAATGAACATCTCTGGTCCCCATCTGATCACGGACCCGCATCTGAAGGCACCTGACGACACTGCGCCCAGGCATCAACCCGTGCCATGCGCACCTGATACCAGGTTCGCATGGCACAAAAGGGGGCTTGCCCGGCGGGCCGCGTGTGGCCCGCCGAGCAAGCGGGTAGGAGCAGCGAGATTCATCCCCCGCGGGCCCAACCTCGCTCGAGTAGGACGCATCGGCGTATGCATCTCGAAATCACCCTGCACGTGGACGGCGAACGGCGCGTGCTGGCCCTGGATACCCGGACCACCCTGCTCGATGCGCTGCGCGACCACCTCGGCGTGATGTCGCCGAAGAAGGGCTGTGATCACGGCCAGTGCGGCGCGTGCACGGTGCTGCTGGACGGCCGCCGGGTCGTCATCTGCCTCGCCCCGGCAGTCGCCCACGACGGGTCGCGGATCACCACGGCCGCCGGGCTGGCCGCTTCCGCCCAGACCGCCGGTGAGTCGGCCGCCGAGGCGTTGCACCCGGTGCAGCAGGCCTTCGTCGAGCACGATGCGCTGCAGTGCGGGTATTGCACCCCGGGGCAGGTCTGTTCGGCGGTGGGGATGCTCGCCGAGTTCGCGGAGGGCTGGCCCAGTCACGCCACCACGGACCTGACCAGCCCGCCGGACCTCACGGACGACGAGATCCGCGAGCGGATGAGCGGCAACCTGTGCCGGTGCGGCGCGTACGTCAACATCGTCGCCGCCATCCGCGCGGCGGCGGTTGAGGCCGGCGAGGCCGAGGATCCAGTCGTGCCCGAGCCGGACGTCGCGGTATGAAGGAGTTCGGCTACGAGCGGGCGGTCGACGCCGCCTCGGCCGTAGCCCGCGTCGCCGCTCATCCGGACGCGGTGTTCCTCGGCGGAGGCACGAACCTGGTCGACCACATGAAGCTCGGCGTGACCCGGCCCGACCTGCTCGTCGATGTCACCCGGCTGCCGTTCGGCGAGGTCCGGGTCGCGGACGACGGCGGGCTACGTGTCGGCGCTGCGGTGCGTAACAGCGATCTGGCCGTGCACCCGGCGGTCCGGGAGCGGTACCCGGCGCTGTCGCGGGCGTTGCTAGCCGGAGCATCCGGTCAGCTGCGCAATCTGGCCACCACGGCCGGCAACCTGCTACAACGCACCCGCTGCGTGTACTTCCAGGACGTGACCACGCCGTGCAACAAGCGCGAGCCGCACAGTGGCTGCTCGGCGTTGTCGGGTTACACGCGTTACCACGCGATCCTCGGCGCTTCCGAGCAGTGCGTCGCGGTGCACCCTTCGGACCTGGCGGTGGCGCTGACGGCGCTGGACGCCTCCGTCGTCGTGCACGGGGTGGAGGCTGAGCGCACGATTCCGATCACCGAGCTGTACCGCCTGCCCGGCGACGTCCCCTCCCGCGACACGGTCCTGGAACACGGCGACCTGATCACCGAGGTGTACCTGCCGCCGCTGCCGTTCGCCCGCCGCTCCACCTACCGGAAGATCCGCGACCGGGCTTCCTACGCCTTCGCCCTGGTGTCTGTCGCCGCAGCGCTCGACCTCGACGACACGGGCGGGCCCGCACCGGTGATCCGCGATGCACGGCTGGCGCTCGGCGGGGTCGCGCACCGGCCCTGGCGCGCCTGGCGGGCCGAGGAGTCCCTGCGCGGGCGACCCGCCGTCGAAGCGGTCTTCCGCCAGGCGGCCGACGAGGAGCTGGCCGACGCGAATCCGCTGCCGGACAACGGATTCAAGGTCCCCATGGCGACCGGAGCGATCGTGGCGGTGCTACGGGACCTGGCGGCGGCGCCATGACCGAACTGCTGCGCGAGGCCGCGATCGGCCGGCCGCTGCCGCGGCTGGACGGCCCGGCCAAGGTGACCGGCGCAGCGCCGTACGCCTACGAGCACCCGTTCGACCATCCGTTGTACCTGCATCCGATCCAGGCCACGATCGCCCGCGGCGAGGTACTCGCGATCGATACGTCCCCGGCTGTCGCGATCGACGGCGTGGTGGCGGTGCTGACCCACCACAACGCGGCTCGGCTACCGGGACGCGACGATGCCGAGCTGGCGATCCTGCAGTCGGCCGAGGTTGCCTTCCGCGGCCAGCTCATCGGCGCGGTCGTCGCCGAGACCCCCGAGACCGCCCGGGAGGCGGCTGCGCGCGTCCGGGTGGACTACGAGATCAAGCCGCACGACACGCAGCTTCGCCTCGACCATCCGGACCGGTACGCGCCGGAACACGTCAACCCGTCGTTCCCGACCGACACGGTCGACGGCGATGTCGAGGCCGCCCTCGCCGGTGCGGCGGTACGGGTGGATGCGACTTACCGCACGCCGTGGCAGAACAACAACCCGATGGAGCCGCACACCGTCGTCGCGCAGTGGCAGCACGGCGCGCTGGTGCTGCACGACTCGACCCAGGGTGCCCACGCTGTCCGCACCGCGGTGGCGGCGACGTTCGGCCTGCACCGGGAGCTGGTGCGGGTGATCTCGCCGCACGTGGGTGGCGGGTTCGGTTCCAAGGGCAATACGCACGCGCATGTCATCCTCGCCGCGTTGGCCGCTCGACTCGTCGAGCCCCGTCCGGTCAAGTTCGCCGTCACCAGGCAGCAGATGTTCGCGCTGACCGGTTACCGAACCCCGACCGTGCAACGGATTCGCCTCGGCGCCGGCGACGACGGGCACCTGCTCGCCTTGTCCCACGAGGTGCTCGAGCAGACCTCGCGGCTCAAGGAATTCGCCGAGCAGACCGCGGTCTGCTCGCGGACCATGTACGCCGCGGGCGCCCGCCGCACCGCTCACCGGCTGGTTCCCGTCGACGTTCCGGTGCCGTCCTGGATGCGTGCGCCCGGCGAGACGCCGGGCATGTTCGCCCTCGAATCGGCCATGGACGAGCTCGCCGTCGCTTGTGGTCTGGACCCGGTCGAATTGCGGGCGCGCAACGATCCAGCGGTCGACCCGGAATCGGGAAAGCCCTGGTCGAACCGCAACCTCGTCGGCTGTTTGCGCGAGGGTGCCCGCCGGTTCGGCTGGGAGCGACGCCGAAATCCGCGGGAACGGCGGGACGGCAACAGCTGGGTGGGCCTGGGCGTCGCCGCCGCCACGTATCCGGCCCGGATCAACCCGAACTCGGCGGCCGTGATCCGCTACACCGGCGACGGCCGCTATCGGGCCGAGATCGCGGCTGCCGACATCGGCACCGGAACCTGGACCACGCTGACCCAGGTCGCCGCCGACGCGCTGGAGTGTCCGATCGACGCGATCGAGTTGGCCATCGGCGACACTGCGCTACCCGAGGCGGTGGTCGCCGGTGGCTCGATGGGCCTCGGCTCGTGGGGATCGACTGTGCTCGCTGCTGCCCGCGCGTTCCGCGCCCAGCACGGTGAGCAACCGTCCGTCGGTGCGACGGCGCGCGCCGAAACTCCTTCGGACACGGCGGATCCGGGGTACGCGCTGCACTCCTTCGGCGCGCACTTCGCGGGTGTCCGCGTCGACGTGGACACCGGTGAGATCACGGTGCCGCGGATGCTCGGCGTCTTCTCCGTCGGGCGCATCGTCAATCCGGTCACCGCCCGGTCGCAGCTGATCGGTGGGATGACCATGGGCCTGTCCATGGCGCTGCACGAACAGAGCGTGCTGGACCCCCGCTTCGGGCACATCGTCAACCACGACTTCGCCGAATACCACATTCCGACCAACGCCGACGTGCTCGACCTGGAGGCCGTCTGGCTGGACGAGCACGATCCGCACGCCAATCCGCTCGGCACGCACGGCATCGGCGAGATCGGCATCGTCGGCGCCGCCGCCGCGATCGCCAACGCCGTCTACAACGCCACCGGCATCCGGGTGCGGGAATTGCCGATCACGCCAGACAAGCTTCTCGCCTGACGGAACTGCCCGAATCGGTTGCTCGACGGAGCGTGCGCACCGGTATTTTCGCGAGAGCGCGTCCCGCCTCGCAACACGATTTCATCGCTCGGCGATGAGTCCGGCCGTCCCCGCCGGTCGGACTATGTGTTGCGCGGTCCATCCGACCATTGAAGGAGTCGCCCATGCCCCGCACCCGGGTCCACAACATGTTCATCTCTCTCGACGGCTACGCCGCCGGCGAGGAGGTGACGTTCGACGCCCCGATCGGCGGCGCCGAGCGGCTCTTCAGCTGGTTCGACGGACGCTTTATCCATGGGGTCGACCAGGTGCCCGCTGCCGTTACGTTGGACAACGCTCTGACCAGCATGTGGGGCCAGGGCGTCGGCGCCGAGATCATGGGACGCCGCAAGTTCGGCCCCCAGGTCGGCGATTGGCCCGACGACGGGTGGCGCGGCTGGTGGGACGACGAGCCACCATTCCAGACACCGGTGTTCGTCATGAGCCACCACCCCCACCCCACGATCGACTTCCCCAACGGCACCAGCTTCCACTTCGTAGACGCGGAACCGCACGAGGTGCTGCGTCTGGCGCAGGAGGCCGCGAACGGTGGCGACGTCCGTATCGGCGGCGGGCCTTCGACGGTCCGGCAGTTCCTTCAAGCTGACCTCATCGACTTCATGCACCTGGTGATCGTGCCGATCACCCTCGGGTGCGGCGTCTCGTTCTGGGAGGGCTCGAGCGGCTTCGAATCCCGCTTCACCGTCGAGACCGTCACCTCACCGAGCGGACTCACCCACCAGCTCTGGAACAAGAAGGACCGCTGAGTCCCGGCCGGCCGCCGCCTCAGACGAGCGCGCGTAGCCAGTTCGTCGTGTCCTGGTCGGCCGGGTAGAACGACTCGATCACCAGCTCGTCGACGGTGACGTCGGCGGCGGTCTCGACGGTGGCCGCGATCGAGAAGAACGACAGCGCCCCGGTTTCGTGCTGCAGACGCAGTGGCAGCACCACGTTGTTGCTGGGTCGCGCCGTGTCCACGCCACCGGTGCCGCCCGGGTAGCCACGCAGCTCGTCCAGCAGCTCGACGAGCTTGGCGTCACCCGTCTGGTCGGCGCGCTGGCGCACCTGTCCGAGCAGGTGTCCGCGCCACTGGGCCAGGTTGACGATCCGCGGCGCCATGCCGTCCGGGTGCAGGCTCAGCCGCAGCACGTTGACCGGTGGCTGCAGCAGGTGCGGGGCGCAGCCCGCGGTGATCACGCCGACCGCGGTGTTCGCGTCGAGCAGTTCCCAGTAGCGGTTGATCACGAGCGCCGGGTACGGCTCGTGACCGGCCAGCACCAGCCGCAGCGCCGCGCGCACCGAGGCCAGCTCCGGCGCGTCGAGCCCGTGCTGTGGGTAGATCGGCGCGTAGCCGCCGGCCAGCAGCAGCTGGTTGCGCTCGCGCAGGGGGACGTCCAGGTGCTCGGCCAGTTTCACGATCATCTCCGGGGTCGGCTTCGACCGCCCGGTCTCGACGAAGCTGAGGTGACGGGTCGAGATCTCGGCCTGGATGGATAGTCCGAGCTGGCTGAGCCGGCGCCGCTCGCGCCAGTCCCGCAGCAGCTGACCGACCGGGCGCGCCGTCGTGGGAGCAGTCATGGCGGCGACGCTAGTCGCCCGGCGGGCCCCCCGCGATTACCCGCGAGGTCATGGCCCGGCATTACCTCCGAGGGAATCGACGCGCGTCGCTCGTCCCCGCAGGATCGAGTCCGTCAACGACGCAATCGCCTGCTGCGGAAGGGAACCACCATGTCCACTCTGACCGTCGCGACGCCGACCGCGGCCCGCTCGGCCGGCACCGGCTGGGCGCCGCTGCTCGTCGTGCTCGCCGGCACGTTCGTGACCTTCCTCGACTTCTTCATCGTCAACGTGGCGTTGCCGTCGATCCACGACGAGCTGCACGCGAGCTCCGCGGCCGTGTCGCTCGTCGTCGCCGGGTACGGGCTGACGTTCGCCGTCGGCATGATCACCGGCGGGCGGCTGGGTGACATCTACGGCCGCCGCCGGATGTTCGCGATCGGCCTGGTGCTGTTCACGCTGACCTCGGCCGGCTGCGGGCTGGCCCCGACGGCCGGCGCGCTCGTGGCCGCCCGGATCCTGCAGGGCGCGGCCGGCGCGCTGTTGACCCCGCAGGTGCTCGCCATCCTCGGCACGGTCTACGAGGGGCCGCGGCGCAACACCGCGTTCGCGGCGTACGGGTTCGCCATGGGCATCGCAGGGGTGCTCGGCCAGCTGGTCGGTGGCGCGCTGATCCAGGCCGACGTCGCCGGTCTCGGCTGGCGGGCGATCTTCCTGATCAACGTGCCGGTGGGGCTCGCCACGCTGCCGTTCGTCGCCCGCGTCGTGCCCGAATCGCACGGCGGACGCGCGCGGGTCGACCTGTTCGGCGTGTTGCTCGGCTCGGCGGCGGTGACCGCGCTCGTGCTGCCGCTGGTCGAGGGCCGAGAGCATGGCTGGCCGGCGTGGACCTGGGTCTCGCTGGCGCTCGCGCCGGTACTGGGCACGGTGTTCGTCGCGCACCAGCGGTGGCGGACGGCGTTGGATCGCGCCCCGCTGGTCGAGCTGACGCTCTTCCGGGTCCGCAGCTTCGCGATCGGGTCGCTGGCCGCGCTCACGTTCTCGCTGGTGCCGCCGTCGTTCTTCTTCGTCCTCGCCCTGTACTTGCAGCAGGGCCGCGGCTACAGCGCGTTGTTCTCGGGCGAGGTGTTCGTGGCGGTCGGGATCGGGTACTTCGCGGCGCTGCTCCTCGCGACGCCGCTCGCGTTGCGACTCAAGCACCAGGTGCTCGTGCTCGGGTCGGGGCTCGTGGCCGCCGGCTGCGTGGTGCTGGCGGAGAACGCGCACGCGTCCTCCGCGTGGTCGCTGGCACCGGGCCTGGCCCTGGCCGGCTTCGGGATCGGCGCCGTCCTGGTACCGCTGGCGTCGATGGTCCTGGCCGGCGTCGACCCGCAGCACGCGGGCGCCGCGGCCGGCGTCCTCTCGACCGCCCAGCAGGTCGGCGGCGCGCTCGGCGTGGCGGTCGTCGGCGTGGTGTTCTTCGGCGCCGGCCCCGTGGTGCATGCCTTCACCGTGAGCCTGTGGGTGCTGGCCGCGCTCACTGCGGCGACGGCGGTCCTCGCCCAGGCGCTGCGAACCTCCTGACCTGCCGGGGCCGCCAGGCGGCGGGTTCGGAGCGCCGGGAGGCGCTACCCGATCAGCGCCTCGAGACGGGCGTACGAGATCTCCATGCCGTCGGTCATCCCGGTGGCCAGGACCGTGTCGCGGACCGAGGCGTCGGGGTAGGTGATGAGGATCGACAGCAGCGTGCCGTCCTCGACCGGGGTAAGGGTGAGTTCGTTAGTGGTCGACGGCCCGTCCATGCCGATCATCGCCTCCGTCGTGACGGACCGGTGCGGCGGTAGGGATGCCAGCAGGGTGCCGGTGAAGCCGAACCGTTCCTCACCGTCGACCTGTGCCCATTCGTAGCGATAGCTCTCCCCCACCTCGGTCGCGACCTCGCAGACCGGCATCGTCCAGCCGTCGGGTCCGAGCAGCCACTGCTGCAGCAGCGCGGGCTCCTGGTGGGCCCGCCACACGGCGTCGAGGCTGCCCCGGACGACCCGGCTGATGCGCACCTGCGTGTCGCTGAGGAGCTGCGTCGTCGTCCCGTTGCCGGCAGCGAAGGATGCAAGGTCGGCGATGACGGCGTCCATCTGACCCATCGCCTCGGTCATGCCCTGCTCCATGCCCATTTCGAGCAGCTGCTCCAACTGCTCGACGGAGTTGAAGTAGGTCGTCGTGGACACCCGCGAGCCATCCGGCGTCGACTGGAACGTAAAGGCCATACGCATCGAGGGCATCTGCGTGTTCGCAGTCCCGTCCGGGTTCGCGAACCCGTCACGCACCTCGAAGCTCTTCAACTCGTCGACGGCGGTCCACTCCCAGTAGCCGCGCGAGACGTCGCCGTCCGGTCCGGTCATCGTGTACTCGCTGCGACCGCCGACGCAGCCGTCGTGGCGGGTGAACACGGCCGGGTAGGTGGGCGGCCCCCAGAACCGCTCCAGCAGCCGCGGGTCGAGGTAAGCGTCCCAGAGCCGGCGCACCGGTGCGGCGAAGTCGGCGACCACGGTCATCGTGAGCGCCTCGGCGTCCTTGGTGACGGAGGTGATGGGCATCGATAGCTCCTCTGTTGTCTCGGCTCAGCTGTCCTGGGCGAGCAGGGCGTCGAGTCGTTCGATGCGCGCCTGCCAGATCTGTTCGTAGGAATCCAGCAGCGCCTGGGCGCGCCGGATCATGTCGGGATTGCCGCGGACGATCCGCTCCCGGCCCTGCGGGTGCTTGATCACCAGACCAGCCCCCTCGAGCACCGCCACGTGCTTCTGCACCGCGGCGAAGGACATGTCGTAGGACGCAGCCAGATCGGAGACCGATGCTTCACCAGCCAGGGTCCGCCGCACGATGTCGCGCCGCGTCGCATCGGCCAAGGCCCGGAAGATCCGGTCGATCTCGGCATCGCTCAACACATCTTGTACAACCATTTGGTTGTATGTTGGCACTCGGCGGGGCGCGCGTCAAGCCCCGCGGGATCGCCACCGCTGGCCGGGGCGGACGCGTTGAGATCTCGCCAACGCCTTCACGGGATGCGCCGGTTGCGCGCCGAGGATCGGCTACGTCTTCACGAATTCGTGCGGTGGTGGGTTCTCCGGTGCGTCGTCCGATGACCCGTCGATCTCCTCCGGAGGCTCGACCGATACCCGTGGGGTGACGCGTTCCAGCCACCGGGGGAAGTACCAGTTGGACTTGCCGAACAGGTGCATCAGGGACGGGACGAGCATCGTTCGCAGGATGAAGGCGTCGAGGAATACCGCTGCCGCCAGGCCGGTCCCGAAGATCTTGATCGGCCGCCCCGGACTGAGCAGGAAGCCGAGGAAGACCGCGATCATGATGAGCGCGGCGGCGGTGATGATCCCCCCGGTCTCGGCCTGGCCGACGGTGACCGCGCGCTCGTTGTCCTTCCGGTGCACCCATTCCTCGTGCATGCGGCTGACGAGGAACACTTGGTAGTCCATCGACAGTCCGAAGAGGATTGCGAACAGCATCACCGGGATCCAGGCGTCGATCGGTCCGCCAGGCCCCGCGCTCAGGTTGTCGGAGAACCAGCCGTACTGGAAGCCCGCCACGACCAGCCCGAACGATCCCCCCGCGGCGAGGAGGTTCATGACGGCCGCCGTCAACGGGATGACCAGGCTACGGAACGCGATCAGCAGCAGGATGAACGACAAGCCGACCACGACGGCGATGAACAGCGGCATCTTGCGGGCCAGCACCTTGGCGAAGTCGACGTTGATCGCGGTGTCGCCGTACAGGTAGATGCGATTGCTCGTGCCCTTGTAGAGCGGCGGCAAGGTGTCCGAGCGAACCTTGCGCACCAACTGGTAGGTCTTCTCCGACTGCGGCGAGGTGGTCGTCTTGAACGTGACGAAAGCGATGTCGTTGGCCAGCCGGGTCGTGCCGACGCTGCCGGGATCGATGCCGGGGGTTGCGGTCAGCGCCTGTGTCACACGCTGCAGGTAAGCCGGATCGGAGGCGCCTGAGCCGCTCACGACTGCTTCCAGGGTCGAGTTGTATCCGACGCCGAAGTCGGACTTGATCAGGTCGTATCCCCTGCGCGTCGTCGAGTCGCTCGGGTCACTCCCCTGGTCGCTGGAGCCCAGTTGGAGCGAGAAGAACGGCAGCGCGATGACCACGATCAACACGAGCGAGCCCAAGGCGACGATCGACCGCTGACCGGCGACGAACGTCGACCAGCGTGCCCAGCGGCCGACCGGTCGGTGGTCGAGGAACTGGCCAGCCCGCACCGCGGCGCGTTGCTTGCGGGGCAGCACCTTCAGGCCGAAGAGGCTGAGCAGCGCCGGGAGCAGGGTCAGCGAGGCGAACATGGTGAAGGCCACGGCCAGCGCTGTGGCCACCGCCATCCCGTTGAAGAAGCTCACGCCGAGGGCGATGAGGCCGAGGATGGCGATGCACACCGTTGTCCCGGCGAATAGGACGGCGCGGCCTGAGGTGTCGATGGCGTTGACGACCGAGTCCGGCACGGACATGCCGCGGCGCAGATTTCGCCGATGTCGGGTGACGATGAACAGCGCGTAGTCCACGCCGACGCCGATCACCATCAGTTCTGCCAGATACGGCGTGATGTTCGAGACGTTGATGGCGTGGCTCAGCATGTAGATCACGCCCAGCCCACTGACGAGCGCGACCGCAGCGGTCGCCAATGGCAACACGGTGGCGGCGAACGTACGGAAGACCAGCGCCAGGATGACGAGCGCCGCGAGGAATCCGATGAGTACCGAGGCGCCCGAGCCTGCGCTCTGCCCGATGCCGGCGAAGGCGTTGCCGGTGAACTCGACCTGCAGCGTGGAGCTACGCAGCGACTTCAGCTGGTCGTAGGCGTTCTTGAACAGGCTGGGTTCGTAGTGGTTGTTTTCCCACGTGATCGTGACCAGCGCCGTGTTCGAGCCATGCGCGGAGTTGAGCAGCTTCGGGTTGCCCGCCGTCACGGCGGCGTTCTTCGAGCAGTCGATCGAGTGCCACGGCGTCGCGATCAGCGCCACGTGGTCGCCCGCACGACACAACCGGACGAGCGCGGGTTGCAGCTCCGCCGGGGACTCCGTGAACGTGCCCGCCTTGTCCTTGAGCACAACCGTGCCGGAGGCACCGTTCTGGTTGTTCAGGCCCGCATGCTTGAGCAGGTTGGCCACCGTCGCCGTCTCGGTGTGCGGAAGGCTGAACGTGTCCTTGTACGACGCACCACCCATCGCACCTGCGATGCCCTGCACCGCGACGATCAACGCAATCCACGCAGCGACGACCCACCAGCGACGACGAATAGCAAAGCGTGCAACTGACTGCAACGTGACACTCCCGGGTGCTTGGCGGCAATCCTTGACGCACCGAACTGAGTAGCAGCGGAACCGACCTTGGCAGATTGCCGCGTCTCGCGCGACCGCATATCAGGTGGAGACTGGGTGGAAATTTCCTCCGACAGTCTTCACCAGGGGGTGTGACGCGCCGTACGCCCTAGCCGTGGCTGCCGGTGGGCGGCCCCTCTTGCGGGCCCAGGAGCGGTTCGAAGGTTGCGCTGTAACGCTCGAAGCGAGGCGTCCAGTCCTCGCCCACCACGCCGTCGACCAGGCGTTCGAGGCAGACCTCCCAGCCGGCGGCGTTACGGGCGGCCTTGGAGGCGCCGAGCTGCTCGGTCAATACGAAGGTCGTGCCGCCCTCGACAGCCGAGAGCTCGAAGCTGATCGTATCCTCGCCCCAGGTGAACACCAGCCGGTGCGGTTCGGAGCATTCGATGACGGTGCCGGGCAACGGATCGTAGGGCTGGCCATCGAAATGATGGGTGAGGGTGGCCCCCGTCTCCCAGCGATCGATCTCGATCCGGGTCGGGAACCAGGCTTGCATCTCGATCAGGTCGGTGACCGCCCGCCACACCTGCTCGACGGGGCGCGGCAGGAACCGCTCGAACCGCAGGACCGGCTTGTCACCGGTCGAAATCAGGGTCGCTTCATGCATCAGGTTTTCCTTCACTCAGGTGCGCCTCGAGTCGGTCGAGGCTGGTGCGCCACAGCTGCCGGTACGGCTCTAGCCAGGCATCGAGTTCGACCAAGGGTTCGGGCCGCAGGCGGTAGACCCGACGCTGACCGTCCACCCGCACGTCGACCAGGCTGACCTCGCGCAGCACCCGCAGGTGTTTGGACACCAGTGGCTGGCTGCTGCCGACCTCCTCGACGAGTGCCCCGACCGACAGTTCGCCCTGACGCAGGGCGTCGAGGATGCGCCGCCGACGGGGCTCAGCCAGGACTTCGAGCACGTCGACCATGGGAGAAGAATGTCTTGCCAGTTATATGCCTGTCAAGGCATATAACTGGCGGGTCGAATGGGTCACGTTCGATTGCGCTTGAAGCCGGTGGACTCGGTCAGCACGCCTGCCGCGTGCCGAAAGCCAGGTCAATTGATCCGGTCCGCCGCCAAACCATGCGCAGACAGCAATTCTCGTCATGCGCACTGATGTCAGGCCGGCCGTCGAGCCGGCACGTAGTTCACCGTCGCAATCGGCGAGCCGACCCAACGGATGCGAGGCTCTCGATCGCTAGCGCTCCGCCGGTTCGTCCTTGATCTGCCCGACGCATTCCCGACCGTCGCCCGTACGTGTTGGCATCTGATTACTCCCTGTCACGTTTCCAATCCGGGGTCAGCTCGTGCACGCTATGCGAGATGGGCGCGGCCGCGCTGGCCGGTTTCGATCACAAGACGTTCGGTGGCTCAACCGACGTGGGCAGCCTCGTAGCGCGCGCGGTACTCGGCCCTGGAGGTCGTGGACGTGTCCACGTCGGTGGCCAGCGCCCGCAGCGCACGCACGGTGGCCTGCTCCTTCGGCGTGTGCTTGAAGGGATCGAACCGGAAGAAACGGCACGCGTTCTCCCAGGTGACCTTGTTGATGACCGCGTCGGACAGCTTGGCTGCATCGCACTCCGCTAGCAGGAATTCGGGCGACTCCGGCCACGTCGAGTCGCTGTGCGGGTAGTCGCACTCCCAGGCAACGGAGTCCACGCCGATGCGGTCCACCAGGTGCAACGCGGACGGATCGGTGATGAAGCAGCCCAGGAAGTTCTTGCGCCACAGATCGGTGCCGTCACCGGCACCCAGGTCGAGGCCGGTCCAGGTGTGATTACTGACGTGACGGTCGACCCGGTCGAGCAAGAACGGGATCCAGCCGATGCCGCCCTCCGACAGGGCAACCTTCAGCGTCGGGAAGCGGGTGAAAGTTCCGCTCACCATGAGATCCGTGGTGGCAATGGCCGAAAGCTGCGGCGACAGCACGATCAGCTGGTCCATAGTGGCGCCCTCAGGACGCTGCATGAGCCCGAACGCACCGCCGATGTGGAGGCAGATGGCGATGTCCTCGTCACACAGCGCCTTGAACACTGGATCCCAGTGGTCGGTGAAGAAACTCGGCAGACCGTTGACGTAGGGCGTCTCAGGGAAGCTGATGGCGGTGCAGCCCTTCTTCCCGACACGGTGAATCTCTTTCACCAGCGCGTCGCGGTCCCACAGCGGGCCCAGCGCGAGCGGGATGAAACGGCCCGGATGCCCGCCGGCCAGTTCGTCGATCTGCCAGTCGTTGTACGCCGTCACCGCGGCCGCCGACAGCGCACGGTCGGGCATGTTGGCAAGCCAGGTACCCGCGAACCCGGCAGAGGTCGGGAAGTTCATGGAGGCCAGCAGACCGTTGACGTTCATGTCCCGGATGCGCTCGCTCATGTCGTAGCACCCGGGCCGCATCTCGGCGTGCCCCACCGGTTCCGCGTCCCACTCATGCTTGGGCCAGGAGGCGACCGCACCCAACCCGGTGGTGCCCATGACCTGCCCCTGGAACACCCACTGATCGATACCGTTTTCGAGGCGCTCGAACTGTGGACCCTTGTCCCGCAACGACGGTGGCATGTGGTTCTGGAACACGTCAGGGGGCTCGATGATGTGGTCATCGATGCTCACCATGATCAGGTCTTCCGCTTTCATCGCGGACCTCCTCGGGTACCCAGCTCCTGCGAGCTGCTCAGCCGGCGAGTCTCAGCCTGAGGCTAACAGGGGAACGAGCCGAAATCTGCTGGCAAAGCAACGACGAGACCCGAGCCGATCGCCGAGCCCGACTCGACACCCGCTCGGTGGGTCGCCGGCAACCATTCATGCCTGCCTCTGGAGTCGAGACGCCTCCGTATCAGTGGAGGATGTTGGTGATGAGGGCGACCATCGTGTCGGTCAGCGCCGGGTTCGGGGCGAGGAAGGCGTTGGCCTGGTTGAAGTCGACGAAGTCGATGTGCCCCGCCTGGGCGATACGGAGCTTCGACACTAGTGGGTTGGCCAGCAGCGCCTCGCCATCCTTGGGCGAGGCGACGCCCAAGATGACGAAGTCGGCTTGATCGAGGATGTCGTAATTCTCGGCCGAGATGACACTGACGCCCGGAGGTGCCTGAACCGGTAACTTGGCCACGGCCGCAGGCAGCGCCATCCCGATCGATTCGAAGAAGGTCACACTCGGTGCCTGGGGCGCGACTACCAGATACAGCTTGCCGCCGACGTACTGTCCGAACGCGACGCTCTTGCCAGCCAGGTCCGGATGGGCTCGCTCGAACGCGCTGGTTTTGACGCCGGATGCGGTGATCATTCGCTCAGCCTCTGCTGAACGTCCCAACGCCTTGCCGATGAGCCGGGTCAGGTCGACGCCGCTGTCCTCGGCAATCCCCTTCAGGTAGGAGATCGTGGGCGCGATCTCGGCTAGCTGGCTGTAGGCGTTCGCGAAGCCGGGCTGCGCGGTCGTGATGAGGATCAGATCGGGCCGCAGCGCCGCGATCTGTTCGAGGTTGGGCTGCGTCCAGGACACCAGCGTGACCGACTTCGGCAGAGCCGGTTGCACACCGGGCCACTGCTTGTCGGCGGCGTAGGGATTGGCGGCCGCGCCGACCAGGTTCGCCCCGAGCGCGTGCGCGATCTCGACGTCGGCAGCTCCCAGCGCCAGCACTCGGGCAGGTGCCGACGGGATGGTCACGGTGCCCTGCCCGTGCGTGATCGTGACCGGGAATCCACGCGCCGCGCCGCCATCGCTGGAGACGGCACCCGGATCGCCGGACGAACCGGCCGCGGGAGAACTCCCGCCGCCGCAGGCGCTGCTCGCCAGGACCATCACCGTCAGGACGCCGAAGGCGGCGACTGCTCTACCGAAGCTCATGTTAGGTGACCCTAACACAATAGAGAAGATAGTTCTCTATTGTGGGGTGCAGCGGCTAGGGTCGAGGTGTGCCCACTCCTCCTGCCTCCCGCACGGCTCCCAGGCCGGGGCCCAAGGCCAGGCTCAGCCGCAGCAGGGTGATCGACGCCGCGCTGGAGTGCGGGGTCGACCGGGTCACGATGCAGGCCGTAGCCGAACGGTTGTCGACCACGCCGTCGGCGCTGTACAAGTACGTCCGCAACCTCGACGAGCTTGTTATCGCCGCGCTTCAGGAGCTATTACGGCGCGCGCCGCTACCTGACCCGGCTGCGGGCTGGCGGTCCTTCCTGCAGGCCGAGGCCGCCCTGCGGTGGGACGTGCTGACCAGCAATGCCGGTCTCGCCCTCGCAGATGTGAGCCGCTTCGAGAGTGTGACCACACCGCGACTGGTTGCGATGGTCGACGTGCTGGCCGGCTGCGGGTTCGACACCGACGACGCGGTCCTGGCCGTGGACGCGGTCTTGGACCTCGTCCACGACGGCGCCGCCCAGGCGATCGGTCTGCCCAGGCCGGGCGACACGCCCACGGCAGAGTTGCAGGCCCGGCTGGACGCCTGCCCGCCGCGGGTGCGCAGCGCGATCGAACGCATCGTGGCCGACCCGAGGAGCC
>DASZVT010000121.1:0-10179 GCA_035546915.1 Mycobacteriales bacterium | reverse complement strand
CGGCTGCGGCGAGACCGAAGCTGGCCCGGATCTCGGCAAGCAGGCTCGCGAGCTGCGCGGGCGCGAGCAGGGTCGGGGTGCCGCCGCCGAAGAAGACGGTCTCGACCGGTGGCGCACCGTCCCCCAGCGTCGCGCGTGCCTGCCGTATCTCGGCGCGGGCGGCGGCCAGATACGCATCCGGACCGGTCCGGGCACCGAGTTCACTGGCGGTGTACGTGTTGAAATCGCAGTAGCCGCAGCGGGTTGCGCAGAACGGCACGTGCACGTAGAGGCTGAACGGCGCACGTACGACGGTGTCCGCCGGCAGCGGACCGGTCGCCGGGACGGCCTCGCCGTCGCCCGGGGCGCCCGCCACCGCCGTCACCGCGCTCGGGTGGGACTCAAGGCTTGCCGGTCGAGAGCGCGGCGATGAAGGCCTCCTGCGGCACCTCGACCCGACCGATGGTCTTCATCCGCTTCTTGCCCTCCTTCTGCTTCTCCAGCAGCTTGCGCTTACGGCTGATGTCGCCGCCGTAGCACTTGGCCAGCACGTCCTTGCGCATCGCCCGGATGTTCTCCCGGGCGATCACCCTGGAGCCGATCGCGGCCTGGATCGGCACCTCGAACTGCTGTCGCGGGATCAGCTCGCGCAGCTTGCTCGCCATCATCGTCCCGTACGCGTACGCCTTGTCTTTGTGCACGATCGCGGAGAAGGCGTCCACCGGCTCGCCCTGCAGCAGGATGTCGACCTTGACCAGGTCGGAGACCTGCTCGCCGGCGAGCTCATAGTCCAGTGAGGCGTAGCCCCGCGTCCGCGACTTCAACGCGTCGAAGAAGTCGAAGATGATCTCGGCGAGCGGCAGCGTGTAGCGCAACTCGACCCGGGTCTCGGACAGGTAGTCCATCGCGGTCAGCGAGCCACGCCGGGACTGGCACAGCTCCATCACCGCGCCGGTGAACTCCGTTGGGCACAGCACCATCGCCTGCACCACAGGCTCGTGGATGGCGGCGATCTTCCCGGTCGGCATCTCGCTCGGGTTGGTGACCAGAAGCTCTTCGCCGGATTCGGTCTGCACCCGGTACACGACGTTCGGCGTGGTCGAGATCAGCGAAAGGTTGAACTCGCGTTCCAACCGCTCCCGGACGATCTCCAGGTGCAGCAGGCCGAGGAAGCCGACCCGGAAGCCGAAGCCGAGCGCCGCCGAGTTCTCCGGCTCGTAGGTGAGCGCCGCGTCGTTGAGCTGCAACTTGTCCAACGCCTCGCGCAGCGCCGGGTACTCGGAGCCGTCCAGCGGATACAGGCCGGAGAAGACCATCGGCTTCGGGTCCCGGTAGCCACCGAGCGGCGCCGCCGCCGGCCTAGTCGCCGACGTGACGGTGTCGCCGACACGGGCCTCTCGGACGTTCTTCACGCCCGGGATCACGTAGCCGACCTCACCGGCGGACAGCCTGCTACGGACCACCGGTTCCGGCGAGATGACGCCGACCTCCAGCGTCTCGTGCGACGCCCGGGTCGACATCATCAGCAGCCGGTCCCGGGTCGACAGCTCGCCATCGACCACCCGCACGTAGCTGATCACACCCCGGTACGCGTCGTACACCGAGTCGAAGATCAGCGCCCGCGGCGGCCCGGACGGGTCGCCGGCCGGCGCGGGCACGTCTCGGACGATGGTCTCCAGCAGGTCGGTGACACCCTGGCCGGTCTTGGCGCTGATCCGCAACACGTCATCCGGCTCGCACCCGATCAGGTGCGCGAGCTCCTGCGCGTACCGCTCCGGCTGTGCAGCCGGCAGGTCGATCTTGTTCAGCACCGGGATGATCTGTAGGTCGTTCTCCAACGCGAGGTACAGGTTGGCGAGGGTCTGCGCCTCGATGCCCTGCGCCGCGTCCACCAGCAGCACCGCGCCCTCACAAGCAGCCAGCGATCGCGATACCTCGTAGGTGAAGTCGACGTGGCCAGGTGTGTCGATCAGGTGCAGCACGTAGTCGCGGCCGTCCGCCTTCGACTGCCACGGCAGCCGGACGTTTTGTGCCTTGATGGTGATACCGCGCTCGCGTTCGATGTCCATCCGGTCGAGGTATTGCGCGCGCATGTTGCGCTGCTCGATGACGCCGGTGACCTCCAGCATCCGGTCGGCCAGGGTGGACTTGCCGTGGTCGATATGCGCGATGATGCAGAAGTTCCTGATCGAGGCCTGCTCGGTACGTCCGGCTCCCGGCGCCTCGCGGTTGGTCACCGCCTCATGGTCGCACGCAGCCGGACCACCCCGGCCGGGCGCCGGTCTCCGATCCCGTGGTTGCCGCGGGATCGACCACGGCCGGGATCCGGTATGATTCGGAGCCGTTGTGCGCCGCAGGTGAGTCGGCGTGACTGAACCGCCGTAATGCCACCGCCACCCGACCAACCTTCGGAGTCCCAGACCGCATGGCCAATATCAAGAGCCAGATCAAGCGCATCAAGACCAACGAGAAGCGCCGGCTGCGCAACAAAGACGTCGCCTCGTCCCTGAAGACCGCGGTCCGGCGGGTTCGCGAAGCGACTGCAGCCGGTGATGCCGAGGCGGCCGACACCGCCCTGCGGCAGGCCGCTCGGCAGCTGGACAAGGCCGCGAGCAAGGGCGTCATCCACCGCAACCAGGCCGCGAACCGCAAGTCCGCGCTCGCCGCGGCGGTAGCCAAGCAGTCCGCTCAGCGCTGAGCTCAGCCGTAACCTCGTCGTTGATGCGACCGGTCAACGGTTTCCGGCTCGCGCGGCGATCACCGCGAGCACGGCCCGCTGAAGCGCGTGGTCCACGTCTACCGCGCCACCCTTGACCTCGCCGTCGACCCTCGCCACCGCCCGGAGCGCGTCGGCGAGACCGTCGTCTGCCCAGCCGCGGGCCACCCGCATCGACTTCTCGACCTTCCACGGGGGCATGCCGAGCTTCTTGGCGATCGTGGTCGGCGAGCCGCCGGCCTGACGTACCCGGGCGATGTCGCGTAGCCCGCTGGCCACCGCGCTGGTGATGAGCACCGGCGCGGTCCCCGTCTCCAGTGCCGAGCGCAATAGCGATAGCGCAGCACCGGTCTGGCCGCTCACCGCGGCATCGGCGACCGCAAACCCGGAAGTTTCCGCACGACCCTGGTGGAATCGCGATACCGCCGGCTCGTCGATCCGCCCACCGGCATCGGTGACCAGCTGCCGTGCAGCCGAGGACAGTTCACGCAAGTCGTTGCCCACCGCCTCCACCAGGGCCCGAACCGCGCCCGCCGTGGATTGCCCCCCGGCGGCGCGGATCTCGTCCTGGACGAACTGCAGCCGTTCGGACGGGCGCGTGATCGGCTCGCAACGGTGCAGTGCCGCGCCGGCCGTCGCCAGCTGGTCGGGAAAACCCCGGGCCTTCGCTCCCGCTGCCTGCACCGCGACCAGCGCCAGGTCGGGCAGCGGGTCCGCGAGGTAGTCGAGCAGCACCTGCCGGTATTCGTCCGGCAGGTCCTGCACGCCGCGGACGACCAGCACGCGGGCACCACCGAACAGGTCCGGGCTGGCCAGCGTCATCGCGTGCTCCGGCCCGAACTCGCTCGCCGCAACCTCCAGGATCTCCAGCGACGGCTCGACGGAGCGAAGGTGGTCGAGGAACCGGCGGACGGCCCGCGCGACCAGGAATTCGTCGTTGCCGACGATGCAGCAGCTGCGCGCGGTCACCGACGCAGGATGACATGCCGCACCGCCCAAGCCAGCGCGGGTAGGCACCCGACCAGCAGCAACGCACCGCACAGGCCGTCCGGCCAGCCGATATTGGCCAGCGGCACGCGCGCGCCGACATGCGCCACGACAAGCAACCACGCACACGGCAGCCCGGCCAGCTCCGCGCAGCAACGGGCGACCCAGGGCGCAATCGGGGCGGTGCTGGCGGACAGCACCCCGAGCACCGTTGCGGGTGCTACCGCAGGCGCCGCTAGCAGGTTCGCCGGCACCGCTACCAGGCTGGTGCCACCACCGATCATGGCGATAACCGGTGCGCACGCGAGCTGCGCCGCGGCCGGCACCGCGATCGCCGCGGCCGCCGGCCGCGGCAGCCGCACCGCCAGCAGCCGCTGCATCCCCGGCGCCAGTACCAGCAGACCGAGGGTGGCCAGCACGGACAGCGCAAACCCGGCCTGCACCGCCAAGCTCGGTTCGGCGAGCAGCAAGATCAACACTGCGGCGCACAGGCCGGTAAGCGCCGGCCGGGGCCGGGCGAGTACCAGGCCGGCCAAGCCGAGGCCGCCCATCACGGCCGCGCGGAGCACGCTTCCGGACGGACGGGCTAGCACCACGAAGCCCACGACCGCGAGTGCCGCCAATGCCCCGGACAGCCGCGGTCCGGCCCGCAACCGACGGGCCAGCGCAAGGACCGCCCCGCTGATGATCGCCACGTTGGTTCCGCTCACGGCCACGAGGTGCGTGAGACCGGTCCGCCGGAAGTCGGCGACGGTCGCCGCATCGAGGCCTGTGGTGTCGCCATCCACCAACCCGGGCAGCAAGGCGCCCGGACCCGCCGGCAACCCCGCGGCCGCCTGTCGTAGTCCGTCCCGCAGCCGGCCGGCGGCGCGTTGCACCGCGGATGGTCGACCCAGCAGCCGAGGAGTGCCACGGATCCGGACCACCGCCGCCACCGTGTCACCGGCGCGGGGCGGCACCAACGTGCCCGCGGTCCGTACGTGCTGGCTCGGCAACAGCCCGAGCCAGCCGGTGTTGTATGCCAGCAGCAGCACCGGCTGCCGTAGCCGCCACTGCCGGCCGCCCGAGTCGAGTTCCAGCACCTGGGCCGCCGCGATCACCAGCGTGTACCTGCGCCCGGTCGCGTCGTCGACTCCGTCGCGGCGAACCGGGTCCCCGGACAGCGTCACCGTCATCTCGGCGATAGCGCCGGACCGCGCCAGGCCGGGGATCGGACCGTCGGCACGTGCCGCCGCCCGGATGCCGCAGACGACACTCGCGGCGGACGCTGCCAGCAGCGCCGCGGCGCACAACAACGCCGCCGGCCGACGACGGCGCAGCACCAGCCCGGTCGCAACCGCGCCACCGGCGGCACCGAAGGACATCGCTGCCGGAGGCGGCAACCGGGCCGATGCCAGCAGCCCCAGCCAGCACGCCGCCGCGGGCAGCAGCAACCGGAGGTCGGGAACGGTATGTCCCGTCCGACCCGCCGCGGGCAGCCCGGTCATCCGGCCGAGGGCGTCGTCACACGGTCACCAGCGGCGCGAGCTTGGCGTACGTCGCCGGGCCGATCCCACTGACCTCCTGCAGTTGTTCGACGGAAGTGAACCGGCCGTGCTGGCTACGCCAGTCCAGGATGTGCTGAGCAGTGACCGGTCCGACTCCCGGCAGCGCGTCGAGGTCGGCCACACTGGCCGTGTTCAGGTTCACCGGCGCACCGACGCCGCCGCTGGCGTCCGCGGTGGGTGCAGTGGGCGCGCCGTCCGGCAACGGCGGCAGACCGACCCGAAGCTGTTCCCCGTCCGCGACCACCCGGGCCAGGTTCAGCGCTGACGTATCAATGCCGGGCTGCGGACCACCGGCCGCCTGCAGCGCAGCCTGCACCCGCGAACCGCGGGGGAGCCGCACCACGCCGGGGTGGCGCACCTTCCCCTCGACGTCGACCAACACCTCGTCCGGCGCGCTGGCGGTCGGCAATAGGCTGATGGCCGGCAGCGACGGCACCGGTCCCGGCTCGGGCAGGTTCGCCGGGTGCGGTCGGCCACGGAAAAACAGCACGGTCGCGAAGACAATCCCCAACGCGCCGAGCACAGCCACCGCCAGCACCCCACGCCGGCCCGGATTCCACCGGCCGGCTTGCAGCGGAAGCGGCAACCGGCGACCCAGCAGCGCCCGCAGTTGGGTGCCGAGCGATCCCGGTGGCACCCAGCCCGACCCGGGCAGCGCCCACGGACCGTCGTCCGCCCCGACGTGCTGCCCGCGGTCGGGACCCGGCGGCGGTGAAGCGCCCTGTGTGGCAGCGGGTTGACTGACCACCTGGGTCGGCGACGGCCGCCCAGCCTCGGGCATTGCCGTGCGCAACCGGCGCTCGAGGTCTGGGGACGACGAAGGCACTCCTCGACGCTAGGCAGCTACTCCCGGCGGCAGCGTCGCGGTGACGGATCTGTGGATCGCGCTCCGCCTGTTGTGGACGCCCGTCGCGGCTCAGAGCCGGTGTACCGCTACCCCGAGGGTGCCCGGCCCGGTATGTGCGCCGATGACGGCGCCGACCTCGTACACCCCGATCGGGCCGCAATGCGGCAATCGCTCGTGCAGTCGGGCGGCCAGTGCGTGCGCCCGGGTCGGCGCGTCGAGGTGCATCACCGCAAGCTCCGCGGTCCCAGCGCTGACCGCGTTCTCGGCGAGTTCGCCGAGTCGCATCACGGCCCGGCTCGTGGTTCGCACCCGTTCCCGGACGGCGATCTGCCCGTCGGCGAGGTGCAGCACCGGCTTTACCGCAAGTGCAGTCCCGAGTAGCGCCGCAGCCGCGCCGATCCGGCCACCTCTGCGCAGGAACTCCAGCGAGTCCGGGCAGAACAACACCACACTGCGGTCCGCCTCACGTTGCGCCACTGCTGCTACCTCGTCCGGGCCGGCGCCCGCCTGTGCGGCCCGCGCGGCGGCGAGCACCGCGAATCCGAGGCCCATCGCAATAGTTCGCGAGTCCACCACGTGCACTGGGACCGGTGCGTCCGCGGCGATCCGGCAAGCGGCGTCGTACGTCCCGGACAGCGCACCGGACAGATGCACGCTGACGATCGGCGCTGCACCGGAGGCGGCGTACGCCGCCTCGAACAGGCCGGGCGGCGGCATCGAGGTGCTCACCGGCAACCGCCGGTCGGCCAGCGCCGCGATCACGTCCGAAGCGTCAACGTCGACACCTTCCAGCCCGGCCTTCGACCCGGCCGTGACGCTGAGCGGTACCACCGTGATCCCCTGCGCCGCAGCGACATCGGCCGGAATGCTCGCGGTGCTGTCAGTGACGACGCGGACCAAGCGGGGCATCGGCGCAGCTCAGGCCGGGACGATGTTGACCAGCTTGGGGACCCGCACGATCACCTTGCCGACGCCGCGACCAGCGAGCGCACGCCGCACCGACGGGTCGTCGAGCGCCTGCGCGCGCAACTGCTCCTCCGCGATCTCCGGCGACACCTCGAGCCGCGCCTTGACCTTGCCTGCCACCTGCACGACACAGGTCACCGACTCCCGCACCAGCAAAGCTGGATCCACCTGGGGCCAGGCTTGTTTCGCAACGAAGTCCTGGTGTCCCAGCCGGTGCCACGCCTCCTCCGCGGTGTACGGCGCGAAAGCACTGAGCATGACCGCCAACGCTTCCGTGCCGGCGCGCACGTCGCACCCGGCGTCGAAGCCCTTGCGCAGCACATTCGTCAGCTCCATGCACCGGGCGACCGCGACGTTGAACCGGTGACCCTCCATGTGCCGCTCGGTCTCCGCAACCAGTCGGGCCACTGCCCGATCCACCTCGAGGTCGGAACTGCCGCCCGGCCGGCCGGCGACGTCACCGGCCAGTTGCCAGACCCGTTTGAGCCACTTACCGGCACCTGACGGCGACACGTCCGCCCAGTCGATGTCCTCCTCGGGCGGTGAGGCGAACAGCATCGTGACCCGCACCGCGTCTACACCGTGGCGGGCCAGTTCGGCGCCCAGGTCCACGCCGTTGCCGAGCGACTTGCTCATCGCCTTGCCCTGGTTGACGACCTGGCCCTGGTTCAGCAACCGGCTGAATGGCTCACCGAAGTCGACCAGCCCGAGATCCTGCAGCACCTTGGTGAAGAAGCGGGCGTAGAGCAGGTGCAGGATCGCGTGTTCGACCCCGCCGGTGTATTGCGCCGCGGGCATCCACTCCCGGACCTCGGCCGGGTCGAACGGCCCGTCGGTGTAGTGCGGCGAGCAGTACCGCAGGAAGTACCAGGACGAGTCGACGAAGGTGTCCATCGTGTCGGTGTCCCGGCGCGCTGTGGCGCCACATGACGGGCACGGCACCTCGACCCAGGAATGCGCGGTACCCAGCGGGGATTCGCCCTTGGGCTTGAGGTCGACCTGGTCGGGGGGCGGCAGCAGCACCGGCAGCTGGTCGTCGGGAACCGGTACCTCACCGCAGGACGTGCAGTGCACGATCGGGATCGGCGCGCCCCAGTACCGTTGCCGGGACAGCAGCCAGTCCCGCAGTCGGAAGATCACCGTCCCGCTGCCACCGCCGGAGGACTCCAGCTGCTCGATCATCGCCCGTATCGCGTCTGCCTTCGCCAGCCCGTCCAGGGGGCCGGAGTTGACCAGCCGGCCGTCACCCGTCGTCGCGATGCCGGTCGTCAGCGGGTCCTCCAGGCCGGTGTCGACCACGACCCGCACCGGGAGATCGAACGTACGGGCGAAGTCCAGGTCGCGCTGGTCGTGTGCCGGCACCGCCATGATCGCGCCGGTGCCGTAGTCCGCCAGGACGTAATCCGCGGCCCACACCGGCAGCTTCTCGCCGTTGGCCGGGTTGATCGCGTGCACGCCAAGGAACACACCGGTCTTCGTCCGCTCGGTCGACTGCCGCTCGATCTCCGACAACCCCTTGACCCGCTCGCGGTATGCCTCGAACGCGGACCGCTGACCGTCCGTGACCAGCTCGTCGGCCAGCGGCGCGTCGGCCGCGACCACGAAGAAAGTCGCGCCGTAGAGCGTGTCCGGGCGGGTGGTGAAGACGGTGACCGGTTCGTCCCGGCCCTCGATCACGAACTGGACGTAGGCGCCCTCCGAGCGCCCGATCCAGTTGCGCTGCATGGTGAGTACCCGGTCCGGCCAGTTGCCGACGAGTGGTTCCATGTCATCCAGCAGCCGCTGCGCGTAGTCGGTGATCTTGAAGTACCACTGGGTCAGGTTGCGCTTGGTGACGGCCGCCCCGCAGCGCTCACAGAGGCCCTGCACGACCTGTTCGTTGGCCAGCACGGTCTGGTCGTTGGGGCACCAGTTCACCGGGCTCGCCTTGCGGTACGCGAGCCCCTTTTCGAAGAAGCGTAGGAATAACCACTGGGTCCAGCGGTAATACTCCGGGTCGCAGGTCTGCAACCGGCGCGACCAGTCGAAGGAGACGCCGAAGCGGCGGAAGGACTCCGCCTGGGTCTCGATGTTGGTGTACGTCCAGGTCGCCGGGTCGGTTCCCCGCTTGATCGCCGCGTTCTCCGCCGGCAACCCGAATGCGTCCCAACCGATCGGGTGCATCACGTCGTAACCGCGGAGCATCGTGTAGCGCGCGACCGCGTCGCCGATGGAGAACGCCTCGCCGTGCCCCATGTGCAGGTCCCCGGACGGGTACGGGAACATGTCGAGCACATAGCGCTTCGGTGCGCCTGGGCGGCGCAGGTCGAGATCCTCCCAGGCCACCAGCCATCGCTGCTCGATGGCGTGCGGGTCGTACTCGGTCACGATGACACCGGCTCCCTCGTCGCCGCACACAGCTCCTCGGTCACGATGACACTCCTGCTCGCTACTCCTGCTCGGCCAACTCCAGTCGGGACCCGCGCGTCCCAGGCCTGGCACGGGAAAGGCCCCAGCGCGCGGGGCCGAGCCCACGATACCGCCGGTGCGCTCAGCGCATCACGGTGCCGAGTGCGGCCACCGTTACCTCCGCGACGGCCGCGTGCACCTCCCAGCCCCAGTGCATTCCGTCCGGGTTGATGCCGTGCGGGATGAACGGCGCGACGGTCCGCTCGTAGTCGATCATCGGCACGGCCATCCGGACGCCCCAGGCGCGCGCGCCGGCTGCCGCGGCCGGGTGCGTGCGGTTGCTCGGGTAGTAGGGGCTCACCCAGTCCTGCGGGATCACGCCGAGCACCGGCAGCTGTGGTTTGAGCTGCCGCAGCGCCTGCACGCACTGTGTGAGATAGGCCTCCGTCTGTCGCTGCGGCAGCACCCGGAACGGGCCGCCGGTACGCCGGACCACCGCCGGGTTCACCCGCAAGTACGCGCGTCGCGCCCGCTCCCGCAGCCGCGGAGTGGGCAGGTGCGCCATACCGTCGCGCAGGTAACTGGGAATCGCCACCGGCAGCTGGTCCATCGGGCCGACGGCGAGCAGCACCGCCTTCGCCGTCGGCAGCAGGTACGAATACACCCGGGGATCCTTGGTCAGCGCGCCCCACGCATCTCGGGCGGTGAAGCCCTGCCGACCCACCACTTCCACCGGCGTGCCCAGCTGC
>DASZVT010000120.1:0-3086 GCA_035546915.1 Mycobacteriales bacterium | reverse complement strand
CCGGCGTGGTTGGAGTTGCCGGTTGAGCTGCTCGCGGCGGCCGGCGGGGCCCGCAGCGACGACGCCGCGCACCACCGCCGGATCCGCGGCTGGCAGCAGCTCGCCGACCGGCTGGCCACCCGGGATGCGGTGCTGGTGCTGACGCCGCTGTGGCCGGGCGCACCCGCCGAGGCGGTGGTCGCGGCGGCGAGGGCCTACGGCGCGGACGAGGTGATCCGGGGCGATGAGCTACCACCCGAGCTGGAGCGGCAGGGGCCTGGCGCGACGGTACTGCTCACCGGGCTGTCCGGTTCTGGCAAGTCCACTATCGCGGCGGAGCTGGTGGCGCTGCTCACCGAGGACCGGGAGCGCACCGTGACGTTGCTGGACGGCGACGTGGTGCGCACCCACCTGTCCAGCGAGCTCGGTTTCTCCCGGGCACATCGCGACCTGAACGTGCTGCGGATCGGCTGGGTGGCCGCGGAGATCACCAAACACGGCGGTCTCGCCGTCTGTGCCCCGATCGCGCCGTACGCCGGGACCCGACAGACCGTCCGGGAGATGGTCGAGGCGCAGGGTGGGCCAGGAGCGTTCGTCCTGGTCTACGTCGCGACCCCGCTGGCCGAATGCGAGCGGCGCGACCGCAAGGGCCTGTACGCGCAGGCGCGGGCGGGCACGATCGCGGAGTTCACCGGCGTCAGCGACCCCTACGACGAGCCGGTCGACGCGGACCTGGTGATCGACACCACCGAGGTGTCGGCGGTGGTTGCCGCGCAACGGATCGTCGGCCTGCTGGCGGCGCGCAACCGGCTGTGAGGGGCTGCGGTCAGCGGACCGCAGCGATCACGTCGAGTACCTGCACGGCCAGGGCGGGGTGGCAGATGAGCAGGTCGGGTAGGTGCGGGTCGCGGCAGTTGTAGATGAGCGGGCTGCCGTCGATCCGGCTGGTATGCAGGCCGGCGGCCCGCGCCACCGCCACCGGAGCCGCGCTGTCCCACTCGTACTGGCCGCCGGAATGCAGGTACGCCTCGGCGTCCCCGCGCACCACCGCCATTGCCTTGGCGCCGGCCGAGCCGAGCGGCACCAGTTCGGCGTCGAGGCGGTCGGCCACGTTGGTCACCAGTTCGGTGGCCCGGCTGCGGCTGGCCACCAGCCGGATCGGATCCGGGACGGCAGGCGGCGTGCTGAACGCGCTGTCGGTGCTGTAGGTGACGTGCTGGGCGGGTAGCGCCACCGCCCCGGCCACGAGGTCGCCGCGCTCCCACAACGCGACATGCACCGCCCAGTCCACCCGGTCGCGTTCACCGAATTCGCGCGTCCCGTCCAGTGGGTCCACGATCCAGACCCGGTCGGTGCGCAGGCGGGCCAGGTCATCCTCGGCTTCCTCGGACAAGACCGCGTCGGCAGGGCGCGCGTTGCCGAGGGCCGCAACCAGGAAGCGGTGGGACTGCCGGTCCCCGGTGTCTTTCAGGGTACGGGCGTCGCTGAAGCCCAGTTGCTCACGGATTCGCCGCAGCAAGGCGCCCGCTTCGGTGGCGAGCCGGCCGGCCAGCGCCGCATCGGACTCGGTGGCCAACCGGTCGACCGGCGCCGTGTCGGTGTCAGTCACCGGCGAGGATCATGCCGGCCGCGACGGTGGCGTTGGTGGCCTCGTCGATCAGGATGAAGCTGCCGGTGGACCGGTTCCGCGCGTAGGTGTCCGCCAGCAGCGGCCGCGTGGTGCGCAGCCGTACCCGGCCGATGTCGTTGAGCCCGAGACGCTGCGCTTGCTCGTTACGGTGCAGCGTGTTGACGTCGACCTGATAGAGCACGTCCTTGACCATGGCCCGGTGCATCGCGGTGGTGTGCTTGATCGCGTACATGCCCCGCGGCTGCAGCGGTTCTTCGGACATCCAGCAGACCATCGCGTCGATCTCCTGGCTCATGGTCGGCTGGTTGCCGGGCCGGCAGATCATGTCGCCCCGACTGACGTCGATGTCGTCGGTCAACCGCACGGTCACCGACATCGGTGCGAACGCCTCGGCCAGTGGCCCGTCCGCGGTATCGATGGACGCGATCCGCGAACTCAGGCCAGACGGCAGCACCGTCACCTCGTCGCCGGGCTTGAGGATGCCGCCGGCGACCTGACCGGCGTAGCCGCGATAGTCATGGTGCTCATCGGTCATCGGCCGGATGACGTACTGCACCGGGAAGCGGACATCGATGAGGTTGCGGTCGGAGGCGATGTGTACCTCCTCCAAGTGGTGCAGCAGTGACGTGCCCTCGTACCACGGCATGTTCGGCGACCGGTCGACCACGTTGTCGCCGTTCAGCGCCGACACCGGGATGACGCTCAGATCGTGAATGTCGAGCTTGGTGGCGAACTGCCGGAACTCGCCCTTGATCTGCTCGTAGACCTGCTGGTCATAGTCGACCAGGTCCATCTTGTTCACGCACAGCACCAGGTGCGGCACCCGCAGCAGGCTGGCCAGGAACGCGTGCCGCCGGCTCTGCTCGACCAGGCCGTTGCGCGCATCGACCAGGATCAACGCGAGGTTCGCCGTGGACGCACCGGTCACCATGTTCCGGGTGTACTGCAGGTGCCCCGGCGTGTCCGCGATGATGAACTTGCGTCGAGGGGTAGCGAAATAGCGGTAGGCCACGTCGATGGTGATCCCCTGCTCCCGCTCGGCCCGCAGACCGTCGGTGAGCAACGCCAGATTGACGTAACCGTCGCCGCGGTCGCGGCTGACCCGCTCCACCGCCTCGATCTGGTCCTCGAAGATCGTCTTGGTGTCGTAGAGCAACCGGCCGATGAGGGTGGACTTCCCGTCATCGACGGATCCGGCGGTCGCGAACCGCAGCATCTCCATCTAGAAGTAGCCCTCCCGCTTCCGGTCCTCCATCGCGGCTTCGCTGAAGCGGTCATCCGCACGCGTCGCGCCGCGCTCGGTGACCCGGGTGGCGGCGACCTCGGCGATCACCGCCTCCGGGGTCGCGGCGGCCGACTCGACCGCGCCGGTGATCGGCACGTCGCCGACCGTGCGGTAGCGCACCGACAGGGTGACGACCTCCTCGCCTTCACGCGGCGAGGTGAACGGGCTGATCGGCAGCCACATGCCGTCGCG
>DASZVT010000119.1:0-32037 GCA_035546915.1 Mycobacteriales bacterium | reverse complement strand
CCAGTCCCGCAGCCCGCAGCCGCGCGGCGTCGACGCCCACCTGACTCGTCGTGATTCCGACGACGTGGACACCGTGCGCCGAGGCCAGCGCGCAGGCAGGCGCGCCGGTGCCGCATCCCACGTCGAGCACGTCGAGACCGGGACGCAACTCCGCCGCGGCGACCATCTGGCCGGTGAGCGCGGCGGTGGCGACCTGGAGCGGCTCGTCGCCGGATTCGAACACCCCGTAATGCAGCTCTTCGCCGAGGAGCAGCCGCCAGGCCCCGGTGACGCGGTCGTAGTGCTCGGCCGGCTCATGACCGAGCTGGACGGTGTCGTTCACGCCCGCACCGGCCGGACGTCCAGGCAGCCGGCGCAGGCCGCCGCGATCCGCCGCGCCAGCTGGACGCGCCCGGCGGCCTTCAGGTGCAGCGGATCGAGGAAGCCCTGGGCAGCGTGGTCGAACGCGGCGTTGACCACCTGCGCCCGGGAGCCTCCGGCTTCCCGGATCGCGCTCTCGACGACCTCGACGTTGCACGCCACGTGCTGTCGGCTGCCGGCGCCGAGCGCCTTCACGATCACCTCGTAGTTGATCGGAGGGATGTAGGCCACCGAGGGGATCTCCAGCTCCGAGAGCAGCCGCGCGAGCGCCGCCAGCTGGGCGATCCCCTTGCTGTCCGGGTCGAGTCGCTCCGCGTTGTACAGGTCCATCATGTGGCGCAACCGGACGACCTGCTGCCATCGGGTCGTCGGTGTCGCCGACCCGATCAGGCGCAATTCTCCGAAGGTCCGACGCGCGCCGATCAGGCTCGGTGCCGGCAGCCGGTCGAAGGCGTCCTGCGCAGCGCGGTCGGAGTGCCGCTTGCGCGCGGCATGGTCATCGCGCCCCGCGAGCGCATCGGCGATCCAGCCTGACGCCGCGACGTAGTTGTAGCGCGGGTCCTCGAGGTGGACGTCCATCATGGTGAGCAGGGTCGCCGGGATCACCACCACCCGCGGCCGGCTGCGCCACCGCCTGAACCCTGCAGCGAAGGCGGCGATGATCCGCGCGCTGTACGCGGGTCCCACCACGGTGTGCAGGGACGTGCCCGATGGCAGCTCTGCGGCCAGCATCTGGAGCATCGCACGGCTGTCCGGCTCGGACGGCATGGTCCAGTAACTCGCCGAGTCGCCGAACAGCAGCACGTCGGGCCCGCGCCGGCCGGAATACGCCCGCTCGAGACCGCGCAGCTGACGCAGCTGGTTGTCGCCGGGCGCATCGAGCCGGTAGCGCACCCGTGCCTCGAGGGTCTGCACGTGGTGGACGGTGCGTGCCCGCATCCGAGCAACCTGGCGCAGCATCAGCCGGACCAGGACGGATCAGCCGGAAACGCGGTCAGCACGCGCGCGACGGTAGCACCGATGATGTCCGTTTGATCACGTTTTGGGGATTGACGCCTCCTCCAGGCGCACATCGAACACATGTCCGGTCGCGGCACTCGCGAGGACCTGCAGGCTCGCATCCGCAACCCGATCGACGCTCAGCAGCGTGTCGGGCGGCTCGACCCCGAAGGCACGCTGCCGCATCGGGGTGTCGGTGCGTGCCGGATTGACACAGTTGACCTTGATTCCGACCGGGAACCACTCGTCGGCGAGGCTCTGGGTGAGGTTCACCACCGCTGCTTTGCTCGCGCTGTAGGCCGCGTAACCGGCACGACCCCGGGTGTACGAACTGCTGGTGAACAGCAGCAGGTGCCCCCGGGTCTCGCGCAGGTGCTCATAGGCGGCCCTGGCCACATGCAAAGCACCCACCAGGTTCACCTCGACCTGCTCGCGGACCTGATCCGGGCTCGCGCTCACCAGATCACCGCGGCTGAGGGTGCCGGCCGCATTGACCACCCCCACGATCGGTCCGTACTCGGCCCGGGCCCGGGCGAGTGACCGCGTCACCGACTGCTCGTCACGCACGTCTGTTCCGGTGCTGCGACGGCTCATCGCGACGACCCTGCGCTGCTGCGCGAGGCGCCGGGCGATGGCTCCGCCGATCCCGGACGTCCCACCGATCACCACCCAGCACCCCGCTGCCACCGGCGCAGCCGCGGCCAACTGGCTCACACGCACCTGCCGCCCCTGCAACAGCCGGTCGGCGAGATAGATGTCCACCGGGCGGGTGATCTTCAGGTTCTCGTGCGCCCCGGCGACGACGCCGACGTCCAGCCCCGGCAAGGCACGCAGCACCACGGCGCAGTCGTCGGTGATGTGCTGCAGGTCCTCCGCCGTGATCCCGGCGTACGCGTCACGAAGCACCCGCAGCCGGAAGGCCTGCGGCGTCTGCCCCCGTCGCAGCCTGGCCCGGTCCGGGATCTCGACGAGCTTGTCCCCGTCCACCACCACCACGGTGTCGCTCGCCTCGATGACCGTGTCGACCGCACCATAGGTCTCCAGCGCCGCGAGGCAACGGTCGATGGTGGCCCCATCGACGAGCGGGCGGACACCGTCGTGGATCAGCAGCCTGCAGTCGTCCGAGCGGCCCTGGGCGGTAAGCCAGTCGAGGGCTGCCCGGGTGCTGTCGTTACGAGTCACCCCGCCGACCGTGACCGCGTGCGGTTTCGTCGTCGCGACCCCGTCGACCAACTCACGGGTCTCCTCGAGCCAGTCCTGGGACGCGATCACCAGGGTCTCGTCGACGTGCGGATGCCTATCGAAGGCGGCGAGCGTGTGCTCCAGGACGGGAAGGCCGCCCAGGCGGAGGAACTGCTTCGGGTAGTCGAGGCCGGACCGTACGCCGGCGCCGCCGGCGAGGATCACTGCCGTGGTCGTCACTGCGTTCCGCACGGGCCGGGACACTAGCCTGCCGACTCGGCGCACCGCATGACACGCGAACGCTGGAACGCCGCCCGTCGCCCATGTGAGACGTTGCTCGGGTGGAACGTCGGGACAACGCGTTCGTGGGAAATACCCGGATCGACCGGCTCGCAGCGTGGCTCGTCTACAAGGCGCAGGACGGGGCGACCCTCCCCCGGTGGATCTTGCGGATCTTCTTCCGCGTCGAGTTCATGGTGGGTAGTCGGGTCGGCCCCGGCCTGAAGCTGCTGCACGCCGGCACCGGGCATCTGGTCCATTCCAACGTGGTCATCGGATCCGACGTCGTGCTGGGCCCCTACGTGGCGATCGGCGCGAAGAATGACCTGCGGGCGGAACGGACCAACGGTCGGGTGATCATCTCCGACCACGTGATCATCGCAGCCGGCGCGGTCATCACCCTGCGCTCGGACTACGAGTTGCGGATCGGGGAAGGCACCATCGTCGGCGCCAACTCGGTCCTCACACAGAGCACCGGGGACTGGGAGGTGTGGGTCGGCGTGCCGGCTCGAAAGTTGAAGTAGCACGCGGTATGCGCACGCAACCCGTCGCGGTTCATGCCGCGGAGTGGGGCGCCTGCATGCCTTCGGCCGCGGCATCCCGTACCCCGATCTGACGCGCCGGCACCCCGAAGACCACCGCATCGTCCGCCACGTCGGACAACACCACCGAGTTCGCGCCGACCTGGGCGTTCGCCCCGATCCGTACGCCGCCCACCAGCGTCGCGTTCGCGCAGATGATCGCCCCGTCGCAGATGGTGGCGAACTCCTGCGGCTGGGTTCCGTCCGGGGTCCGGGTTCCCGCCGTGACCCCTTGCAGGATGGTCACGTTTGCCCCGATCGTCAGACCGCCGCCGATCGCCACCCCCATCGGATGCGCGATCAGCAGCCCCGGGCCGATCTGCATGCCAGGCAGGAAATCAACGCTGAGCAAGACCGTACCGGCGGTCCGGAGCAGGTGCGCCAGTCGGACGTGCCCACTGCGGTAGAGGCACTGCTGTGCGCGGATCAGGATCGACGCGAGCATGCCCGGAAGCACCAGGCAGCGGGTGGCCACGCCCCGCCAGCTGGGTCGCTCGTTAGGGCGGTAGCGAAGCAGGTCGGAGAAGACGAGCTCCGTGAAGCCCAACTCGGCGTTCAGAGGCGGTGACGATCGCACCCGGTCAGACTAGAACAAATCAGGCGGACCGCACCGTGAGTACCGATATCGCGGGATGAAGCCCGTAATACCCTCAGATACGGACGAACCAGACGCGCGCAGACGCCCATCGATGGGCATGAAGGGACCTGAACCGGCGTGCCCACGACGTTCATCATCGAGCCGGATCCAGCCGGCCATCGCTTCCAGTACGCGGCCCACATCGCCGCCGTAGCTGCGCGATCGACCCGGGTCGTGCTGCTGACGTCGGTCGGCGGCAGCACGCGCGAGGAGTACGCCACCCACCTGGGGCACCTCGGCGTGGACGCCCGGGAAGCCTTCGGCTCGAAGACGCCGGCGCCGTCCGAGGTGGTGGCAGCCCTCCAGCAGTCCGGCGCCGGCCGCGGCGACGTGGTCGTCGTCCCGGAAGCCGACAAGATGATCACATCGTGGTGGCGGGCGCTCCCGGCCGGCTATCCCCGCCGGGATAGCCGGCCGCACGTGGTGCTGCTAATGCTGCAGGTCCCATCGCATATCTCGTGGCGTGACCGCCGCGGCTGGGCCCGCAGCGGCGCCAAGGTCGCCCTGGCGGTCGTGACCCGTGTCCGGGGAGCTGCCGATACGGTCGCGTCGCTGGTGGCGCAGGGCGACCCGTCCCGAGGCCTGCTCCTGCGGCACGTCCGCGACCCGGCGATCTGTTCCCACCGTGCTCGCGACCAGGCGGAGCTGCGCCGGCGGCTAGGCCTGCCGGCCGGCACTCCACTGGTGTCGGTTCTCGGTGTGGTCAGCGCGCGCAAGAACGTCCCGCTGGTTGCGGACGCCGTCTTCCGGTTGGGCGGCCGGGCCACCCTCGTCCTGGCCGGTTGGTTGCTGCCGGAGATCGAAGACTGGCTGGCCGGCCTGGACGACCAGCGCCGGGATCGGGTCATCGTGCGACGCGGCCACCTGCCGGATGAGGAACTGGATGCTTACGTCGCGGCGTCCGACGTGGTGGCGGTGGCCCACAGCAACAACGGGCCGAGCGGATTGATGGGCAAGGCGCTCGCGGCGGGCACGCCGGCGCTGACCGCCGGCTCACGAGTGCGTGCACGCGACGCCGCTCGGTGGGAGACCGTGCTGCACACGGACCTCGACGTGGACGCCCTGGCCGCGGCACTTGACCGCCTGGTGCGACACCCGCCGTCACTCGGGAACCGGAGTCGGGCCGACCTTCCCACCGGGGAGCAGTTCGCGTCCGCCCTGCTCGCGGGTGCGCCGTCCGGCCGGACCGCGCCGCAGCCGACACCCGGCGCCAGAGCCGGCTCGCACTGACGCAGCGACGGCCGGATGAGCACGCACGAGTCAGCGGTTCCCGGGTCGGGCGCCGACCGGGTAGGCGCCCGAGGGTCGTTCCTGGGCAGCATGGGGATATCCCTGATCGGTACGGCGACGCTGCTCCTCGTCAGCGTCGCCACCGGCGTCATCGCGGCACGCGAGCTCAACCCGGCCGGGCGCGGCATCTTCGCCGGCGCACTCGTCTTCGTCCAACTGACCTCCTGGATCACCGGTTCGGGTATCGGCACCTCGGTCTCCTACGCGCTCGCCAAGGGCGAGCACGACCGCAGACAGTGCCTGACAACGGGATTGGCGACCAGCTTCGGCCTGGGCCTGCTCGGGTCACTGGTCGGGTACGTACTGCTGCTCACGGCCCTGCGTGGCGAGTCCGCAGGGGTCCGCGACCTCAGTCTCGAGTTCGTGCTGTCGCTCCCGGTGCTCAGCCTCTCGGACACGGCGAGCAACGCGATGAACGCAGTCGGGGCGTACCGGTTGAACGCGGTGCTGCGCCCATTGCAGGGCGTGCTCTATCTCGTCTTCATAGTGGCGGGCGTCGTCTACGGGCTGACTCCGTTCCTCGCGATGCTTGCGTACGCCGCGAGCGTCTTCGCCACCACCGTGATCAGCCTGGTCTGGCTGGTGCGACGGGTGGGGCTGGGCCGGGTCCGCGCGCGGATCGCACGGGAGCAGACGGCCTACTGCCTGCGTGTCTTCCCCACCGTCGTCACCGGCCTGAGCAACAGCCACCTCGACATGCTGCTGCTGCCGAGCTTTGTCGCCAATGCCGACCTCGGGTACTACTCCGTCGCCACCACGGTGAGCTTCGTCATCTACACCGTGCTGTCCCAGATGGGACCGTTGCTACTGCCAGAAGCAGTGCGCCGCAAGGAGACCGGCGGTGTCCTGCTCGCGCAGAGCATGCGCATGTCGGTGCTCGTCTCCGCTGCCGGTGCATTGGTACTGGGCTTGGTCGCGGGAACGCTGGTCCGGGTCGCCTACGGCGCGAACTACGCGGCGGCGGTACCCCCGCTGCGCATTCTGCTCCCCGGCATCGTCTGTCTGGCCATGCTCCAGGTCGTCTTCACCGGACTGATGGCGCGCAATCGTCCCGGCCTGACCAGCGTCGCGTCGACTGCGGGATTGCTCGTCACGCTGCCGGGGCTGGCCCTGTTCCTGCCGCACTTCGGGATCACCGCCGCGGCGACCGTCTCCACCGTTGCCTACGCGGCGAGCCTGGGCTGCGGGCTCTGGCTGCTCAGGCGGGTCGACCCCGCCGTGCTGAGCGGGGTGTTCAGTCCGGGTGCGTACCTGCGGGACGTGTACGTGATGCGCGGGCGGGTGGGCGCTGTCGCCGCGACCTACCTGCGGCGCAGGCCCGCGACCCGCTAGAGCTACCGGGTTGCCTCGAAGAACAGGCTCTCCGGGCGCGTCTCGATCACCGCCAGATCCGGCAGGTCACCGACCCGGTACGCGCGCTCGACGACGTGGCCGAACCCGGCCTCGTCGAACAGTTCGCGCACCAGGTCACGCGTCGGTTGCCAGCGGTGCAGCGAGCCGGCTCCCAGGGCCGTCAACTTCCGGATGCCACGCGGACGATCGAAGTGGTGCGACCCGATTCTGCGGTTGAAGGTGAGCCCGGCCGTCTCGCCGTCCTGCGCAACGCCTGCGAGCAGATCCCGCGCCCACTGCTCGGCGTCCGGCAGCGCGACCCGCATCACCGCATCCGCCGCGAGAACGCGGTGACACTCGATCATCAGGACGCGCACGTCGGCGAGGTAGAGGTGCTCGAACGTGTGCGAGGAGTAGATCGCCTGCACCGATCCATCCGGGTACGGCAGGCCCTTGACCATGTCGATCCGCTGGACGTCCGCCGCCCACGCCGCCATGTGTTGATCATTCAGGACACCGGCCCGGCGCAGACCCCGCTTCACCGCAGGAACCCGCTGCAGCAGCACGTTCGGCGACCGGTCGATGTTGACCCACCCGGGCACCGCCACCGGCCCACTGCCCAGGTTCAGCCGCACGTCCGACATGATGGCAGGCTACCGGTCGCAGAGAGGATTCGATCACGTGCGCGCTCCGCTGGTCGTCGTCTTCGGAACGCTTCCACCGCCGCTGCACGGAGCATCGCGCGTCACCGAGCTCGTCACTGCGGCCCTGCATCGGGAGCCGATCCGGCTGCGGGTGCTGGACGTCAACGTCGACGCCAGGAACCCGGCCCGCTACCACCCGCTGCGGATCGCGAAGCACGTCCACGGCTGGCTCGCGCTGGTCCCGCTAGCGCGGCGTGGTCCAAGGACCCTCTACATCACCGGTGCTGGCGGCCTTGCCCTGTGGTACCAGTACGTGACAGTGCTGTGGGCCACCCGACTCGGCTTCCGCGTGGTGCTGCACCACCACAGTTTCGCGCCGATCAACAACCGCAGCAGGGCGCTGGAACGCATCACCCGGATCCGTCGCGGCGACATCGTGCACATCGTGCTCTGCGCGCGCATGCGTCGGTTGCTGCACGAACGCTACGGCGAGCACGTCGATGCTCGCATCTGCTCGAACCGCGAACTCATCCCGTCCGGGCCGCGTCGGCCTCGGCGTGATCCGGACGCGCCGATCGTGCTCGGCCACCTGAGCAATCTGACCGTCGACAAAGGCCTGGGACGGGTGCTGGAGACGGTCCGGGCGCTTCGTGCGGCCGGTGAGGACATCCGGTGTGTCCTGGCCGGACCCACCGTCACCGCGTCCGACCGCGCACTGCTGGACGATGCGCTCGCCCGCGACCCCGACGTGCTGTCGTACCGGGGGGCGTTGCGTCCCGACCAGGTGCCCGGGTTCTTCGCCGGGATCGACCTGTTCCTGTTTCCCAGTGAGTACCGGCACGAGGCGGAGCCGCTGGTGGTCCTCGAAGCGGCCGCGGCCGGCGTGCCGGCGGTGACGTCCGCGGTCGGCTGCCTGCCCGAAACCGTTGTCGCACCGGGGATCGCGGTGGGCGCGGACGATGACTTCGCCACCCAGGTACGGGCGGCCCTCGCGCGGATCCGTGATTCCGGCACTCGCGATGCACTCCCTGTCGTCACCGGGGGCCGGCCCCGCATCCTCGACGTGCTCACCGAGGCGTGAGCGGCATTCAGCCGAGCTCGAGCAGTTCCAGCACCTGGGTCGGGTCCACCACTACGTCGTCGGATACTCCTAGTCCCTCGTGCCGTCCTGCGGTGCCGTAACCCAGCAGGTAGCGGTAGTCGACCCCGCCGAGGCGCTGGCTGAGTTCCCAGTAGCACGTGTTGACGTAGGAGGGCGCGAAGAGCTCCACCACCCGCGTGCCGGGTGCCACGAACACCAGGTTGGCGAGCGCGGCCCCGTGCGGCGCCACGATCATCTCGGCGCCCGCGAACAGCGCGATCTGCTCCGCCACCGGCATCGCACCCGGATCCAGCAGCACGAACCCGTGCGGCGCCAGCGACTGTGCCAGCGCTGCCTCGTTCACCACCCGTCGCGTATTCGGCTTGCCACCCCTGCTGATCAGCAGCCGCCGCGGGCCTGGCGACAGGCTCGCGGCAGCCGGGAGCAGGGTCGCCCGCAGCCATTCCACCGCCCAGCCCGGCACGTGCAGCTCCGAGGTGGGCAGGCCAGGCACCAGTAGCCGCTGCGCGCGCAGGTGCGGAACCTGGCGGCTGTCGACGACGCGATCCGGGCCGATCCCGCAATATCCGAGCAGGTCCCGCTGGTATCCGGGCTGGCACGGGACGTAGAAGCGCAGGTCGTCCTGCCAGGCAGGCGATTCGCGCAAGATCGCGATCCTCGGCAGGCAGTCGAGCAGGAAGTGGTAGTAGTTCGCATCGCCGCGGGTGGCGAGTACAGCCACGGTGCCCGGGAGGTCGACCGGCTTGCGCAGCACCGGCCGCAGCCACACCGGGTGCGCCGCCGGTTCCCGCACCGCGAAGTACGGGCTGAACTCGTACGCGAGCGCGTGCTCGCCGGTGAGGACGGCCCCGTGCCGCTTCCCCACCACCCGCCCACCCGGCAGCAGCGCGACAGCCACCCGCGGGACCGGGGTGCGCAGGTTGGCCTCGATCGCCGGGTGTCGCGGCGGGATGCCGCGTGGGTACGACTGCTGCAGCACCTCGGGCTCGCGGATGGTCCAGCACGCCGCGCCCGGTCCGGCGGCCGCCACCGCGTCCTCCGCCGTACGCGCGACCGATCGCGGTCCGCCGGCCGGCGTGACGTGCGCGACCACCCGCGAAACCGGGGACCAGCGGCGGGTGAACGCGGTGTAGGCACGCTTTGCGTGCGGCCACCACGGCATCAACGCCGGCGGCAGCCTAGGCACGTCGGAACCAGGCGGTCCCCTGCCGGTCGATCGGGGAGTCTTCGCGATCGACCACGCGCAGGCCGGCCCGGGCGAGATGCGTCTCGAGGTCGGCGAAGGAGTGCTCGGCCGAGGGGTGATACTCGGCCACGACGTGGGTGGTGGACGCCCAGGATTCCGCTGCCGAAGACAGCACCAGGTCGTACTCGCCGCCCTCGCAGTCGATCTTGATGAGCTCGTACGGCCCCCGCTCCGACACGAGATCATCGAACGCCCGCGCGGTCACCATGGTGACCGCCGCCTCAGCATCGGTCGGCTCGGTGATCACGTGGTTCTGGCAGCTGCTCATCCCGTTATCCGAGAACGGAAGCACGCCCGAGTGCCCGGCGACGGCGAACTGGTGCACCACGATCCGGGCGCCGAGACCATTCAGCTCGACGTTGCGCCGCAGGTACGACGCCGTCCGCTCCGAAGGCTCGAAACAGTCGATCCGCACGCCCGGCTTCAGCGCGGCCAACTGCACGGCGAAAGCGCCGACGTGCGCGCCGATGTCGAGCGCCCGGGACACCGGAGCGTCAGCGAGGAAGGCCGCGGTGCGGTAGCAGTCCTCCGCGAACACCTCGTAGATGGGCACCCGCGCCCCGGGTTGGTTCGGACACAGCATCCGCGGGCCGCTCCGCGCCTCGAAGCGCAATTCGGCCGGGCGCTGCAGGGCCCGGCCGGCGGCGATCGCAGCCAGCATGCCGGGCCAGTTGGAGAAGGCATGCCGAGTCTGCTGGACCCGGTGGAGCTCACGCGATGTCATCAACACAGCCCGTCATCAGCCCAGCCCGCCATCAACACAGCCCCCGCTCCTGGTCGCCGGCCAATCCGCGTGGCCGGTTCCGGTGACCCGCGTCGGCCAGGATCCGTTCCTGCTCTGCCAGCGCCAGGTCGTGATCGACCATGAGCGCGACCAGATCGTCGAACAGCACACTCGGCTCCCAGCCGAGGACCTTGCGCGCCTTGGACGCGTCGCCCTGCAGCGCCTCGACCTCGGCGGGCCGGAAATACGCCGGATCGATCGTGACGTGGCGCTCCCAGTCCAGGTCCAGCCGGGAGAAGACCTTCTGCACAAAGACCCGTACGCTGTGCCGCTCTCCGGTGGCCACCACGTAGTCGTCCGGCTCCGGCTGCTGCAGCATCAGCCACATCGCCCGGACGTAGTCCCGCGCGTGACCCCAGTCGCGTTCCGCGTCGAGGTTGCCCAGGAAAAGCGTGTCCTGCAGGCCGAGCTTGATCCGCGTCGCGGCGCGGGTGATCTTGCGGGTGACGAACGTCTCCCCGCGCCGTTCGGACTCGTGGTTGAACAGGATGCCGTTGCAGGCGAACAGGCCGTATGCCTCGCGGTAGTTGACCGTCTGCCAGTGTGCGTAGACCTTGGCGCACGCGTACGGGCTGCGCGGGTGAAACGGTGTCTGCTCCGACTGCGGCGGCGGCGTCGAACCGAACATCTCACTGGTACCCGCCTGGTAGAAGCGGATCGGAGCGCCGATGCGCTGCTGCGCGTCCCGGATCGCCTCCAGCAATCGCAGTGCCCCGAGGCCGTCCACGTCACCGGTGTACTCCGGCTGGTCGAACGAAACCTTCACGTGGGACTGCGCGCCGAGGTTGTACACCTCGTCCGGTCGGACCGTCTCCAGCGTGCGTCTCAGTGCGGTGCCGTCGGACAGGTCTCCGTAGTGCAGCCGAAGCTGGGCCGACCGCTCGTGCGGATCCTGGTACAGGTGGTCCAGCCGGTCGGTGCTGAACGTGCTGCTGCGCCGCAGCAAGCCGTGCACCTCGTAGCCCTGGTCGATCAGCAATTCAGCGAGGTAAGACCCATCCTGGCCGGTCGTCCCGGTGATCAGCGCCCGCTTCACTGCCGGCTCCGACCGAACCCGCCCGGCGGGTACGCGTATCGCACCGACGCACGATAACGTGCCCGTGACACAAAACAGACGGTTCGGGACGAACCGGATCGGTGCACGTCGTCTACGATGGCGGTCCTACCCGCGGTAACTCCCCCTTTACAGGCTGCTTTCTCACCCCGAGCGAGGGCACCTTGGCCATCCATGAGGTCCTGTCGGCGCTACGCAAGCGCTGGCGACTCATCGTCATCTTCACGCTGGTCGGCCTGGTAGGCGCCAGCGTGCTGGTGCTCGTCGCAACACCCAAGTACAAGGCGAACGTCCAACTGTTCCTCGCGACACGGAACGCGACCACGAGCCTGTCCAGCCCGTACCAGGACAATCTTGCCAGCCAGCTGCGGATGAAGTCGTACGTGGAACTGGCCACCAAGGAGCCCGTGCTGCAGCCGGTCGTGGACAAGCTGAAGCTGCCCTACACCTGGGAACACCTGGGTTCCGAGGTCTCAGCCAGCAGCCCGACCGGAACGGTGCTGCTCAACGTGTCCGTGCTCGATCCCTCGCCGTCCCGTGCCCGCGACATCGCGAACGCGCTCGGCACCCGCTTTAGCAGCTACGTCAGCCAGTTGGAGACCGTCGACACCTCAGGTGCATCGGTGAAGCTGAGCGTGGTGCAACCCGCGAACCTGCCGAGCTCGTCGGCCACTCCGAAGGTCGCGCGCGACCTGATCGCCGGTCTGCTGCTGGGGCTCGCAGTGGGCCTGATCGCGGCGTTCCTGCGCGAGGCGCTGGACACCACCGTGAAGGACACGGACGACCTGGAGAGCACGCTGCACCTGACCGGGCTCGGCGTCATCCCGTTCGACGCGGATACTCCGAGTCACCCGCTCGCCGTGGGTGCCGATTCGAAGGTGAACCGCGGCGAGGCGTTCCGCCAGCTGCGCACCAACCTGCAGTTCATCCAGGTCGACCGACAGCCCCGCTCGATCCTGGTGACCTCGTCCATCGCGGGCGAGGGCAAGACCACCACGGCGGCCAACATCGCCATTTCGCTCGCGCAGGTCGGCGTCGACGTGATCGTGGTGGAGGGGGACCTGCGTCGGCCCCGGCTCTGCGGCTACCTGGGCTTGGAGAACGCCGTCGGGCTTACTTCCGTACTGGTCGGCTGGGCCGAACTCGACGACGTGTTGCAGCACTGGGGGCCGGAGGGCACCACGCTGCGAGTGCTCGGCTCGGGCCCGCTGCCACCGAATCCGAGCGAACTGCTCGCCACCGATCAGATGCGGCGGCTGCTGCACGACCTGGAAGACGCCGCGGACGTCGTGATCATCGACGGTCCCCCGCTGCTGCCGGTCGCCGACTCCGCGGTGCTGGCGGCAGCAGCGAGCGGGACGCTGGTCGTGGTGCGGCAGGGCAAGACCCGGCGCGAGCAGGTCAAGAAGACATTGGCCAGTCTGGCCGCGGTGGATGCCCGTGTGTTCGGCGCGGTGCTCAACATGGCACCGCTCAAGAGCGGTTCGGACTACTACTACACCTACACGTACAAGACGGTGCCGGCCGCGGAAGCGGAGCACGCCCATCGCGGCAACGCCAACGGGACCAGCCCGAACGGGACCAGCCCGGATCTGGCCGGCCCGAACGGGCAGGTCACACTCTCCGAACCGGTCGGTCGGGCGTCTCGCCGGGACTGACCTACCCGCACCCCTCGCGGATCAGGGCTCGCCGCAGCTGGGTGCGTGCACCGTCACGTGCTGCGGCAGAACCAGCGGTTGCGGACGAGTGACGACCGATCCGTGGCCGGTCGGCTCGGTGAGCTGGAGCACGAGCCGGGTGGAACGTCCGGGCCCGACGGTGAGCGGCGTCGAGAAGACCGGGTGGCCCGCTTGCGTCGACACTCCGAGCGCAAGCTGCCGGCCGTCCTGGCTCGCGCTGACCAGCTGCGCGCCGGTGGTGGCGTAGTAGTCCATCAGCAGTACCGAGGTGCCCGGCGGACCGTCCGCGGCCTCCCCTCCGGTCTGCAGCACGAACGGCGGAAGGCCTTGCCGGGGCGCGTTGTTGGTGACCTCGATGGTGACCGTGGTGCCGCGTGTCGTGGCCGAGCAACTCCCGGCGCCCGCGCTGTAGGTCAGCGAACTGGCGGTGTAGTAGTCGAGCTTGCTCGCCGTAGCGTTGTTGAGCGCCAGCACCGCGGTCGGACGCCCGGCGCCGGGCAAGGTGCCGGCGATGCTGGTGTCGGCCAACTTCGCTTGCTCACCGGAGTCATTACTGAACAACAGCAGGCGATGTTCTGCCGCCGCGCGCTGCAACGCCTTGAGGATGCCGGCCGCCTGCGCAGCCGGGGCTGCCAGCACCCGATCCGTCGTGGCCTTGCTGATCTGTTGCAGGTACTCCTTGCGCACGGATACGTCCGGGAACCGGCTGTAGACCTGGCTTTCGCTGAGGCTGACGACGTTCTGCGCCGTGACGACGTCGCCGCCCGGGAGCCGGGTCGGTCCGGTTGCGCCCAGCAGATAGGACAACGCGACCGGGTCGGTGGCGAACGCACCGTCCAGCCGCTGGCCGGTCTGTTCCTGCCACAGCGCCACATAGGTCCGCGCCACCGCCGGGAAGTCGGCGCTCAGGTTCGCGTTGCGCCAGTCGTACCGGTCGGAGGCCGCCCCCTGGGCCGAGACCGGCGGCAGGTGCATGTCGAGCTGCGCATCCGAGCCCAACTCGGTAAAGCTGATGTGACCGTTGTCGGCGTGCATGATGCCGAAAGCACCGACGATGCCACCGGTCGCCCTGGCTTCGGCGTTGTTCTGGAAGGCGACGAAGTAGTTGCGCGGGCCGTTCGCACCGAGCATCGACGGCGCGAGCTGGGCGGTGAGCGACGCCACGTGCACCGTGTCGCGCAGCTGCCGAACGTCGGCCAACAGGGTGTTGCGACTGCGGTTCACCGCAGGGATGAACGTCGAACCGGACAGGCCGTCGACGTGATCGATCTCGGTGCCAAGCCGGGCGTCCGCAGCGCCGAGCGGCCGGACCAGCGTGTCCAGCGCGGCAAGATCAACGGTGCCGTTCGCATACGGGAGGCTGCCGGGCGTCATCACCTTGCTGCTGTCGACCAATGACGGCAGCACCTGCTCCGCAAGGGTGTGCACGGTATCGGCGAGGCCGGAGACCGTGTGCGCCGGCGCACCGAGGCCGGGGATCGCACCGGCAACCGACCAGACCGGGTCGGATGTCTCGTGGTGCGCGGCGCGCGCGTTCTCCTGAATCGCAGCCAGATCGGCACGGGTCAGCGCGGGATCGCCGGAGAGCAAATCGGCCCGCAGCGCGACGATGGCCGCCTGCGCCTTGCGCAGGTGATCGCGCGCCTGCACCGTCCGCAATGCGAGCCAGGCGCCGGCCAGCAGCAGAACGACGGCCACGCCGAGGCCGATGCGGATCGTCCGGCGCACCCAGCGGCGTCGCCGCAACCGCTGCCGGCTGACCCGCTTGCGGACCCGGACGCGGACCCGGACGAACTCGACGGCAGGGTCGGTGCCGCCCGTCGGAGGTTCGGCGACGCCTCGCGGTGGCTGCGCGTTCACCGCCTCGTTCGCCCGGCGGCCGACCGGGCCGGCTCGCTGCCCCACCACGGCCCGCGGCGGACACGGCCAGCGCCGGTCCCCCGTCCGGAGGACGTTGCCTGCTGGACATGCAGGTCGACCGCGGCGAGTTCGTAGGCGAGTACCTGCGCGGCTGCCGCGACGGCCGGATACCCGGTCAACTCGCCGAGGATCGCGACCAGCTGATCCCGCACTTGGGCGGGCCGGACCGTCTGTGCCGGACGATGTCTGGCGTCTCCACCGGCAAGCAGACCGGTGGCGGCCTCGGTGCCGCGGACCACGCAATCGGTGAGGCGCCCGAATGCCTCACGGTCCGCCGTACTGGCATCGCGCGGCAGGTCCAACAGCCGCAGCAACGTCGCGGCGTGCTCGAGCACCCCGGTCGCGACGAGCCGCGCATCGACGAACGCCTCCTGCCCGCCGGGGCGCCCCGGCCGGCTGCGCTCACTGCTCCTCGTACCCGTGGCTGGCGGCCGATCGGGTGCCGTCCCCTCGCGTTCCGGCGTACCTGTACTCGCCGGCTCGACGGCCTGCCGGGGGGCACGGCGCAGCCGCCCACCAGCACCACGCGCGAGCCGTTGCAGTGGATCGGCTTCGGCACCGGAGACGTCGCTGTCGCTACGCGTCCCGGATCGCAGCGGTCGGGAACGTGGCTCGTCCGAATCACCGTTCATCCGCTGGCGCCAGGACCGCACTCGCTGGGCGGACACGCCCTCGCGAGCGAGCAGCCGTCGCCGCTCGCCGGAATCGGCTCCGTCGTAGGCAGTCACGACCGCCTGCTGGTACTCGGGGGAAATATCCGGATCCGATCTCGGCCGTTCGGGCGTGACCACGGAGCTTCGTCTCCTCGCTACCGGCGCTGCAGTCACATCGTGACTCTGTGTTGCCATGGTGGCAGAACCTGCCGTCATCCGGCCCAATGCGGACCTGCTCAACACAACGCGTCCCACCCGGGCTTGGTAACGCGTTCCGCAGCACCGACCTGGTCCGGCTGCCTACGCTGAACGCGCGTCGGGCTCACGCCGGGCGCATGTCGCCGTTCTCACCGTCCGGGAGTCCCATGTCGTCCGCTGCACCAGAACGACCCGCGTTCTCCATCCTGTTCGTGTGCACCGGCAACATCTGCCGTTCCCCGTCTGCCGAGCTGCTGGCCCGGCATGTCGTGGACGGCGCGTTGCCTGCCGAACAGGCCGAGCGGGTACGCGTGGCCAGCGCCGGGACACTGGGCTGGACCGACAGCCCGATTGAGCCGCTGGCTGCGGTCGCGCTGAAGTCCTACGGGGTGGATCCGTCCGGCTTTCGCGGCGCCGAACTGACCGCGTCGCTGGTACGCGAGGCAGACCTGATCCTCGGTGCTGAGCGTGAACACCGGGCAATGGCCGTCACAATGGCACCGGCCGCGGCGGCGCGGAGCTTCACACTGCGGCAGTTCGCGCGGCTGTGCACGGCGGTGCGGCCCGAGACCCTGCCGACCGGAGACGTCGCCGTTCGTGGCCGTGCGCTGGTTGCGGCCGCAGCCGCCCAACGCGGCCTGATCGCCGCCGTCGCCCCCGAGGACGACGACATCCCGGACCCTTTCGGCGCCAAGCAGCCCGCGTTCACGACCTGCCTGTCCGACATCGCCGAGTGCCTGCGACGGCCGCTGGCGCTCCTGACCGGTACTGAGGAAGCCACGACCAGCTGACCGCCGCGGCACCGGCAGCCGGGCCGGACGAGGGACCGCCTGTCGGTCCCACCGGGCGGTGTGAGAATCTCTGCCTAGAGATATTCCCAGAGCGAGGAGGACCCGTGACAGGTCTGCAGACCATCGCCACGCAGCTGCCGGTGTGGGGCGACGACCGGCAACGCAGCCTGGGGGCCGACGAGGACGCCATCACGCTGGCCGTCGGCGCCGGTTACGCGGCGCTCGATCGCGACGGCGCCGATTCAGCTGCCGCGACCGTGGAGCATGTCCTGCTGGTGACCCGGGACCTGCCGCAACTGGAGGGCAACAGCACCGCACCGCTGCTGGCCGGGCTCGGTCTGCCGGACACGGTACGGGCCAGTCTCGTGCTCGGTGGCGCCCCACAGGCGCTCGACGCGGTGACGCACGCGGCCGCCGGAACGCTGGTGATCGGGGTCGACGCGACCGGCGCCCCCGGCGCGGCCGCCGCCCTCGTCGGCGACGGCGGGCTGGCACTGCGGCCTCTCGCTCGCAGCGACCGCAGCCTGCCCCTGCACGTGCGCGATGCGCAGGGCCGAGTCAGCGAGTACAACGACGCCCGGCTTACCCGTGAGCGCGGGCTGATCGCCGGGCTGGCTCGACTCGGGCTGGATGCCAAGCCGATTGCCATCGCGGGTGTCCGGGGCAAGGACGCGGCCGCGGTGACGGTCGGCGGGGCGCCGACGCTGCCGACCGACGGTGCGAGCGCGCCCCTGTTCGCACTCGCCGCGCTGGCCGAGCAGGGCAGCAGCGGTCCGCTGGTGGCCTTCGAGGAAGCCACCCTGGTAGCGGTGGAGGTCGGCACCGGCGCGGTGACCGTGCGCCGGGACGAGCCGGCGCCGCGGCCGGCGCCGCAGCAGCGGCTGAGCAGCGAGGGCACCATCGCGATCTCGCTCCCCGCGTACGAGCGGGCGTTCGAGGCGAAGCTGCGCCTGGAAGCCGGCAAGTGCACTCAGTGCGGCGAGCTCGCATTGCCGCCGCGGACCCGCTGCCTGCGCTGCGGCAGCGAGGAAGGGCACACGCTGGTGCCGCTGCCGCGCCGGGGCACGGTGTACACCGCGGTGACGGTCCGGGTGCCGGTCCCGGGCGTGCTCACCCCGTACAGCCTGGTGATCGTCGATCTCGGCGACACCGAGGTCCGACTGATTGCCAAGGTCACCGGCGCGGAACCGGCCAGCGTCGCGATCGACGACACCGGAGACCTCGTACTGCGCCGGGTGGCGGTGCGCAACGGCGTGACCGACTACGGCTACGCCTTCCGTCCGGACCGCGCGCCCACCCCGGCGTCAGACACGAAAACCCCTGTCAACACGGCACTCTCGGGAGGCCAGGCATGAGGCGCGTCGCCATCGTCGGAGCGGGCATGACCCCGTTCGCCGAGCACTTCGATCTGGGCATCAAGGACATGGTCCCGATGGCGGTGTCCGAGGCGGTCAACAACGTCGCCAAGGGCTTCGACCGCGCCGATATCCAGGCCGCCTGGTTCGGTGAGCTCACCACCACGGACGGCTTCGCCGCGGGCCTGCTCGCGGACTCCTGTGGCCTACTTGACATCCCGGTGACCCGGCTCGAGAACGCCTGTGCGACCGGGAACGACGCCATCCGCAACGCCTTCTACGCGGTCTCCAGCGGACACGTGGACGTGGCGCTGGTGGTCGGCGCCGACAAGGTGCGGGAGACCTCGGCCCGCAGCACCTTCTGGGACTGGATGGCGATGACCCGGGACATGGCCTGGGACTACCCCCTCGGGCTGGTCGCGCCGGCGAACTTCGCCCTGCACGCGGCGCGCTACCTGCACGAATCTCCGGCCACTCGCGAGCACATGGCGATGGTCGCGGTGAAGAACCACCACAACGCGGTCACCAATCCGAAGGCACAGCTGCGGTTCGAGGTCACCATCGAGCAGGTGCTGAACGCCCCGCTCGTCGTCGAGCCGTTCGGCCTGTACGACTGCACCCCGCAGAGCGACGGCGCCGCCTCGCTCGTCCTGGTGGCCGAGGATCTCGCCGACCGCTACACCGACAAGCCGGTCTGGATCCGCGGCGTAGGCCTCGGTCTGGACCGGATCATGCACCAGCACAAGCGGGACATGACCACCTTCCCCGCCACCGTGAAGGCCGCGAAGGCCGCGTACGCGATGGCTGGCATCACCGCGGCAGACATCGACGTCGCCGAGGTGCACGACTGCTTCTCCTGCGTCGAACTGATCTCGTACGAGGACCTCGGCTTCTGCGACCGCTTCGGTGCCGCCGATTACATCGCCTCCGGGGCCACCCAACTGGACGGGAAGCGCCCGGTGAACCCGAGCGGCGGGCTCAAGGCCAAGGGCCACCCGCCCGGCGCCACCGGCGTCGCGCAGTGCGTGGAGATCGTCGAGCAGCTGCGCGGCGAGGCCTGCAACCAGATCGACGGTGCCCGGATCGGGTTGGCGCACAACATCGGCGGCCCGACCGCGGTGTCGGCCATCACGGTGCTCAGCAACCAGCGTGGCTGACCCGGAGGAATTCCGGGCACGGTTGCGTGACTGGTTGGCGCGGGTCGACCGGCCGGAAGGGCTGCACGACTACGGGCCGACCCCTACCGTCGACGACGTACCGGCAGGGCGGGCCTGGCAACGGTTGCTCGCCGACGCCGGCTACGCCTGCCTGCACTGGCCCGCCGAGTACGGCGGCCCGGCCGCAAGCGTCGCTGAGCAGGCCGTCTTCGCCGAGGAGACGGCGCGTGCCGGCTTCCCACGCCAGCTCAACATCATGGGTCCGGACCTGGTCGGGCCGGTCATCATGAAGTTCGGCACGCCGGCGCAGCGGGCCACCTACTTGGAGCCGATCCGCACCGGAGAACACCTGTGGTGCCAGCTGTTCTCGGAACCGGGAGCAGGATCGGATCTCGCGTCGCTGCGGACCCGCGCGCGACCCGAAGGCGAGTTCTGGGTCATCGACGGGCAGAAGGTCTGGACGAGCGCGGCGCAGTGCTCCGAACTCGGCATCCTGCTGGCCCGCACCGGTGCGGGCCACGGCGGGATCACCGCGTTCATCGTCGACATGGCGCTGCCGGGGATCACGGTGCGGCCGCTGCGGCAGATGGACGGCGAGAGCAAGTTCAACGAGGTGTTCCTGGACGGACTGCGACTGCCCGACAGCGCGCGGCTCGGCGCGGTCGGCGGCGGATGGTCCGTCGCTACCGCGACGCTGGGACGCGAACGACTGTCGCTCGGGGCGAACTCGGTCGGCCAGTTCCGGGCCCTGACCGACATCGCGGACGCGGCACGGCAGCGCGGCAGCCTTGATCCACTCCTGCGCGACGAGTTGGTCCACGCCTGGATCCGGGTGTGGCTGCTGCGCGCCACCTGGCTGCGCGCGCTCGGCGGTGGCGGTGACCTGACCTCGACCGCGTTCTCGGTGCTCAAGCTCATCTCGTCCGGGGCCCAGCGTGATATCGGCGAGCTGGGGCTCGCGGCGCTGGGCGAGGAACTCACCGCCGGGGACCGACACCGTGCGCTGGCGCACCGGCTGCTCATCGGCCCAGCGCAGACCATCCTGGGCGGCACCACCGAGATCCAGCGCAACGTGCTCGCCGAGCGGGTGCTCGACCTGCCCCGCGAGCCCCGTACCCGGGAGGTTTCATGAGGGACAAGCTCGCCGACCTGATCCGCCCCGGGAGCCGGGTGGCGCTGGGCGACGGTTACGGCGCGCCGCGTTCGGCGAGCGCAGCGCTGAGCGCCGCCGCCGCACGAGCCGGCGGCGTCCGGTTGGTACTGGGCTGGGTGCCTGCGCACGACCCCGACCTGGACCTGAGCGCCTTTGCGGACGTCCGCGCGGTGATGGGTGGTTGGGGCCTGCGCAAGGACATCGACTCGGGCGCAGTGCACTACGTCCCGACCCGCCTAGGCACGATCCCGGCACTCATCCACGGGCCACTGCGCCCGGACGTCCTGGTCACCTCGTTGGTGCGCGTACCGGGTGGGTATGCCTGGGGCAGTGAGGTTTCCTGGATGCGAGCGGCGGTGGATGCCGGTGCGGTGATCGCCGGCGTACTGCGCTCGGCGCTGCCGCACGCGGATGCCGGCGCCCCACTCCCGGAGGACCGAGTGGTGATCGTCGACGAGTCCGCGGAGCCCCCGCTGTTCATGCCACCGATGCGTGACAGCCCGGCACACGCCGACCTCGGCCGCCGCGCCGCGACGGTGATCCCCGAAGGTGCCCGCGTCCAGGTCGGTCCTGGACCGCTCGGCGCCGCGCTGCTCGCGTCACTGCAGGCTCCGGTGCGCATCGACTCGGGCATGCTGCCGGAGGCGATCGTCGACCTCGACCGTCGCGGCCTGCTGATCGGCGAGCCGATGGCGACCTACCTGACCGGCAGTTCGACCCTGTTCGCGTGGGCGGACGGCCGACCCATCCTGCAGCCCATCGAGGTCACCCACGACCCCGGCCGGCTCAGCAACGACACGCCCCTGATCGCGATCAACACCGCGCTCGAGATCGACGACGACGGCCAGGTCAACGTGGAGGGCACGGCCAGCTCCAACGTCGGCGGCATCGGCGGTCACCCCGACTTCGCGGCGGCCGGCACCCGCTCGATCGGTGGGCTGTCGATCGTCGCCACCCCGACGCAACACCAGGGCCGCTCGACCAAGGTGCGGCAGTTGGCCCGGCCGGTTTCCACCCCGGCGCACGACGTCGACATCGTGGTGACTGAACGCGGCACGGTCGACCTGCGGGGGTTGGATCGACCGGAACGGCGCGCCGCACTTGCCTCGCTTTGGGGCGAGCGTTGACAGAAGCCGCCCGCAAGGTGAAGGCGGCGGAGCTCACGGCATACCGGATCTCGGAACAGATCCTGGCTGAGGGGCTCGGCGAGGGCTCGGTATTACCGCACGAACGCGCGATGGCCGAGGATCTCGGCGTCGGCCGCGGGACCCTGCGCGAAGCACTGCGGTTGCTGGAGACGCAGGGCGTTATCCGGATCAAGCCCGGTCCCGGTGGCGGGCCAGTGGTGCGCCGGCCTCGTCCCGACGACCTGGTGGGCGCGATGAGCATGCTGCTCCAATTCCTCGGCGCATCACTGAACGAGGTCGCCACCACCCGGGAAGCCCTCGAAGCCGCGAGCGCGCGAGCCGCCGCCGGCCACGCCACCGCGGACCAGATCGAGCAGCTCCAAGCCAGCGTCGATCGGATGCGCAGCCACCGAACGGACGACACGGTGCTGTACGCCGAGAACGAACGGTTTCACCGGTTGCTGGCCGCGATGTCCGGCAACACCGTTCTGCTGGTCATCGGGCAGACGCTGGAGCGGCTGAACGCAGGAGCGGCACGGACACTGGCGTATTCACCACAGACGCGGTCGGCGATCGCAGACGCGCACCAGCGGGTGGTCGACGCCATCCGCGCCGGCGATCCCGATGCGGCGGAGGCGGCGGCCCGCCAACACCTGATCGAGTTTCACCGTTACGTGGCACTGCGCAACGGCGCGTTGCTGGCCGCCCCGATCCGGTGGAGCCCCGACCAAAGCTGATCGGGACACCCAGCACGCCGTCAGCCCCGGACCGCCTCGACCACGCTGACCACCGCGAGAGCCGCCATGACCGCTGCCGCCAGCCTGGTGATGAGCCGCAGTGGGATCAGGCGCAGCAATCCCCGGCCGCCCAGGATGGCCAGCGCGCCCACCGACCAGAGTGCGAGCACCGCACCGATGCCAACGGCCACCGGGTCGTCGTACTTGGCCGCCATGTTGGCGGTGAGGATCTGGGTGAGATCGCCGAACTCGGCCACCGCGATGATGCCGAAGGCGGTGCCGGCGACCCGGCGGAATGTCGCCGGCTTGCCGCCCAACTCGACCGCGACGTCGGCCTCGGCTTGCTCTTCCTGCTCCTCCTGCCTGCCGGACTCGCGCCAGAGCAGGCCGGCCCCGAGCAGGAAGAGCAACCCGACCACGAGTTCAACGACCCGGTGCGGCGCGAGCGACAGCAGCCGGCCGAGGGCGACGGCGATCACCACGTGCATCAGGAAGGCCGCCGCCATTCCGCTGAACACCCAGCTCGCGCGGTACCTGCTTCCCATGACGAGCGCAGCGAGGGCAGTCTTGTCCGGCAGCTCACCGACGAAGATCAGCGGGAACACCGCGAGAATCACGGTGACGCTCATGAACCATCCTTCGGACGGGGCCACCGAGTCGATGGGGTTCCCTCGACCGGGCAGCCAAGGTCGGCTGACGGTCGAAGGTCTCGCCCGACCCCAGCGGGTCCCGGTGACCGGCGCCCCGGATGTCGAATCCGGAACGCAGCATGTCGACCACCGGCGAGCGGGCTACTCCCCTTCGCTGCAGCGACCGTATCGCACTGCGCCGACGGCGCCGCGCGCAGTCGGCGCGGATGGCTCAGCGCAACGGCTGGAAACTACGACTGGCGATGAACTCCGGACGGCGTGCCGGCGCCGCGAACGGCTCCTGCAGCGGGTTGTCCACGCTGTTGTAGACGACGAACAGATTGCAGCGGGGGTACGGCGTGATGTTGCTCGACGAGCCGTGCATGACATTGCAGTCGAACAGGACCGCGGACCCGGCGGCCCCGGTCGCCGTCGTGATGCCGCCCGCCTGGTCGACCAGCGTGCTGAGCGCATTTTCGTCAGGTACGCCGACCTGCTGGCGCCGCAGCGATTCCCGGTAGTGGTCGCTCGGCGTCTCGCCCTGCGTCGCCACGAACGTGCGATGCGAACCCGGGATGAGCATCAAGCTCCCGTTGCACACGTAGTTCGGTGTCAGCGCCACCGACAAGCTGACCGCACGCGCGGCTGGCATGCCGTCCTCGGCATGCCAGGTCTCGAAGTCCGAATGCCAGGAGAACTCGCGCCCGACGAAACCCGGCTTGCGGTTGACCCTGCTCTGGTGCACGTAGACGTCGGATCCCAGGACCTGCCGTGCGAGTCCCGCCAGCCGCCCGTCCGCGATCAGCCCGGCGAGCAACGGGCTGGCCAGGTGCACCTCGAAGACGGACCGTACCTCGTCACCGTCCGGCTCCGTGATCACCCGCTCCGACCTGCGCAGCACCGGGTCGGTGGCCATCCTGTCCACCTCGCGCAGCGCCGCGTCGACCTCGTCCGGGCGTAGCAGCTCGTCGAGCAGTACGAAACCGTCGGTCTCGAACCGGTCAAGCTGGGCCGTGGACAGCGGGCCGGCGCCGCGCCGGTACACGACCGGGTCGGTACGCGGAACGTTCCGCGGCGTGCCGGCCACCCTGGTGGGATAGCGATCGACCGCCGGGCTGGCGGCAGTGGGGGCACCCGGCACCGTCACGCCTCCGCCGGTTCGTGCAGCAGCGGATACGCTCCGTCCTCGTCGTGGACCTCCCGCCCGGTGCACGGCGGGTTGAACACGCAGACTGTGCGCAGGTCGGTCGTGGCGGTCACCCGGTGATGTTCGTGGCCGTTGAGCAGGTACATCGTCCCGGCCGCCAGCGGGTACGACGTGCCGTTGTCCAGGTCCTCCAGCAATCCCTCCCCGGAGATGCAGTAGACCGCCTCGATGTGATCCCGGTACCACATATCGGTGCTGGTACCGGCGTACAGCACGGTGTCGTGCAGCGAGAAGCCGACGCCGTCACCGGCTAGCACGAACCGGCGGCTGCACCAGGTTTCCGCGCCGACATCGCGTTCCGTACCTTCGATCTGGGCCAGCGTCCGCACGATCATCGGGCTCCTCCCGCCACTACCGGAACCTCGACGTTCAAGGTCGCGTCCACCGCCTCGCCGAGGATCGCCAGCCCCGGCTTGAGTTCGTCGTCGACGGAAACGGTCAGCGGTGGCATCAGCTTCACCACCTCGCTCTCGGGTCCGGACGTCTCCACTAGCAGGCCCCGGGCGAACGCCTCCTGGCAGATTCTGCGAGCCACCTCCGAGTCGTCGAACGCAAGCCCCCAGATCAGCCCCCGGCCGCGTACCTCGATGCCGTAGCCGTCGTACTCGGCGGCCAGGGCATCCAAGAAGCCGCGCACCGTCTCACCCTTGGCGAGCACATCCTGGGTGAGTGCGTCGTCCCGCCAGAACTCCAGTGCGGCCGTGGCCGTGACGAAAGCCGGGTTGTTGCCGCGGAAGGTGCCGTTGTGCTCTCCCGGACTCCACACATCCAGCTCCCGCTTGAACAGCGTTACCGCCAGCGGGAGACCCGAGCCGCTGAGTGACTTCGACAGCGTCACGATGTCAGGCACGATGCCGGCCTCTTCGAAGCTGAAGAAGGTCCCGGTGCGACCACACCCCATCTGGATGTCGTCGACGATCAGCAGGATCCCGTGCCGTTCGCATACCTCGGCGACCCGCCGAAGCCAGCGCGGGCTGGCGACGTTGATCCCGCCCTCGCCCTGAACCGTTTCCAGGATCACCGCCGCGGGCTCGTCCAGACCGCTGCCACTGCCGATGAGCAACGCCTCCAGGATGTCCATCGAGTCCACGTCGTCACCGAGAAAACCGCAGTACGGCAAGGCGGTTCCGTGGTTGAGCGGCACACCGGCGCCGTTGCGCTTCATCGAGTTCCCGGTCACCGACAAGGCGCCGAGCGTCATCCCGTGGAACGCGTTCGTGAAGCTGACCACGTGCTCGCGGCCGGTCACCTTGCGCGCCAGCTTCAGCGCCGCCTCGACCGCATTGGTTCCGGTCGGCCCCGGGAACTGCACCTTGTAGTCGAGACCTCTGGGCCCCAAGATCGTGCGCTGAAACGCCTGCAGGAACTCCGCTTTCGCCACTGTCGACATGTCCAAGCTGTGGATCACGCGATCCGCACCGAGATACTCGAGCAGCGGTTTTTTCACCGCCGGATTGTTGTGCCCATAGTTCAGTGCGCCGGCGCCACTGAAGAAATCGAGATAGGAGTTCTGGTCGACGTCCCACAGCCTCGATCCGACCGCGCGGTCGAATACGACCGGCCAACCCCTGCAGTAGCTGCGTACCTCGGATTCAAGCTGTTCGAAGACGTCCATACCAGGCTGCTCCCTCGCAGTCATGACGCTGCTTCGCAGATGCGCGGCGGAACCGGCGACCCCGTCACTGCAGACGGCCGCAACTCCCAGCGGCAGGCTCACCCGAGGCGAGCCACCCCCACACGCACTGCCGCCACGAAACCGGTCGGGGTGCCGCGGCCCCTCCTGGGCTGCGACCGCCTCAACAGAGGCTGCACCGACCAACGGCGAGCGAGCAGTCGAATGTGCTGACCGACCTACCCTTTCCTGATTCGGCCCGTGCCGTCAAATGCGCGGCGTGTCGTTCAGAGCGCGACGAAAGGGACCGATCCGGATCAGTACCTCGTCGGGATGCGGATAGGGGAACAACTCGCTGTCGAACAGCGGGGCGCGTTCCCAGTGCGCGTCGCGGCGCTCGGCGAACCGGGTGAACAGACGGTTCGAGGCGGCGTTGTCGGGGGTGATACTGGCCTCGAGATACCGGACGTCAGGGGCGAGCCGGGTGGCGAGTTCGTCGAGCATCCGGTGCGCGATGCCGCGTCCGTGCAGCTTTTCCACCACGCCGATCTGCCACACGAACAAGGTGTCCGGGGCCGCCGGACGCAGGTAGCCGGTGACGAAGCCGACCGGCTCCGCGCCGTCCCGCGCGATCGTGCTCGTACCGCGGAAGTCTCGGCAGAACACCAGGTACTTGTACGGCGAGTTCTGGTCCAGTCCGATGTCGCGGGCGATCTGCCACATCGCCGACGCATCGGGCAGTTCCGGGGCGGCGTAACGCAGATCCGACGACATCACAGCGATGCTAGTGCTCGCGTCCGGACGCCACCCCGGTGGCGTTCCGCAGTCCGTGTCGGGCGTAGCGTCAGTACCGTCGCGCACGGTGCGGGCGTGCGACCAGGACGGAGCTGGCATGCGGGTGGCCGTAATCGGCGGGACCGGACGCATCGGGCGTCGCACGGTCACCGCGCTGCGGCGCACCGGACATGACCCGGTCGCGGTCAGCCGTTCCGGCGGTGTCGACGTGCTGACAGGCGCCGGCCTGGACGAGGCGCTCGCAGGCGCGCAGGCCGTGATCGACGTCACCAATACCGCAGCCACCGACCGCGATGCGGCCGTGGACTTCTTCGCCACTGTGACCACGAACCTGCTCGCCGCCGAGCAGCGGGCTGGCATCACCCACCACGTCGTGCTCTCGATCGTGGGGATCGACCGGGTCCCGAGCAATGCGCATTACGCCGGCAAGCGGGCACAGGAGGCTGCCGCGCTGGACGGTCCGGTGCCCACCTCCGTCGTGCGCGCCACCCAGTTCCACGACTTCCCCGTGATGATCGTCGGTTGGACCCGGCAGGGGGACCTCGCGTCCGTGCCGCCACTGCTGATGCAACCGATCGCGCCGCTCGACGTCGCCGAGATCCTGGCCGAGATCAGCACCGGTGTCCCGCAAGGGCGTTATCGGGACGTGGCCGGCCCGGAGCCACAGGACCTGGTGGACATGGCCCGGCGGACGCTCGCGGCACGCGGCGAGGATGTTCGGCTGGTCCCGACCTGGCGCGGCATCTTCAGCACCGACATGTCCGGTGAAGTGCTGCTGCCCAGCCCCGACGCTCGCATCGCGCCGACCACGTTCGAGCAGTGGCTTGCCGCCGGCGGCGCGGCCGAAATCCCTTGAGAACCAGGAGTTACGTCCGGATCGGGGTCAGGTCCGGCTGGCCTGCATGAAGCCACCGTCTACCTCGACGACCGCGCCGGTGATGAAGCTCGCTTCGTCGGAAAGCAGGAAGGCGACCAGCGCCGCGACTTCTGAGGGCTCGCCCATCCGGTCCATCGGGACGAGGCCGGCCCAGGTGTCCTGGAGTTCCTGCGGGTAACTGCGCATCTGCGGCGTTGCGATCGTCCCGGGTGCGACCGCGTTGATCCGGACCCCCTGGTTCGCGTAGTCCAGCGCCGTGTTGCGGGTGAGCCCGACCACCGCATGCTTGGCGGCGACGTACGAGTGCAGACCGGATGCGGCCTTGAGCCCCGCCCCCGACGCCGTGTTCACGATCGCACCGCCGCCGTGCGCCACCATGTGCCGCAGCTCGGCACGCAGGCAGAAGAACGTCCCGTTGAGGTCGACCGCCAGGACCCGTTGCCAGGTGTCCGTGTCGAGTTCGTGGATGGGGCGGGGCATCTCGCCGATTCCCGCGTTGTTGCAGGCCAAGTGCAGCCCACCGTAGGTGTCGATCGCCCGCGCGACGAGCGCCTCGACGTCCTCCTCCCGCGACACGTCGGTGCGCTGGAAGACCGCCTCGTGGCCACCGGCGACGATGTCGTCGACCACCCGCCGGCCACTGGTCTCGTCGATGTCGGCGATCACGACGCGAGCTCCTCGCCGGGCGATCGCGAGCGCAATGGCCTCACCGATTCCGGCGCCGCCGCCGGTCACGATGGCAACTTTCCCCTCGAGCGACATGTGTGCCTCCGTCCAGTCCTGTTGGCGGTGGCGGCCCGACGGTTCACCGATCGCGGACCGCACGTCGTCACGATCCACCAGTCGATGGCTCAGCGCCGCGAAATCCTCGGATTGACTTCTTGCGGACTGTGTGCGGACCGCTGGACGGTCGGAGACCCTGAGGTCATTCGTCGCGGAGCGCGGCTCCCAGTCCTGACCCCGTCGAGACACCTACGTGCTTGCGCACGTCAGGAGGCAGCGACATCCCGGCCTCGTAGAACTCCGATTCGCTCACCGACATGACGTCAGGCTAGTCCGAGCCCCGACCTAGACCTTCGATCTTCGCGCATCTTGCGGAAAGATCGCGGATGCTCTGCCAGACAGCTGCTCGGGGCGCGTCGATTCTGAGTGCCCGGATGTATTCGTCGAGACGTTGCGGGCGATCTTGGAGGTAGGTGACTGCGTTGTTGAGGCTCTCGCCGACCGTCTTGCCGTACGCATCGACTGCCTTGCGCGCGCCGGCCTTCAGGGCGGTGGTGTCGGGTTTCATCATGGCTAGGTCGATGAGGTCGCGGCTGAACGTCGACGTGTCTGCCCAACGGTCGTCGTTGGCGAGCAGCTTGGTTGCGACCTGGTCGGTTCGCGTCAGGATGCGTAACCCGCAGATCTCATCGTCCGGGGAGGGAGTGTCGAGGTCGATGCGGCCTTCATGGATGATCTCGAACTTGATCGCAATCCCCGCAACGAGCACCGCGGTCCTGATGCCGTAACCGTCAACAGAGGGTGTTCGACCCAGGTCCAGTTCGCGTGTAGCCAGAGCGTCGAGCCCATGGTCCTTGGCGATCTGGCGCAGCTCTCGGTAGGACTGCTGGTCGGAGACCAGGAAGTCGATGTCGACCGATTCGCGGAACTCACCGTTGGCGAGGACGATCGCGGTGCCGCCTCCGAACCAGCAGTTGTGCTCGGCCAGCAGCGGTGCGTCGAGCATCGACAGCACCTCAGCCACCTGTTGGTGGTGCCGCCGCCTAAACAAGGAGCCTCCCGTTGCTGTAGGTGTCCGCCAGGTGCTGGATTAACGCTTTCTCGTGGTCGGTCAGCGTCTCCTGGTTGAGGTGTCGCCAGCCGCGTTCGTAGAGGTTGAGCGCTTCCGTCTCGGTGATGGTGGTGCCGGCGTCGGTCTGCCAGGCCAGCGTGCGCAGGCCGGGGTAGTCGCCGACCGTGATCGTGGCGAGTTCTGCTGCTGGCGCGTCGAGGATCGGGATGACGAGGTGAAGTCCGAGTGCGGCTGCAACGTTGACGTAGGCGCCGATCGTGACCGAGGGGTTGCCTGCCTCGATCCTGTGCACGGTGACACGCGAAACGCCAGCAGCTTCGGCACAGGCGACTACCGTGACACCGAGGGCCTTTCGGCGATCGCGCAGCCGGGCGCCTAGGCGTTCGAGGTCCGCCTGTTGCTCGGGGCTCGTGTATGGGCTAGGGGCTGGCATGTTTCTCATTTTAGTCATTCGACCCTTTAAGTCAATAATGAGAAACGTTTCGAATGATTTCGGTCAGCCGGACTAGCGCAGCGCGACGCCAGCCGTGCCTGCAGTTCGTGGTCAGAGCGACCGACGGGTCCGCCTCCAGCTCCGCCGCGCGCGACCGCACCACGGCCTTCATCTCTTCTGAGATCTCGACGGACTCCGACTCGATAGTCCGCTGGACGTACGCCACGAGCTCCATTTCGTTCGTCGAAGCTCCTGGCGTCGCTCTCTGCCTGGAGCGCCGGATGCACAGAACTAAAGATCCTATGTAGTTCGCCGCACCACCCTGAAGTTATGAACGGCGCCCGACGGAACCTGCGGCTGGCTCCGCAGGGTCTCGCGTTCGGCCAGGGCGGATACTTCACGGCTGCCCAGGCAGTCGACCCAGGCAGTCGACCTCGGGTACAGCTAGCAGGGGCAGAAGTACCACGTCGACAACGGCAACCGGCTCCGGATCGACCGTGGCCTCTTCCAGCTGCCCGATTGGCCTGCTCCTCCCGACGATCAGTGGGTGCGCTGGACAGCTACGAACACCAGCATGAGTGGCGTGATCTTCGATAGGAACAACTGCTTCGCAAGCGACGGCAGCATCTTTCGAACGTCGCGCACCGCCACTCCGAGCACCGCGAAAGCCGTGAGCAGGATGAGAGTTGCTAGTTCACGGTTGTTCATCGCGTTGCCTCTTGGTGCGTAGGTCTCGTCTCCCGGAAGAGGCAGTATCCGGCCGATCAGGCCATATTCTTGCGGACTCTGTGCGGACTGGGAGGGGCTACGCCCCCTCTGACCTGCGAAAACGCGCCGATTCACACGTTGAAGCGGAACTCCACGACGTCACCGTCACGCATCACGTAGTCCTTGCCCTCGATCCGAGCCTTGCCCGCGGCCCGGGCGGCCGGGACCGAGCCGGCGGCGACCAGGTCGTCGAACCCGACGACCTCCGCCTTGATGAAACCCTTCTCGAAGTCGGTATGGATGACCCCGGCCGCCTGCGGGGCGGTCGCGCCGATGGGGATCGTCCACGCCCGGGATTCCTTCGGCCCCGCCGTCAGGTACGTCTGCAGGCCAAGGGTGTGGAACCCGACCTGCGCCAGCTGCGCCAGCCCCGAGGTTTCCTGCCCGTACGACACCAGCAATTCGGCGGCCTCGTCGTCCGGCAGTTCGACCAATTCGGCCTCCACCTTCGCGCACAGCGCGACCACGTCGGCCGGCGCCACGGCGTCCCGCACCGGCTGTGCCACCGCGGGATCCCCCAGCTGGCCTTCGTCCACGTTCACCACGTAGATGAAGGGCTTGGACGTCAGCAGGAAGAGCTCGCGCAGCAGCTCGCGGTCGATCGAGGCATCGGCCGCCAGCGGTTTGCCGCCGTCGAGCACCTCACGCGCACGCCGTGCCGTCTCCAGGACGGGGGTCCGCGCCTTGTCCCCCTTGGCTTCCTTCTCCAGCCGTGGCAGTCGGGCGTCGAGCGTCTGCAGGTCGGCCAGGATCAGCTCGGTGTTGATCGTCTCGATGTCGGCCAGTGGGTCCACCCGGCCGTCGACGTGCACCACGTCAGGATCGTCGAAGGCCCGCACGACCTGGCAGATCGCGTCCGCTTCCCGGATGTGGGCCAGGAACTGGTTGCCGAGTCCCTGACCTTCGGACGCACCGCGGACGATGCCCGCGATGTCGATGAACTCGACCGTGGCAGGCACCTGGCGCGCACTGTGGAAAAGCTCGGCCAGCACACCCAGCCGTGGGTCCGGGACCGGGACGATACCGACGTTCGGCTCGATGGTGGCGAACGGGTAGTTCGCCGCCAGCACCGACGCCTTGGTCAGCGCGTTGAACAGCGTCGACTTCCCGACGTTCGGCAGGCCGACGATCCCGATGGCAAGTCCCACGGGGCGCGATGCTACCGGCGCGCCGGCGCCGCCCGATTCTGTCGGAGCCACCCGTCAGGGTGTGGGCATGCTTACCGCCCTGCTGGTCCTCGTCGCGCTGGTCGCCGGTCTCGTGCTCGGTGCCTGGCTCGCGACCCGTCGCGCACACGCCGGCAGTGCGGCGCTGCGCGACGCGTTCACGGCCGTCTCCACCCAGGCACTGCGGGAGAACAACGAGGCGTTCCTCGCGCTGGCGGGTGAGCGACTCGCCACCCAGGAACAAGGCGCGCAAGCGGCGCACGCCCACCGAGATCAGGCGGTCGCGGCACTGCTCGCGCCGGTGCAGGAGTCGCTGCGCCGCGTCGACGAGCAGCTCGGGGCGATCGAGAGCAGTCGGCAGCGGGCTTACGGCGGTCTCCTCGAGCAGGTGGAGGGGATGCGCCGCGCTCAGGCAGACCTGCGCAAGGAGACGGCACAGCTGGTCACCGCACTGCGGGCTCCGCAGACCCGGGGCCGGTGGGGGGAACTCCAGTT
>DASZVT010000118.1:0-10674 GCA_035546915.1 Mycobacteriales bacterium | reverse complement strand
GCCTCCGCCGGCCAGATGTCCTGGAGCAGCACCGGATTCCCGTCCGCGTCGGTGCCCAGCGGCTCGGTGGTGATGTCGATATCCATGGTGCCTGCGATCGCGTACGCCACCACCAGCGGCGGCGACGCCAGGTAGTTCATCTTCACGTCCGGGTTGATCCGACCCTCGAAGTTGCGGTTGCCCGACAGCACGCTGACCGCGGCAAGATCGCCGTCGTTGACGGCCTGCGATACCTCGGCGGGTAGTGGCCCGGAGTTGCCGATGCAGGTGGTGCAGCCGTAGCCGACCAAGTGGAAGCCCAACTTTTCCAGGTACGGCGTGAGCCCGGCCCGCTCGTAGTAGTCCATGACGACCTTCGAACCGGGCGCGAGCGTGGTCTTGACCCAGGGCTTGCTGGTCAGGCCCTTCTCCACCGCGTTCTTCGCCAGCAACGCGGCACCGATCATCACGTAGGGGTTCGAAGTGTTGGTGCAGGACGTGATCGCGGCGATGACGACTGCCCCGTGGTCAAGGGTGACCTCGGTGCCGTCGGCGAGCGTGGTGGCCACCGGGTTCGACGCTCGGGTGCGCCGGATGCCGCTGTGGTGGCCCGCGGGCGCGTCCGCCGCGGTGTCGTGGCCGACGGCCACCGAGTCGGACGCCGGGAACGACTCCTCGGAGGCCTCGTCCAGGCTGCCGCCGCCGGTGTAGTCCGTCAGCGCCGTCCGGAACATCGACTTGGCCTGCGCCAGCGGCACTCGGTCCTGCGGTCGCTTCGGCCCGGCCAGGGACGGCACGATCGTCGACAGGTCGAGTTCCAGCGTCTCGGAGAAGACCGGCTCGCGACTGGGGTCGTGCCACAACCCCTGCGCCTTCGCGTAGGCCTCGACCAGTGCGATCCGCTGCTCGTCGCGGCCGGACAGCCGCAGGTACGTGAGCGTCTCGTCGTCGATCGGGAAGATCGCGGCGGTGGAGCCGTACTCCGGGCTCATGTTGCCGATGGTGGCCCGGTTCGCCAGTGCGACGTTGGCCAGGCCGTCGCCGTAGAACTCGACGATCTTGCCCACCACGCCGTGCTCACGGAGCATCTCCGTGACGGTCAACACCAGGTCGGTCGCGGTAGTGCCGGTCGGCAGCTCACCGGTGAGCTTGAAGCCGACGACCTTCGGGATGAGCATGCTCACCGGCTGCCCCAGCATGGCGGCCTCGGCCTCGATCCCGCCGACGCCCCAGCCGAGCACGCCCAGGCCGTTGATCATCGTGGTGTGCGAGTCGGTGCCGACCAGCGTGTCCGGGTAGGCCAGCGTGCGGTCGCCGTCCTGGCGGTCGAAGACCACCCGGGCGAGCCGCTCCAGGTTCACCTGATGCACGATTCCGGTGTCCGGCGGGACGACGACGAAGTCACTGAACGCCGACTGTCCCCAGCGCAGGAACTGGTACCGCTCGGCGTTACGGTCGAACTCCAGCTTGGCGTTGATCTCGAACGCGTCCGGCCGGCCGAAGACGTCGGCGATCACCGAGTGGTCGATGACCAACTCCGCCGGTGCCAGTGGGTTGATCTTCTGCGGGTTCCCGCCGAGCGCCTGCATCGCCTCACGCATCGCCGCCAGGTCGACGATGCAAGGCACACCGGTGAAGTCCTGCATGAGCACCCGGGCCGGGGTGAACTGGATCTCGACGCTCGGCTCGGCCTGGGGATCCCAGTTCGCCAGCGCGCGAACGTCGTCCGCGGTGACGTGCAGGCCGCCCTCGTGACGCAGCAGGTTCTCCAGCAGCACCTTGAGGCTGAACGGGAGCCTGGCGGCGCCATCGACCTTGTCGAGCCGGTAGTAGTCGTACGACTGACTGCCGACGGTCAGCGTGGCCTTGGCGTCGAAACTGTTGCTCATCGGTACGTCCTCCTCGGGCGCGTGCACTGCTGCGCTGCTCTGCGGGATGCAGCTTCCCACGTAGCCTTCCGTCCACTATTTATCTCGATATCAAGATACATGAAATCGAGACTCCTCGGCTAGGCTGCCTGCGTGACCGCTTCCCCCGCTTCCCGTCGGGACCGCGCTGCAACCACCGTGGACGAGGTCGACCTGCTGGTGGCAGCCTGGCGGGCGGAGCGTCCCGACGTGGACGTCGCCCCCCTGGAGGTGTTCTCCCGGGTGTCGCGGCTGGCCGTCCTCGCGGACCGGGAGCGGCGCGCTGCCTTCGCATCACATGGGCTGGAGCCCTGGAGCTTCGACGTGCTCGCGGCGCTGCGCCGGGCCGGCGTCCCGTACGCGCTCTCTCCCAGCGCCCTGATCCGGGCCACCCTGGTGACTTCGGCAACCATGACGCACCGGATCGATCGGCTGGAACAGGCCGGGCTGGTCTCGCGCGGACCGGACCCGGACGACCGGCGCGGTGTCCGAGTGGCGCTGACTACTGCCGGCCGCGCCCATGTGGACGCCGCGCTGGCGGACCTGGTCGCCGCGGAGGAGTCTTTGCTGGCCGGCCTGCCGGCCGCCGACCAGGCGAACCTCGCCGCGTTGCTACGCCGGCTCCTGCACCCGCTCGAATCCTGAACCTCCCGGCCGGTCCGGCAGGGACGACCCAGTCCGGCGGCTGCCGTCGCTCAGGGTGTGCGACATGGGCGTCGCCGGAGCACACCTCATGTCGCACGGCCCGGACATGTCGCACGGCCCGGACATGTCGCACGGCGACGGCGCGCACGACCCCGGTGGGCCGGACGGGTACGATCGCGCCGGGAGAAGGCACCGACGAGGACACGCGTCGATGCAGGCCACCACGAGCGAGCCGGGGACGGTGTGAGCCCGGCGGCAGGCGCATCGCACGCATCGCCTCCGAGCTGCCGGCAGAACCGGGACTCGCCCACAGGCGGCCCTCAGTAGAGCCGGCCCCAGGCAGCACCAGAGCGGGAGATCGCCTGCATCCCAGGCAATCTTCAAGAAGGGTGGTACCGCGGGGCATCCGCCTCGTCCCTTCGTCGGATCACCGATGGAGGAGCCCCCGATGCCGCTGCGCCCGTTCCCCGCGCAGGTGGACCTGCCCGCACTCGAGCGCGAGACCCTGGTCCGCTGGAGCAGAACGGACGTATTCGCCCGCACCCTCGCGCAGACCGCGGCCGGCCCGGCCTGGATCTTCTACGAGGGCCCGCCCACCGCGAACGGGATGCCGGGAACCCACCACGTCGAGGCGCGCGCCTTCAAGGACCTGTTCTGCCGCTACCGCACCCAGCGCGGCTACTCGGTCCCGCGCCGCGGCGGTTGGGACTGTCACGGCCTGCCGGTCGAACTCGCGGTGGAAAAGGAGCTCGGCTTCACCTCCAAGCACGACATCGAGGCCTACGGCATTGCCGAGTTCAACGCGAAATGCCGCGAATCCGTGCTGCGCCACGTCGACGCGTTCGAGCAGATGTCCGCACGGATGGGCTACTGGCTGGACTACGACAACGCCTATCGGACCATGGACCCGCACTACATCGAGAGCGTGTGGTGGTCACTGAAAACCTTGTACGACAAGGGATTGCTGGCCGAGGACCACCGTATCGCCCCGTACTGCCCGCGCTGCGAGACCGGCCTGTCCGACCACGAAGTGGCGCAGGGCTATGCGACCGTCACCGATCCGAGCGTCTACTTTCGGATGCCGGTCACCAGCGGACCGCTCGCCGACCTCGGTGCGCACCTGCTGGTGTGGACCACCCAGCCTTGGACGATCTTCGTCAACACCTTGGTGGCGGTGCATCCCGAGGTGACCTATGTGGCGGCCCGCACCGGCGGGGGCGATGTGCTCGTGGTCGCCGAACCGCTGCTCGCCGACGCGCTAGGCGATGACGTCGAGGTGCTCGCGCGCTACCAGGGGCGGGAACTCGAGCGCACCACGTACCAGCGCCTGTTCGACGTACCGGGCATCTACGACGGCGCGACACCGGCGCACTACGTGGCGCTGGCCGACTACGTCACCGTCGACGCCGGCACCGGGTTGGTGGGCCAGTCCCCCGCCTTCGGTGCAGACGACATGGAGACCGCTCGGGCATACGGAGCCCCGGTGGTGAATCCGGTGCGCCGCGACGGGCACTTCGAGGCCGACCTGCCGGTGGTCGGCGGGCTGCAGGTCAAGGTGGCGGACCAGGCGGTCATCGATGACCTGCGCGACCGGAGCCTGCTCTGGCACGAGCAGCCGTTCGAGCACAGCTATCCGCTCTGTTGGCGATGCGACACCCGGCTGCTGTACTACGCGCTGCCGTCCTGGTACGTGCGCACCACCGCGCGTAAGGACGAGATGCTGGCGCAGAACGCCAAGACCGACTGGCATCCGGCCACGATCCGAGACGGCCGCTACGGCGACTGGCTGGCCAACAACGTGGACTGGGCGCTGTCGCGTAACCGGTACTGGGGCACGCCGCTCCCGCTGTGGCGTTGCAATGACGGACACATCACCGCGATCGGATCGCTGGCCGAGCTCTCCGCCGCCGCCGGGCGCGACGTGACCGGCATCGACCCGCACCGTCCGTTCATCGACGAGGTCGAGATCCGCTGCAGCCACTGCAATACGCCGGCTCGGCGGGTCGAGGAAGTCATCGACTGCTGGTACGACGCGGGCTCGATGCCGTTCGCACAGTGGGGCGCGCCGCACCGCAACAACGCGGAGTTCGAGGCGGCCTTCCCGGCGCAGTACATCGCCGAGGCGCTCGACCAGACCCGTGGCTGGTTCTACACGCTGATGGCCATCGGCACCCTGGTCTTCGACCAGAGCCCGTACGAGTCGGTGCTGTGCCTGGGCATCATCCTGGCCGAGGACGGCCGTCGGATGAGCAAGCACCTGGGCAACATCCTGGAACCGATCCCGCTGATGGAACGACACTCCGCGGACGCGCTGCGCTGGTTCATGGTGGCCAGCGGATCGCCCTGGTCCGCCCGGCGGGTGGGCCATCAGGCGTTGGACGAGGTAGTCCGCAAGGTCTTGCTCACCACCTGGAACACCGCTTCGTTCCTCGCCCTGTACGCGGACGCGTCGGGCTGGGAGCCGTCCGCAGCCGACCCGCCCGCGAGCCGGCGACCGGTGCTGGACCGGTGGGCGCTCGCCGAGCTCGCCGCCACCGTCACCGAGGTGACCGTGGCGCTGGAGACCTTCGATTCTCCCCGCGCGGCACGGCGCATCGCGGCATTCGTCGATGACCTGTCGAACTGGTACGTGCGGCGGTCGCGGCGGCGCTTCTGGGCCGGTGACCCGGCGGCGCTGGCGACCCTGCACGACTGCCTGCGTGACCTGTGCCGGCTGCTGGCTCCGTTCATGCCGTTCCTCGCTGACGAACTGTGGCAGCGACTGGTGGTCGCCGTGGAACCGGACGCGCCGGACAGCGTGCACCTGGCCGGCTGGCCGCAGGCCGGCGCGCAGAACCCCACACTGCAGTCCCAGGTCGCCCTCACCCGGCGGCTCGTCGAGCTCGGGCGGGGTGCGCGTGCCGAGAGCGGGGTGCGCACCCGGCAGCCGCTGGCCCGTGCGCTGGTAGCTGCCGGTGGGTTCGCGGAACTGCCCGACGACCTGCGCCGCGAGGTGGCGGAGGAGCTCAACGTCGGGGCGTTGGAGGCGCTTTCCGGCGACCTGGTGGAACTCACCGTCAAGCCGAACTTCCGAGCCCTCGGAAAGCGCTTCGGCAACCGCACCCAACAGGTCGCCCGCCAAGTTGGCGCGGACGGCTACGACCGGGCAACCGGCACCATCCGGGTCGAGCTGGACGGCGCGGCGGTCGAACTCGGCGCGGACGAACTGATCGTGAACGAGACGCCGCGGGAGGGCTGGGCGGTCACCTCGGGCGACGGGGCATCCGTTGCGCTCGACCTGGCCCTCACCCCGGCACTGGTCCGGGCCGGGCTGGCGCGGGAGGTGTCCCGGTTGGTGAACGAGGCGCGCAAGAAGGCTGGACTCGCGGTGACTGACCGGATCGAGTTGTGGTGGCGCGCGGCCGGTGAGGTGGCAGCCGCGGTCGAGGAGCACCTCGACACCCTGACGGCGGACGTACTCGCGGTTGCGGTAGTACGTGGCCGCCCCGACGCGGATCTCTCGCCCTACGACGCCCCAGATCTGAGCCTGACCATTTGGCTCCGCGAGGCGGGCGCCTAGCGAGCGACCGGCGGCGCGCCGCCCCTGCTAGCCCCGTGCGCGCTTGGTCGGGGACTTGACCGGAGCGGACTTGCCCCGGGTCGACTTGGTCGGGGTCGACTTGGTCGGGGTCGACTTGGCACCGGCGGCCCGCGCCGGGGTCTTGGTCGCCTTCTTGGCCGGCTCCGATTTCGCCCCGGTCGATTTCGCCCCGGTCGATTTCGCCCCGGTGGACTTGCTGCCGGTGGACTTCGCCCCGGTCGACCTCGTCCCCGTCGACTTCGCGCCGGTCGATTTCGTCCCCGTCGACTTCGCAGCCGCGGCTCTGGTCGCGCTGGCCTTGGCCGGCGCGCCGGTGGCCTTCTGGGCCGGCTGTTTACGCGCCGGGGCCTGAGGAGCCGCCCGCCGGGCTGTACCGGCGCCGTCGGGCTTACACACCCCGCAGGGTACGAATCCGAGATCCTCCGCCTCCGACCTCGGGATCGACTCGGCGTCATCGTTGCCGACGACGAAACGGCAATCTGCCCGGTGGTAGCGCGGCCGGCCGGAGACCACGACGACGGCGGGATCCTCCCCCGACCAGGCCTCGTCCGCGACCGGCGGCAGCACCGCCGTATCGGACGGCGCAGAACCGCGCGGCGTCGGGTCATACGCGGCGATCACCGATCGCGGCTCCGGCTCGCCAACCGCCTCGTCGACGTCGGCGTCATCACCGGCCCCGGCTGGCGCGGCAGGCTCCTCATCGAACGACGGAGCCTGCCCCGACGCCACCTCCACCCCGGACGGCTCGTCCGGTGACGGTTCAGGATCGACCGCAACCGTTCCGGCCGGCTCGTCCCCGAAGTCCAGGTCCAGGCTGCGGTCCTGGTCATCGAGCCCGGCCGCAGGTGCGGACGGCTCGGAGCTGTCCGCGTCGTCGTCCGTCACCACGGTGACCGCCGGCGCAGCATCTGCGGCCGGCCCGTCTGCCTGCCCGACCGCGGCCGCCTCCGGCGTCGCCGGCTCGAGCACGTTCGTGCCGACCGGCTTGCCGCGACGGCCACGCGCGCCCGCAAGCAGCAGCAGGGCGGCCACCACCGACGAGGCGATCGAGAGATAGATGAGGACCACGCCCGAGGTGACCAGACCCACGATGAGCAGCACCGCGGCCAGCACCACCAGGACGAAACTGAGCACGATCACGCGGCGCACACCTTCAGCAGGGGAACAAACGGGACGAGTCGAACGCAAGCTCCGACCCTAGCGCGGCGACCGTCACTCTTGGTCATCTGCGACCCGCGGCTGCCTCGACGTCGCGGGCGGCACCGGCGGGACCGGATCGCCCAGGCTGGCCAGCTTCGCCACCGCGAGGCCGCTGTCCGCGTGCCGACCGGCCGATTGTGGCCCGTCCGTCCCGCTCGCATCCGCGGTCTTCTCCTCGCCCCGGTGCTGCCCGTGCTGGCCGCCGTCCGGCTGGGCACCGCGGTCGCCGCCGGCAGTGATTGCTTCGCGGGGGGCACCGTCGATCGCCGGGACCGCAGCACCCCCGTTGTCCAGCTCACGCAGCTGCAGATGCAGGTAGGCGCGGATCCGTTCGCGGTGCTCACGCTCGAACTCGCGCAGCCGGCGCACGCTTGCCTGCAACGCCTCGTGCTCACCACGCAGCGCCTGCTGGCGCTGCGCATGCTCCACGGTCGCGGCGCGCTCCGCCGCAGCCGCCTTCTCCCGGGCAGCCGCCACGATGCCCTCTGCTTCCGTCCTCGCCTCCGCGATCGCCGCATCCGCCGTTCGCTGCGCCAGCACCAACGTGCGGCGCAGCGCCTCCTCGGTCGGGCTCGCTTCGGCTGCTGGCCCGACCGCCGCGACCGGGGCGATGGCCGGCGCCGGTGGAACGGCCGGCGGGACGGACGCCACCGGCCTGCTCGCCGCAAGCGCCGACGGCGCCGGGGCTGCGCCTTCGCGGGGTCGCTGCGCCTGCTCAAGCTCCGCCGTCAACCGGCGGACCTCCGCCCCCAACCGGGTCAGCTCGTGCTCGACCTCGTCCAAGAACGCGTCGACCTCGTCCTCGTCGTAGCCGCGCTTGTAGCGGACCGACGAGAAAAGCTTGTTCTGCACGTCCTCAGGCGTCAGCGGCACAGCGATCTCCTCTGTTCACGATGAACAACACCCACGCCACCAGGGTGCCTCACAACCGGCCGACCTGAGGCAACAAAATGATGATTGCTACGTAAAGCACCAGATACGCAAGCGAAAAAGCGAACTGACCGATCCGGATCGGTGGCAGCACCCGTTCCAACGGCCGCAGTGGCAGGTCGGTCACCGTGTAGACGATCTCGAACAGGACGACCATGTAGCCGGACGGCCGGTAGCGGGTCAGGGCCAGCACGTAACTGAGGATCATCCGGGCGAACAGCAGGAACAGCAGAAGCGACAGCAGTGCGTACAGCACGTCGCCGAGCACACTCATGGCGCGACCCGGCCGTTATAGGAGATAGCGGACGTCATAGGGATCAGCGTCATCTCACTCGAGCTCACTCGGTTCGATGTCACGACTGGTTGAAGAAACCACCCTCGACGATTCGCGCCTTGTCTGCTTCGGACACTTCCACGTTGCTCGGCGACAGCAGGAACACCTTGTTCGTCACCCGCTCGATCGAGCCGTGCAGGCCGAAGATCAGCCCAGCACAGAAATCGACCAGCCGCTTCGCGTCGGCGTCGTCCATCTCGGTCAGGTTGATGATGACCGGCACACCCTCTCGGAAGTGCTCCCCGATGGTACGTGCCTCGTTGTAGGTCCGCGGCTGCAGGGTAGTGATCCGGTACGCCTCCGCGGCCGGCGCACCGACCCGCCGCACGTCGACGTCCTCATGCGACCGGGGGGCGGCACGCACCGGGACCCGCTCCGCGCGTACGGGCGCCCGCGTCGCCGGCTCCCGAGCCGGACGGCTGTCGCGCCGTGGCCGGGCGTAGTCGTCCTCGTCGACGTAGTCGTCCTCATACTCCTCGTCGTCGTCGACGAGGCCGAGATAGAGCGCCGTCTTGCGCAGCATGCCCGCCATGGCAGCGATGCTAGCCGAGAGGAACGCTCCGACCCCCGAACAACGCCGTGCCGACACGCAGCAGCGTGGCGCCCTCCGCCACCGCCGGTTCCAGGTCGGCGGACATGCCGGCAGAGATCGCCCGCGCCTGCGGATGGTCCCGACGCAGCCGCTCAGCCAGTTCCCGCAGCCGAGCGAAGGCGGCCCGCGGGGCGGCCGCGCGCGGTGCGACCGCCATCACGCCGGTGAGCAACAGGCCCGGCTGCGCGGCCACCGCGTCGGCGAGCTCGACCAGCCCGGTCGGCGCCACGCCACCGCGCCTGCTCTCGCCACTGCCCAGGTCGACCTGAACCAGTACCTCGAGCGGCCGCCCTCGTTGCCGCGCGGCTGCTCCCAGCACCGGCACCAGCGGGAGCCGGTCGACGGACTGGACGACATCCGCGTACGACGCGACGGCACGCGCCTTGTTCCGTTGCAGCTGCCCGACGAAGTGCCACCGGGCGGCCGGAACCGCGGTCGCCTTCCCGACCGCCTCCTGGTGTCGATTCTCGCCGAATTCCTGCTGCCCCAGCGCATGTAACGTCAGCACGTCCGCGACCGGAAAGGTCTTGCTGACCGCGACCAGGGTGACTTCCCGCGGGTCTCGGCCGGCGCTCGCGCAGGCGGCACGGACGCGATCGTGGACCCGCGTCAGGTTGCCGCTCAGTTCTTCTCTGCGGAGTTCCTCCCTGCGCAGGTCCGCGACGTCCGGCTCGTCGGCACCGTTCATGCGCGGATCGCGATCAGCCCGGCGAATCGCCCGGTCACCCCGTCGCGCCGGTAGGAGAAGTGCGCCGCGGACTCGAACGTGCACGTGCCATCCGCCTGCACCCGGTCCACCCCGGCCGACGCGAGCTGGGCGCGTACGGCCGCCGGTAGGTCCAGCGCGGGAGCGCCCCACCGGGTGGTGGCGTGAGCCTGCGGGATCGCGGCAGCGACCTGGTCGCGCAGCTTCGCAGGCAGCTCGTAGCAGCAACCGCCGATCGCAGGGCCCAGGTAGGCACGGATGTCCTTCGGCGAGGTGCCCAACCGGTTCAGCTCGGCGACCGCCGCGGGCACGACGCCGGCGCACACCCCGGCCCGTCCGGCGTGCACCGCGGCCACCGCCCGACCGTCGGCCGCGGCGAGCAGCACCGGGACACAGTCCGCCACCAGAACGGCCAGCGCCAGGCCGGGCCGAGTCGTGATCAGCGCATCGCACTCCGGGACCGCGACCGGCGGCTCGTCGACCACGCACACGCACGCCCCATGCACCTGCCGCATGAACACCACCGGCATGGCGGGCGGACCCCACCAGGTCTGGAGCGCAGCGCGGTTCGCGGGCACCGCCGCCGGGTCGTCACCGAGGCCGCCGCCGAGGTTGAAGGAGGCGTACGGACCGCTGCTCGCACCCGCGCCGGGAACCGGATGATCGCGGCGGGTGAATGCCCAGTCGTAGCCGCGTGCCACTACTTCAGGAAGTCGGGGACGTCGAGTTCGTCGTCGTCGATGAACACGATCGGCTTGCGCTCCGGCCGTGGCGCGCGGGCTGGCCGGGCCGGCTCCGGGG
>DASZVT010000117.1:0-3305 GCA_035546915.1 Mycobacteriales bacterium | reverse complement strand
ATGAACATCCCGCCCAGGGCAAGCGCGAGCACCAGGGTGAGCAGGAACCCGGCCAGCATCGCGAGCACGAGTCGGCGACGCTGGGCCAACCGGGAGGCGCGTGCACCCGCTTCCCGGGCCACCCCGCGCTGTCCGGACCCGACCCGCGCGGTCACCTGGCGCCGGTCCTCGCGGGCCGCGACGGTCACCGGCGGACGCTCACGGTACTCGGCTGTATCGCTGGCAGCCATCTCGAAATCCCTTGCGGCAGAGTCACTTTCAACCGTACTTTCGCGACGGCGCTGGCGCGGTTCCGGCTCCTGTGGCCTGCTCACGTGCGGCACCCGGGCCGCCGCCGAGCGAGCCGGCATCATCACGTACCGGCCGGAGGACAGCGCGGCACGCCCGCCGCCCCGTCCCGACCTGCGGGACAGCACCCGCATGGCGCCGGCGAACCGATCCACCGCCGCGAGTTCGTTGAGTTTGTCGTGCCGTTTCAGCCACATCGGGACGAGGACGACAGCCCACAAGATGACCAGCGCACCCAACACGACGGCACTCACGCTTCGTGACGGTAACCACGCACCACAGCTGCGGCACGGATGCCGACGGCGTGTCACCGGCCCGATGTGGCTACCTGGCCGACATCACCTGTTCACCGGTTCGAGCGGCGCGCAGATGTCGCGTAGCGGTGGCGCAGACGGCAGCTGCGCTCCACTCGACAACCGGACGCAATCGCGGCTCGCGGCACAGGTCAGACCACGGTGCGATCCAGCAGCGCGCCGAGCACGCCGCCCGGGTGGTCCTCCGCCAGCAGCGCAAAGCAACGGTGATCGCGCCAGTCCCCGTCGATGGCGAGGAATCGTCGGTGGAAGCCCTCGTCGGTGAAGCCCAGCTTGCGCACCACCGCCAGGCTCGCGGAGTTCTCCGGCCGGATGTTCGCCTCCAGCCGGTGCAGGCCGACCGCGCGGAACGCGTGGTCCGCCAGCAGCGCGACGGCGGTCGGCGTGATGCCGCGCCCGGCCAGGCCCTCGTCGATCCAGTAGCCGATGTTTGCGGAGCAGAACGCACCGTGCACGATCTCGCCGAGGTTGACCTGCCCGGCGAATACCCGGTCGACGAAGATGCCGAACGGCAGGTGCGTCCCGGTCCGGGTGTTCTGCCGCTGCCGCCGCAGCAGTTCGGTGTAGGTGGCGGGCGTGTGTCGCGCCTCCCACGGGATCTCCGCCGTCGCCGTCCCGAGCCGAGTCGCCTCCCAGGGGCGCAGCCACGCCTCGTTACGGTTGCGCACCGCAATCCAGTCGGCCCGGTCGCGGCGCCGTAGCGGCCGCACCACCACCGACCCGTGGCTCAGCCTCGCGGGCCAGCCGGGACTCACCGGTGGTCGCCACCGCGCAGCTGGTCGACGGTGTGCGCGAGCAGCGGGCCGACCACCGCCACGCCGTCGCGCACCCCGCCGGTGGAACCGGGCAAGGTGACGACCAGCGTCCGGCCGACCACGCCCGCCACGCCGCGGGACAGCACCGAGGTCGGAACCCGCTCACGCGCCGCCGCACGGAGCGTCTCGGCGATCCCCGGCAGCGTGCGCTCCAGCAGCGGCCCGACCGCCTCCGGCGTCACGTCCCGCGGCGACAAGCCGGTGCCGCCGGTGGTCAGCACCAGGTCGACGCCGTCCGCGACGCCGGCCTGCACTGCTGCCGCGATTGAAGCGATCTCGTCGGGCACCACCACGACGTCGTCAGCGCTCACGCCGTGCTCGGCCAGCAGCGTCACCGCCAACGGGCCGGACCGGTCCTGCGCCTCTCCCGCCGCGCACCGGTCCGACACGGTGACCACCCGCGCCTTCACCGACCGGGATCCCGCCGCCAGTCGCCGCTCCGACCACCGGTCTTGCGCTGCAGCCGCACCTGAGTCAGCGATGCCTCCGGGTCCAGCTTCTTGACCATGTCGTGCAGCGCCAGGCCCGCCACCGCCACCGCGGTCAGGGCCTCCATCTCCACCCCGGTACGGTCCGCGGTTCGGGCGGTCGCACGGATGTCGACCCCACCCTCGCCGATGGACAGTTCGACGGCGACGCCGTGCAACGCCACCGGGTGCGCGAGCGGCAACAGTTCCGGCACCCGCTTGGCGCCAGCGATGCCGGCGATCCGGGCCACCGCCAGCGCATCCCCCTTCGGGATACTGCCGTCCCGCAGCGCCGTCAGCACCGCGTCGGACACCAGTACCCGCCCGGTCGCGGTCGCTTCTCGGACGGTGACGTCCTTGCCCGATACGTCGACCATCCGAGCGGATCCACGCTCGTCCAGGTGCGGGAACGGCGCGGGTGCCGGGCCTTCCACGCTCATTGGCCCGGACCGTCCAGCACCATCGCGACCCCAGTCGCTCCGGCTGCGAGTTCGGTGACGTCCTCTGGCACGATCAACAGGCCGTTCGCGGCGGCCATCGCAGCCATCAGGTGCGAGCCAGGTCCGCCGATTCGCGTCGCGACGACACCCCGCTGCGGGTCGGATGCCAGCCGGACCCGGACGTACTGGCGCTTACCGGCCGGCGAGCGCCCGGCCTCGGCAAGGACGACCGGCACCAGCGCCCGGTGCAGTTGCTGCGCCCCGGCCATCCGCAGCAGCGCGGGACGCACGAACGCCTCGAACGACACCAGCGAGCTGACCGGATTGCCGGGCAGTGCGAACACCGGGATGTGGTCGTCCCCCATGACACCGAAGCCCTGCGGCATCCCCGGCTGCATCGCCACCCGGTGGAAGCGGACGCTGCCCACCTGACGCAGCACCTGCTTGACCACGTCGTACGCCCCCACACTCACGCCGCCACTGGTGACGATCGCATCCGCCTGGATCAGGTGGTCGTCGAGGACCTCGGTCAGCCGAGCCGGGTCGTCCGGCACCACGCCCACCCGGTACGCCTGCGCCCCGGCCTCCCGGCAGGCGGTCGCGAGCGCGTAGGAGTTCGCGTCGTAGATCTGCGCCTGCCCCAGCGGTTCGCCCAGCTCGACGAGCTCGCTCCCGGTGGACAGCACGATCACCCGCGGGCGGGGATGCACCATGACCCGGGAGCGCCCGGCCGCCGCCAGCAGGCCGATCTGGGCGGCTCCCAGCACGGTACCGGCGGACAGCACCGGAGCCCCTTTGGCGAGATCCTCGCCGGCGCGCCGGATATACGCGCCGGGGTCTGGCGCGCGGGTGATCACGACCTGTGTCACGCCGCCGTCCGTCCACTCCAGCGGCACCACCGCCTGTGTTCCGGGCGGGATCGGAGCGCCGGTCATGATCCGGGCCGACAGGCCCGGCTGGAGCCGGATCGCGGCTGTCGAC